>JAJRVZ010000324.1 GCA_024277055.1 Calditrichota bacterium
ACCCGCTACCGCCCTTCATTCCTCATTTTTCATTCTTCATTTATCATTTATCATTTTTCTTTTCTCTTTTCTCTTTTTTCTTTTCTCTTTTCTCTTTTCTCTTTTATCTTTCCTAAAATCACACCCGGTAAAATCGTCACGGGATAAGATTGCTTCCCCACGACTGACGTCGTGTCTCGCAATGACACCCGCTCCCGCCCTTCATTCCTCATTTTTCATTCTTCATTTATCATTTATCATTTTTCTTTTTTCTTTTCTCTTTTTTCTTTTTTCTTTTCTCTTCTTTCTTCCCCTTTCCATCAAACAATAAATATTAATCTATTTCTCTGATTCGATATTTTTTTGATGTAATAACAATGAATTTTTTAAACATTTTCTTTTCGAATTTTAAAATCACTTTTAAAACCGCCTGTATTATTGATTCCAGTTCATCAGTTTTATACCGTAAAAAAACGACACCAATATTTTTATATCCATGAACAAATACCCATTCACCAAAGTCACTGTCTTCAGTAATCAATATTGCTGATTTCTTTGATACCAGATCGACAATAGCAGAATCACTTAATCCGGGGTTTGTTTCAGAAATATAATCAACCTGGTATCCATTTCTTCGCAGAGCATCAACAATTCTTTTATGCACACATTCATCGGCAAACAAATTAAGAGGCAATCAACGCCTCCCTGGAAATAACATCCGCAGAATATGCCAATGCCGCGCGAACATCCTTTTCAGTCAAATTCGGATAACCCGTAATTAGATCATTCACCGTTGCCCCTTCCGACATTCTTTTTATAATCAGTTCAACTGTAATTCTGGTTCCCTTTATGCATGGTTTGCCAAGCATTATATTTGGATTCACCGATATTCTGTTTTTGTAATCCACAGCAGGACCTCAATATTTAAATGTTAATAATAACCACTTTTGCATTTCATATTATGTAATTCATTTACTTTCATTCCAACCGATCTTCGCAGTTTATTGATCGCGTACCCATGCTTTTTTTACTTTAAGAAATAAGGATTCGCAACCGTCATCAATACGCATCAAAATGATATTCTGTTCCATTCACCCTTTGTCGTTTTCCTTAAAGAAACTCAATCAGTAATCGTCACGGGATAAGATTGCTTCACAACGACTGACGTCGTGTCTCGCAATGACACCCGCTACCGACCTTTATTAATCTTTTTTCATTTATCATTCTTCATTTTTCATTTTTCTTTTATCTTTTTTCTTTTATCTTTTTTCATTTTTCTTTTTTCTTTTTTCTTTTTTCATTTCTCTTCTCACCCATTCCCCCGATACCACTCCACAAACTTCCCCACCCCTTCTTCAATCGGCGTGGTCGGTTGGTAGCCGAGCAGTTTTTGTGCTTTGGAAATATCCGCATAGGTTTCCATCACATCGCCCGGTTGCATGGGCAGGAATATCTTTTCCGCTTTTTTGCCGAGAGCCTGTTCGATCAGTTCCACCAGCCGATTCACGGTAATGGTGTGCGATTCTCCCAGGTTGAACACTTCGTACCCGCTAACCTTATCAATGGCGGCACGGATACCCTGCAGGATATCGTCGATATAGGTAAAATCACGTTTCGGTTTGCCTTCGCCGTACACCGGCACCTGTTTGCCCTGGTCGATAAGGCGCGTGAATTTGTAAACCGACATATCGGGACGTCCGCGCCGGCCGTACACGGTAAAGAAACGCAGCCCGAAAGCGTGCAGGCCGAAAAGATGGTGGTAATTATATACCATCAACTCGTTGGCCTTCTTGGTTGCCGCATAGGGGGAAACCGGAAAATCCACATTATCGGTTTCGGAAAACGGCACCTTTTTGTTGTTACCGTACACCGAAGAGGATGAAGCGTAAACCAGTCTGGTCACTCCGGAATGGCGGCAGGCCTCGAGGATATTCAGCGTGCCGGTGATATTGGTGTGGTAGTAACCCGTCGGATCGGCGATGGACGGTCGCACGCCGGCTTTTGCGGCCAGGTGCACCACGACGTCGAAGCGGCTGCTTTCAAAGACGCGGTTGACCGCCTGTTTATCGGTAATATCTTCGCGGAACAGGCGGTACTTTTCATGCTGCAGCGCCTGCCGTATATTTTTTTCTTTTATCTGCGGATGGTAATAGGGATCGAAATTATCGAAAGCGGTAACGGAATGGCCGTCCGCCAGTAATGTTTCCGCCAGATTCGATCCGATAAAACCCGCCGCACCGGTGATGAGGATGTTCATTAAGGCTGGTTTGGTGGTTTATTAGTTTATTAGTTTAATAGTTTAATAGTTGAATAGTTGAATAGTTGAATAGTTGAAAAGTTTAATAGTTTATTGGTTTATTGGTTTATTGGTTTAATTGTGCATTTCGATAAGCATTCAGAAGTTTGGAAAGTTCATTTATTTTTAACTTTATTTCGGCAAATGTTGATTCATTAATATATCCTAAATCCATGGCAATATAAAAATGATTCAACACTTCCATCATACTGCTGTAAGCAATTTGTGTATAACGTGCCTGGTCTTTTTGCGATATTCTTGCAGACCCTTCAGCAAGATTCGCAGGCACTGAAATACCGGCCCTTCTAATCTGGCTTACCAGACCATATTTTTCTTCTTTCGGAAATTCGGAAGTTATTTTATAAATGAATGTAACGAAACTTCGTGCTTTTTGCCAGGCAATCAGTTTCTCGAACGAAAACTCATATTCACTCAATTCTTACCCGAACCCCTAAACCCTTCAACTCATAAACCCTTAAACTCATAAACTCATAAACTCATAAACTCTTAAACTCATCAACTCTTAAACTCATCAACTCTTAAACTCATCAACTCTTAAACTCATCAACTCTTAAACTTTCAAACAAATTTCCTCTTCTTCAGATACCCCACAATCACTTCGGCGTTTTGTTGTGGAGAGGAATCGGAGGCGTCGATGGTCAGTTCCGGTTTTTCCGGGGCTTCGTAGGGATCATCCACGCCGGTGAACTGCTTTATTTCACCGCGCCGCGCCTTCCGCCAGTTGCCCTTGGCGTCGCGCTGTTCGCAGATTTCCGCGGGCGTATTTACATACACCTCGATAAAATTTCCGGCCAGATCGCGCACTTTCTGCCGTGACTCTTTGTAGGGAGAAATGAAAGAAGCGATAACGCTGATGTTGTTCTGTTCGAGAATTCCGGCCAGATAACCGACGCGTTCGATATGCCGGTTCCGTTCTTCCCTGCTGAATCCCGTGGCGGGGAACAGGGCGCGGACCGTATGACTGTCCAGCCGTTCGATTTTCCGGCCGTTCTCGGACAATTTCTTATGCACCGCATCGGCGATGGTTGTTTTCCCCGAATCGGGCAGCCCGGTGAACCACAACACAAACGGCTCAACCTCTTCACGTCCGAAATTGATGGCGTCCCAGGCCCGCTCGTGCAGGTAGTAGAACAGCATTTTCAGGAACACCTCGATACCGCCGATGGCCAGCGCCGCGCCGACTTCCCCGGTAAATAACCATACCAGGGTAACGGTCGTAACCGTTGCGGTAAAACGCCAGGTAATCGTCTTCAGAACCGTACGGCTGTGTTTTTCTTTATACAAGTACTTTCGTTTCCATGATTGTTTTTCCCGTCTGCGCTTCTTCAAAAGTTTTGTGTATATAAACAGACATTGCTTTTACTATTCAGAAACCCGGTGATCGGTCATTTCCACGGATTCTTTGATTACAAATCCAGCGGCAGGGCAACCCGTTTGCCGGTCTGACTGGATTTATAGATTCCCAGGATCAGTTCCAGCGATTTGCGTCCCGAACGGCCGTCCGTGTTCGGCTCCTGGCTGCCCTGCAGAACGGCGGCTACATTCTGATAGTAGGCCAGGTGCCCGAAACCGTAAACATTGGGCGGATTGTAATTGTTTTCCATGATCAGTTTGTCGTCGTCATCGTAATCCTCAAACTCCCATTTCTCGATCTTGTTTACGGCAATGCCGCCGACCTTTACCGTTCCCTTTTCACCGATAATGGTAATCGAACCTTCGTAATTCTTCGGGTAGGTCAGCATGGAAACATTGATCGTGGCGATGACGCCGTTGCGGAAACGTACGATAGCCGCGCCCATATCTTCGCTTTCAATATTGCGGGCCATGGTAGCGGTCATTCCCATCACGCTTTCCGGTTCCCCGATCAGCCATTCGAGGGCGTCAACATAATGACTGGCCTGGTTCATAAAAGCCCCGCCGTCAAACTCCCACGTGCCGCGCCACTTGGCCAGATCGTAATATTCCTGCGGCCGTGTCCAGAACACATTTACCGCCGCCTGGTATATTTTTCCGAAACGGTTGTTGTCCACCGCCCGTTTAAGCAGCTGCATTGTCGTGTTCAGCCGGTTCTGCTTGACTACAAACAGATGTACTTTATTGTTGTCGCAGGCCTGAATAAGGTTGTCGGCGTCTTTCAGACGGGTTGCCATCGGCTTTTCGGTCAGCACGTGCACCCCGCGTTTGGCCGCGGCTATTCCGTGCTGGGAATGCAATCCGCTGGGCGAACAAATGGCGACGATGTCCATGGGGGTTTCATCCAGCATTTTCTCCAGGTCTTTGTACCACTTCACTTTATACTTGCGACCGGCCTCTTTCGCCCGCTCTTCATTAATATCGCTCACGGCAACCAGTTCAAAGGCTTCGGTCTGTTCGATAGCCTCGAAATGGTTTTTGGAAATGCGCCCGCAGCCTATCAATCCAATTTTAAACTTTTCATCATTTTTCATTCTTCAAACCTTACCATTAAATAGAAACTTCCGTAACTTTTCTGAGAAATTCCGTCTCAATTTCCACCGACACCGATTGCCGTACACCGTCAATGGACAGCAGCAGCCGGTCTTCGTGCCGTTGGCGCATAACGGATCC
>JAJRVZ010000325.1 GCA_024277055.1 Calditrichota bacterium
CCCTGAATTTTATGTTACCTGAATCTGATTAATATTTTGGTACGAAAATTATTTGGGATTGACCGCTATTCTTTTAGCCGATAATTAGTAGAATGCTGATCAGGCTAATTAGAATGCTAATCCCAATAAGGAGAATAATATCTAAAGGCAGGTTAAGTCGGACAGAGTTTACCCGGCGGTCCGCTATGCTTACGGTAGCATTCGAAAGAAAAATATTTGCTGCCGGATAATTCATTCTGGTCCTTTGTTCAAAAAAGTTCGGAGAATCTATAGCTATATAACACCCATGTCAAGTATTTTTGCCAAATTCTTCATAAAAATTAATAATATTGATTATATATACGCTGAAGTAATTGATAAAATCATCATTTTCTTTTCATATCCCGTACTTCCCGGGGAAGAATGATTCGGCCCGGTTTATTAAGATCATCACGGACTCTCATGACGGCAATTCCGATGTACCGACCCGATTTCGATATTCTGCCGGCCCATTCTTCGAAATTCGAGTCAAAAGTCGACATTTTGCTGCTGGATGATTCGCGAATAAAGGGCTTACCGTTTTCATCATGCATGACCATGAACATGTGCGCCGAGAAGATGTCTGTTTTATCTGCAAATAATAAAGCACCGATGTCACCGGTTTTGAAATTATCCCGAACCCGAACAATCTCTTCTTTCGGAATATAATCGATGGTAATTTTCCGGTCCGGTTTCACATAGCGCAGATCGGTGATGCCTTTAGCTTTGAAAAATTTTTCGTGCGAAATGGTTCGGGTTACCTGTTTCGTGAATTCGCCGCCTACTTTGCCTGAGACATCCTGCAACAGCCAGCTGTTTTCGGGCAGCCAGTCGGCCATGGTGTAATGATTGCGGGTGCGCATGCCGACGATGCCGTCTTTATACCTGATCTGCTGCAGGTTATTGAAAAAATTATCCCAGCTGTCCGAAATAGAGAGCGCCAGAACATGCTCGCAATAGGCCATACAATTGGTTTCTTTGAAATTAACCAGCGGATAGGTTTCGAGCAGCGCATATTCGCCGTCCCCGACGCAGGTAAAACTGTACGGCGTTTCCAGGAAAAATTCCGAATAAAATTTCATGCGCTCGGTAATGGACATATTTTTTGCGGCAGTATCACGCAGCAGCGAGTCAATCTGCGAGTTACTCATCTCAAAAAAGCGTTTCGAATCACCGGCAAAACCGACGTAAAAAAGCAGGGCCGAAAGCAGGATAATGGATTTAATGGATTTCATTTTTAACCTTTTCATTAATTTTTGAAAAATACGACTTCTTCCCGGCTTTCCGCAAGATGAAATCAGGTAAACAGTAAATTATTCTGCAATAATTCAGATTACCGGACAGCATAATTAACAGAAACCGTAAATTGCTTGTTTCATGGTCTACCTTTCGGAACTGCCGATTTGTTTTTACATCGCAACCGTGAAATGGTACCCGAGAACGCCTGTCCCTTTTGCCAATCCCGGCGTGCATCTCCGTCCGGATTCCGGTTCATTCATTCAGCATTACGCCCATCCGTTGCGAGACATGCTGGTCGTAAATTTTCCGGAAATCAATAATGTCCAGAGCCAGCGGAACAATCTTCACCAGTTTTTCGCTCTGCTTTTGCCAATCTTTCAGTACAAAATCAGCCATCGGCGAACCGGTTCGAAAATAATGTTTTCGTAACAGATTGACAACAAGATTCTGATCGGCAGCGCTTAAGGATTCGCAGCGCACGTAATCCCTGTTCAGTTTTGCCTGCATATTTTTGTCGAAACCATATAAATAGGCGGTGCCACCCGTCATTCCGGCTCCAAAATTAACGCCGATTTCTCCAAGCACGATCACCGTTCCGCGGGTCATGTATTCACAGCAGTGATTGCCCACCCCTTCTACCACAGCAGATGCGCCGCTATTGCGCACGGCAAAACGCTCTCCAACCCGTCCGGCAACCAGCAATACTCCACCGGTGGCGCAATACAGGGCCACATTGCCGAGAATGGTGTGTTTCTTTTTGATGCCGCGAATGACTTTTGGCACACGAACCGTAATCAATCCACCACTCATTCCCTTACCGACAAAATCGTTTGCCGCCCCCCGCAGATGCAGTTCAATACCGTCGGTAAGAAAGGCGCCGAAACTCTGCCCGGCGTAACCGTTCACTTTATATTCGATCAACCCGTTAAAATTACCCCGGCCAAACAGGAATGCCAGCTCTCCGGCCAGGCGCGTACCGATGGCGCGGTCGGTATTATGCACCGATCGCTGAACCACCGCCTGTCCGTGTGTCATGATTGCCTGCCGGGTCTCTTCAATGACGATCTCATCCAGGTGCATTCCGGCCCGCACCGGCGTCGGTTTCAATTTAATACCGTCGGCCAGCGGCTTTTTTGATTTGCTCATAGCCAGAACCGGTTCAAGATTTATCTGGTATTTCCGGATAAATTCCCGGTGCTTTGCCTTTTCCCGAAGCAAATCCATACGGCCGACCAGTTCACCGAGTCTGTACACCCCGATCTCG
>JAJRVZ010000326.1 GCA_024277055.1 Calditrichota bacterium
AATTCTCCGTACCTCTTTCAAAGAATCATCTTGCGCTTAATGTAATTTTCTTCTTCAATTTCCTGCCGTTGCGATCCACTACGATTTCAACCGTGTCGCCCGGTTTGTATTTTTTCAGCTCATTCGAGTACTCACGCAGGTTTTTTACCATAACACCGCCGAATTCCACGATGATATCACCGGTTTTCAATCCGGCTTTATCGGCGGGAGAACCATCACCGACAGACGCAACGCGCACGCCCTCACCGCTGAAAGCAAAATCGGGCATGGTACCGGTGCTCGCCCTGCGTCCGCCGGGTTTCTGCATGGCCGGCACTTCTTTTTTGGCCGAACCGCTGAATGTCATCGGCTCTTCACGTTCTGTCAGGTAAACCGTTGCCTCCCGTACGAAGGTGGCCACTTTAACCAGTCCGGCGGCATCGATTTTATCGGCCGTATCGGTCGGGCGGTGGTAATCGGTGTGGGCGCCGGAGAAAAACTGTACGCCGGGAACGTCGGCGGCCACAAAAGCGGCCTGATCGCTGGAAACCAGGTCCTGCGTTACCATTTCCGATTCAATACCGGTCACAAAACTGCTGCCCATGAAAATATGCTTCCATTCTTTTGCGCTGCCCGAACCGATGACCTGTATTTTGCCTTTACCAAGACGCCCCACCGTATCCAGGTTCAGCACACCAATGGCTTTAACCGCCGGATAGGTTTTGTAAGCGGCAACATAATGTTTTGAACCGAGCAAACCACTCTCTTCTCCGGTGAATGCCACAAAAACTATTGTGCGTTCCGGTTCGATGGTTTTTTTAAGCAGCGCCGCCAGTTCCAGCATAACGGCCACGCCGCTGGCGTTATCATCCGCACCGTAGTGGATTTTGCCTTCGTCGCCTTTATGCACATCGGGCCAGCCGGTGCCGAGATGGTCGTAATGCGCGGAAACGATTACGGACTGATCGGCCCATTCAGATTTGCTGCCTTTAATTATACCAATTACATTTCTCAAACGATACGGTTTTTTTGAAGGACCCACGGCTGCTTCCCATGTCTGGAAAAACGTGCCGTCATCACCGCCCGGCTGAAGACCGATTTCCTTAAAACGATCAGCGATGTACTCTGCCGCGTTGTCCAGTCCCGGTGTACCTAACCCACGGCCGGCCAATTCCTCCGAAGCAAGATACCCTATGTGGCGTATCATGTTTTCTTCCGAAAAAACCGCTCCCAGCCGGGCCAGGGCTTCTCGTCCGGCGAGTGATGCCGTTGACGCTTCGTTGGAAAAACGGTACACCAGCGGAGAATTGACCGCCGGCCACTGTCCTTTGGCAACGTTGGTCGGCTCGTCACCTTCAAAGGCGAGGTAGCTGTACTTGCCGTAATGGGGCAGTTTGCGCGCCAGCCCCGGAACAGCGGCGTTGTTTCCGAGCGTAAGCCAGACAATCGCCGAGGCAGGATTGCCCGGGTGACGGATACTGATGATAAAACTGTTGTTGGTCCACGGTATTTCGGTTTTTCCGAATCGAACCGATACATCGCTCAGCGCCATATCATATTTTTGTAATCCGTTTTCCACTTGAGCACGGAATTTATTATTAACCCCGAAAATCCAGACAGCCTTGTCTGCCGGTAATTCGTTCAGTTGTGCATCCTCGGTGATCTGCACATTTTCCGATTTCCATGTTTCAGCCAATTGCCGGTAAGCGGACTGCCGGTCATCCTCCGACGGAAGTACGATCAGCACCTGTTTGGCGCCAAAGATTTTTGACAGTGCCGGAGGAATCTCAAAAGTGTCCAGCCTGCGGAAGATGTCGAATTGCGGATCGACGGCGATTTGCAGTGGAGCCGATTCTACATGAATCGAAAAAGATTGCAGCATATCCGAAAGATTAACCGACGATTCCACAACCTTGTCTTTCAGAAAAATTGCCACCGGAACATCGACCCTGAAAGGTTCGCCGCCCTGTTTTTGCTCAATGGCAAAAGAGACATCGTAGCCGCCGTTATTCGCCGTCGCAGAGACATTTTTCAGTTGCAGATAAGGCGCCCCCGATCGTTTCACCCATTGGTCGAACAGCGCTTTGAAATCCTGTCCGGTTACCTGTTCGAATGCTTTTCTCAAATCATCAAAACCGGCTTTTTTGAATTTGTTCTGCCGGTTGAAAGTCTGCATTGCCCGTATGAACATCTCATCGCCCACTTTGCGGCGCAGCATGTGCCACAGCATCAGCGATTTGCCGTAACCGACGGCTTCGGTTGCCGCACTGCGACGTGAGCGGAAATCGGTCAGCGGGAAATCGTTGCCGGCATTTACGTAATCGGTGTAGCGCTGTAACGTGGACAGACGGTATTCGGCCCCCTGTCCGCGCTGTTCCTTGATCAGGTGGTCGGCCATGTAGGCCGTCAGTCCTTCACACCAGTTTCCTGTTTCATAATCCACATAAACACTGTTGCCCCACCAGTTATGCAGCAATTCGTGCGGATAGGATGAGTGTAAAATGAACGGGAAACGGATGATCTTATCACCCAGCAGGGTGAAAGACGGCATGCCGTATCCGGTCTGCCAGAAATTTTCCACCAGTGCAAATTTCTTGAAAGGAAAGGGACCGATCAGCTGCCGGTACATTTCCATATACTGTGCCGTGGTTTCCAGGTATTTGTTGGCCAGATTTTCTTCCGGCGTGCGCAGGAATGCCATCGCCGTTACCGCCCCGACCGTTTTCCGGTATTCGGTAAATTTCGCTGCAATCAGGTAAATCTCTTCCATCGGCTCCGGGGATTCCCAGCGTACCAGTCGTTTCCCGTTTTGAATTTCGTGTCTGGTGCGGTTGCCCTGGCTGACTGCATCCCATTCCTGCGGCAACCCGACATCGAGATTAAAAGTAAACATTTCCTCTCCGAACCAGGGAATCCAGGCCGAGGAATTACTCAGGTATACGCCTTTTTCAGCGATTATGCCGGGCGTCTCGCTGAATGCACGGGCGTATTCTTCAGACATTTGTTTAACCTCGTGGAATATCTCACCCCTGTAATTCACCGAAAAGGTCAGATCACGCGAAGTGCTTGTCAGCAAATGTACTTCATACAGTTGGTGCGGAACATTTTCGGTCAGGTGGAATCTTTCTTCCGGAATACCGAAATCGGCGGCTTTTGGTTGACGGTTCGCTTTCACTACCGTCACATTTGCGGCATCCGTGGTTAATTCCATATTTCCATGCAATATAAAATACATGGTTTCTTTTAATGCCGCAGCCGGAATGGTTATTTTATTTTCCACTTCAATTTGGTGGGATTTAGGATCCAGTTGTGCATGCACATCATAATGCAGGCGCTGGGCAAACAAAAGAACCGGAATCAAAACCAGAATGCAGTAAATACGGGTAATCTTAGCAAACATTACCTACCCCTTTTATTTAAAATTTATTCATACGGTATATCCAATTCCGTATGGTATGAAAGTTATTCAAACAGGCAGATTATATCAAACGGATATTGAACTTATAAATGAACGCTTTCCGGAAAATGATACCGGCAACATCAGGAAATTAAAATTCCGATTTCTCTTTGCCTTTGCGACGTAAAAATGATATGCCGCCAAACCCGCCGATGATGGCAATGTAAAATCCGAAATCATACCACCAGCCGCTGTTAATCGGTTCGTAGATACGGATGCTTTCATTGAAAAATCCCCAGACCAGAGAGACCGGGGCGATCCAGCCGTGCCAGATTCCGGAAAAAAATCCGGCCGGATCATTCAGCGTGCAGCTGCCGTCGCCCGGCAGACACCCTGAAAACAGAAATGCCGTTCCCAGCAGTACCAGTAATTGGTTGATTCTTTTCATAATAGCTCAACGGTTTAATAAAGTATAAGTTTATTCAGTTCAATAGTTTAATATATTCCCGCGTTTCATTCTTCAGAATGCCAGTCCGGCTGAAAACCGCTGCACATTATCCAGATCGCCGAAATCGGCATAGGCATAATCAATTACAAAATCGACCCCGCCGAGGCGCAGTTTCAATCCGCCGCCGTAGGACAAGTTCGCCACATCATGATTGTTGATATAACCGGCGCGCAACATCAGCAGCTCATCCCAGGCATATTCTAACCCAAGCCCCACCGTTTCATTATTGTCATTGGGATGAGTACCATCCAGCGCCAGCGTCAGGCGGTTCTGCGGGTCGGTCATGAATCCCTCGGTGTGCCCGATGAGATCAACCGCCAATCCGACACGAAAAACAATCGGCAACGGCCAGGATTCTGTTTTCAGTTGATTGTCAACATCCCGGCCCGTAAGCGGATCCGCAACAACATTGGACAGATCATCCCCGGTCATTTGCATATTACCGCCGAAATTGGCCATATTCATTCCTATTCGCAGACCGTTGAAACCCGTTTTGAATATGGTACCGAAATCAATCGCAAAAGTTGAGGCTTCTTCGTTAAAAATCGTCTGCCGGATATATTTTCCTTTCAATGCCACTGAAAATCGTTCGGTAAGCCGGCGGGCGTAAGTAAAACCCATGGCGAAGTCGCTGGCGTCGTAAAAAATACCGTTGCCGTTCTGCTCCTGCAGGGTGGTCTGTTCAATTTCCCCGCTGGTAAGGTAGGTAACATCTATTCCCAACGCGGCCGATTCACTCATGGGCACGGCCAGTTGTACGGCCCCGTGCGTCATGCCGGCAAACCAGCTGGTATGCGTAGCGGATACGCTGATCTTTTCCAGTAAGGTAATACCTGCCGGATTCCAGAAAAGTGCACTGGCGTCATTGGCCAGCGCCACAAAATTACCGCCCATGGCCACCGCACGGGCGCCGACGCCGATTTTCAGAAACGGCGCAGCAGTGGTGCCTACTTTGGGGAAACCACCCGCCGTAACGATTGATGAACAAATCAGAAAGAATATTAGTTTTTTTCTCATTTATATCCACACTTTCAAACTTGATAACGATGATATTTCACGTTTCAGGCCTCCTGTTTGTCGGGTCGCCGGTCTCCATGAAACTTTTCAGCACGAATGCGCACGATCGTCCCTTCACCGGATTACCGAGAATTTATCCACCTGTTTTCCACCTCCCGGAGTTTTAACAACATACACATATACACCGTAGGCCACGGAGAGTCCTTCCTGGTTGCGCAGATCCCAGAAACTGCTGCTTCCACCGCTGTGCGAAATGGTTTTCACCAGGTCTCCGGCAACATTGAATATCCGAATCTCACAACGGTTCGGCAGGTTGGTAAACATAATCCGGTCATCAAAAGATGATGAAACGAAATACGGATTCGGAACCACGCGTATTTTTTTCAGCGTTGCTTCATCCGCCACCCTGATATCACCGGCAGTCGTCGAAAACGTATACACGACGTCGTTGGTCAGCGGCTTAAATATGCGAATGGTGAATTCATCTCCGTGTGAAGGTGGTACAGCATCGGCCGGACCGTTGTTGGTTACCAGTCGCAGACCGCTGGTATCGCCGTTGGCGTCGACATACTCCATGATTATACGGTCGGGAAACGGAAATTGCGGTGAATAGCCTGCGCCGCCCGGAATGAGATCCCAGCCGTAGGGGGAAAGCAGTCCGAAAGGTGAAGTATAAAATTCACCCAGCCAGGTGTTGTCGCTGACGTCGATCGGATTTTCCGGATCGGTGACCTGGAAAATGCGAAGCGGAAGGTGAATCGTCGAATCGGTGGGCACTTCGGACCAAAGATCCCATTGCCTTGCGATTAGCCCGCCCGTTGCCGTTGTGTCGATTACGATCCTGAAATCGTGGATGGTGTAGACCACCTCGATATCATTAGCGCCGATCGGTTTGGTGTCCCAATAAAAGGTGCAGGTGTCGCCGGCAACTTTTGTCCATTCGAATGTGATCTTTCCCTTTTCAACGTCCTCGATTTTCAGGCGGAACCCATCCACTACCGGTATATTGTCGCCGCTTTCATCGCTGAGCGGATGGTCGGCGAGGAGAATTTCTCCCGTATCCTCGTTCCTCAGTGTAAACGTCGTAATCGTATCTGTCGGCTGGCCATTTTCAAAAACAACCGTCTGATCGTTAAAATTGATTTTGTAATTCCTGTCCTTCAATTGCGTTGCATCAATGATCTCCAGTGAAACTTTGCCGTCGGTCAGACCGGAATCCGGTTTCAGCACGTTCCCGTCTACTATCGAACCGCCCGTGAAATTGGACGGCAGCGCCTGCGGAACAGCCACCGCTACATTCACTTCATCCGTCGTCAGCCCGAGTGAACTTTCCAGTGATTCTACGGTATTCACATCATCGCCACGATCGTAAGCCGTAACGGTGTACCAGTATTCGAGGCCGTTTACCACATTCGTATCTACGAACGTGTGTTTCAATCCGGAATTATTACCCAGCCAGGCATTCGAAAGCGGATCGCTGCCACTGATATTATTGTCCAGATCAAACTGTGCAATCGGCTCAAAGCCGATAAAATCACCGCGGTTGTTGGTAATGCGGTTACCCCAGGTTTTACCGCGGTCACTGCTGCGATATACTTTGTATCCCTCAAAATCCTTTTCACCGGTTATATTATCGGTGCTCGATTCCGATGTTTCAGCATCCCAGATCACGGTAACTTTGCCGTCGCCGGGCCAGGCCTGTACCACCGGCGGGTCGGGCGGATTGGAACCGTTCCAGGCATTGTTGGCCAGAAACCAGACCCAGTCGACATTGGCCAGCAGGTCGGCCTCGTCCTCTCCGCAAACGATGGCGATCTCCAGTTGCATGGAATCACCGGCCGCAAGTGTTACCGGTCCGCTGGAAAAACCCCATGACACCTCCCCGCCGCGCCCCTGCCCTTCCGGGTCAAGATCGGGGGCGAAGGAAACATCATCAATCTGCAGATCGTCTCCGTGAAAATAACGGATGCGTGAAGTATCCGGCAACCCGGTGGTATCCGAGGCCAGGATCATCCAGAATTGTTCGTCGGTGCCGGGCATAAATTCATCATGGAAATAATGGAAATTAGTGATGCCGTTATCCTGAGGTGTTTTCACCACTACCAGCCCGATATAGCCGACCTTCGACCAGGGATCACGGGGTGTGTTATCCTGATCCCACATGTAAATAAGGTCTTTTTCACCATCGTTGTTCGAATCGATGAAATTGATCAGATCATGGTTGTCAAAATCGATGAGGAACTGGACCATCATTCCCGGATACATATCCGTCAACGGCTGGCCGGAAGTATTTTTGATATTGAAACGGTAAACCAGGAAATCCTCGGCATATCTGCGGGAAAACGAATACGCCGTTTGTTCAACACGTATTCCTCTCGGATTCTCGTTTCCGGCGTCGGTGAAAACGCAGTACAGATCGCGCTCGGAAGTGAACTGGCCTTCATAAACCGTACCGCTCGTGTCCTGACGAAACAGGCCGGGCCAGAATGGTTCGGAATCGTTCAACGGCCACGTATCCCTGTTATCGCTGGTAGCCATAATCGGCGTCAGATCGTTTTCACTGACAGTGACATTTCCCGAAAACAGGTTTTCATCCGCCGGCTGCCATTCCCTGCTGATCAGGTTCGAAGCGGGGTCCTGAAACGATTCGATGACGTCATCCCGACTGAAACCGATCATAAAATCGACGCCCCAGCCGTATTGTTGTTCGTCATCCTGTCCTTCGCCAAAGGCAGGCCATTCCAGTGACGGCGCGAAAACATGGAAACTGGAAAGCTGACCGAAGTTGGTCAGCACATTGGCCAGTTTGCCCTTGGCCTGAATGCCGACGGCATAATCACCGGTCTGATAGGGCTGCAGAATTTCGACAAATCTGCCCGTCGAATACTGTTTATAAACTTCGCTTTCCTGTTGCTGGGCAAAAAGCATCAGGGTAAAAGAGAAAAATATCAGTAAAGTTTTTTGCATGTTTTTGTCCGCTCCGACTTTCATGGTTTTATCGAACAGCAGTCACTTCAAATCAGCTGAAACAGGAATTCACTTTTCAACCCGAACCCTGCATCGAAATTTGCATATTCAGTATCGGGGTTACATCGCCGCACTGATACCGACCCGAACCAGGCGCGGCGGGCCGACATCGTTCGGGTTGTGCCGTGCGTCTTCCCCGCTGCCGAACAGGTAACTTTTACCGTCGTCCCACACTTTTCCGGTTCGCGGCTGTACCACCAGCGGATTCAGCCAGTCGAAGAGATTGGTAATTTCCGTAAATACCGAAAACCGGTAATCCCCCATGGGAATAAATTTTTCAAGACGGATATCCACCGTTTTGGTCCAGGGCATACGTGCCGAATTTTTCTCAAACAGTTTGGTACGGTCATCACTGACCGGCGTATAGGGCAGACCGCTCGAAAATTGTGCCAGAACGGAAAAATTCAAATCGGCCAGCGGATGAAGACCGGCCACTTCCGGTCCGAATTGCCTCGGAAAGGCCAGCATGATATTGAATGAAAAATCATGTCGGCGGTCAAAATCGAGATAGAATTCCTTTATCGATCTTTCACGGCCCTGAAATATATTGTAGGCCTCTTCCGTGGGCGAAGCTTCATTTCCGCGGGCTACGGAATAGCTGTAATCAAAACGAGCGGTCCAGTAATTACCCATTCGTTTTTCCAGCGAAAGATCCGCACCCTGGATTCTGGCAAAATCGTTATTGGTGAAAATGGCGTACCGGTATAGCGTTTCCACGTAAATCGTGCCCAGCAAATCGGTTATATCTTTTGAATAGGCACTGGCCTTTATCGCGATATCGTCACCCAGTTTCTGAGAGATCCCAAACTCGTAACTAATGGTTTTTTGCGATTGCACACGCGGATTGGCCACCAGTGCCAGCCGCGCACGTGCCAGTTCATCAACCTGCAGAAACTGAAGATTCTGGTAGATATTCTGAAAATTCGGGAATTGCAGAAAATGGCCGTACGAAAAATGCAGCACCGTGTTGGCGCTGACGGGATATGCCAGTCCCAGCCGGGGACTGACTTTCAACTCCGGTTCGGTATCCTTCAAGCTACTGAGGGGATTTTCGATATCGGCGAAACCCTGAGATTTTACATCGGCATAATCAACACGCACCCCGGCGTTCAAGATGATGGAGCCGTACTCAATTTTATCCTGTACATACAGGGAAGCGGTTACCGGTTTCTTTTTGTATTGATTCAGAAAAAATTCTTCCGGGTTGTTTCCTTCGTTGGTATAATCGAAAACATCCAGATCGTACCGGCTGAATTCCAGCCCGCTTTTGAACTCATGATGCTGACCGTACTGCAGAACCCACTCCCCCTTCAAATTCCAGGTTTTGGATTTGAAATTCGACCACGATTGACTGTTGCCGGCGATGATAAATTCCTGGCGATCGTCCAGTTCCGGGAAAACATATTCCGTAAAATGCAGATCACCGACCCGGAAACGCGACAGATGTTCCAGGTACGATACATTGAACAACATATAGGAATGGGAAGAAAGTACATGGTTATACTGCGCCGCCAGCCGCGTGGAATTGATCAGCCATCGACCATAGTTTTCCGGTAAATATTTGTACCGGTGCACATACGGTTTGGACTCCTGGTCGGAATACTGTAACGACAGCGACAACCGGTTCGCGCTGAACGGCAGGGTAATTTTACCGAATGCACTGCGATTAAAATTATAGCCGAACGGCAGCCAGGAATTCTGGTTGAGATATTCACCGGAAAAAAACCAGGAGCCGATACCGGCAGGCAGCGGTCCGCTGAAAAAGCCGGTAATATTCCCCTCGTAAGGAAAGACGGGATCGACTTCATCCAGCCCGTCGGTTTCATGATAAAACAGCCGTGCTTCGGTCTGGCTGTCATAAATCGGGTTGGCGTCCCGCACCAGTGCATTGGGTTTTCGATAGGGTGATTCGTTCAGTTGCGGACTGGTATATTCCACTTTCGCCTTGAAATCTTCACTACCGTCGTTGGTAACGATATTGATGATGCCGCTCATCGCCTGACCGTATTCCGCATTGAACGTTCCGCTGAGTACCTGCAATTCACGGATAGCGTAATTGTCAATTAAACCGCCGAAAGAATTGTTTATCGGGTTTTCAACCGGTTGCCCGTCGATAAGGAAAGTGACTTCCGATGTTCTGCCGCCGCGAAAATGAAGATTACCCTGCGCATCGGTGGTAATTCCCGCCTGACTGGCTACGACTTCATTGAAATTGGCCACGGGCATGGAGATTATTTCCGAACCGTCAATTACCGACAATTTCGAGGTTACATCATTACGGATAAGCGGTCGTTGGGCGATAACCGTAATTGTTTCCTCACTTTGCAGTGCCGTCGGTTGCAATTTGAAGTTCAGCCGGGTTGTCAGATCGGTAATAATTTTAATATTCGCTACCTTTTGTTTGTTGTAGCCCACATAATCCGCTGTTACCGTGTAAACACCCGGTGGAATATTTATAATTATATACTGACCGTTTTCGTTGGTGGCCGCTCCGAAAGAAGAGCCGTCAAGGTAAATATTCACTCCGGCCAACGGTTGACCAGTGCTGCGGTCGGTTACCGTTCCTGCTAGTTTACCGCGGGTACCGGCAAAGGAAAGAATTGTAAAAAACAGTAATAAGATCGAAATTAATACAGAAATCCTGAAACTTTTCATGGAGTCCGCCATCCCATCCTGTTAAAAAAAAGGCTGGCCGTAAAGAGCGATCCAAATTGTTTTCCGAATCCCGATTGATTGCCCTTTAACAGTCAGCCAGCCTTTCAAAAATTTACTTACTAATAGTTGGTATCATATAATACTATTTAAGCAAAATCATTTTTTTCGTCTCAACGCCCGACGCAGTTTGCAGACGGTACAGGTACACACCGGCGGAAATTTTATTTCCGCTGTAATCGGTAGCATCCCATTTTACGGAGTGGGTTCCCGAAGTAAACTGCCCCTCCGCCAGCGTGGCAACGGCTTCGCCGGCGACATTGAATACCACCAGTTTCGCCCGCTGTGCTTTTTCCAGCGAGAACCGAATGGTGGTGGTTGGATTGAAAGGGTTCGGGTAGTTTTGTTCCAGGTAGACGGAGCGTGGTATTAACGGCTTGCCATTCTCAACCGAGGTTGGGCCTGACTGATCGGTTACCAGTATGTCGTCAACAAACATCACGGTATCGATTACGGTCATATCCCAGTAATAAAGGCCTACAAATCCGGAGGAAAAAGTACCGTCGACAATCGGGCTGCCGGGCAGCAGCTGGTCATCGTAATACAGCCAGAAGGAATCGGCCTTTGCGGCAACCGCCAGTTTGTGCCAGCCGGCTTCGGTCGGGATACCTCCGGGAACATTGTCAATCCATTCTGTAATGGTACTGGGCGTCGAACCAACCCGACTCCGGAACCGTATGCGCGGTGTGAGAAATCCACCCGGTTTGAAACGGGCGACAAAATTATAACCGCTGCTCGATCCGGTCGTATCCACACGGAATTCCAGGCCGTAATAGGTTGCCTGGTCGACAGGTATGAATAACATGGCTTCATAATAAAAATCCGTGAGATTGGAGGGCCCTGTTGAAACCGCCCCCAGTCCGCCTTCGTTGTTATTATCCAGGGAGCCAACCCAGCCGTCACCATCCGGGGCAGTCGCATTTTGGGCAACATCAATCATATTGTTACCCGGAAATGTGGAGAACCATTCATTGGCAATGACACCGCCGTTAAAATCTTCCGAAAGAATAGTATTCTGACCGAACACTATTACAGGTACCACCAGTAATAAAAGAAATGTAACAAACTTCATACAACCCCTCCT
>JAJRVZ010000327.1 GCA_024277055.1 Calditrichota bacterium
AGGATACTGCATCCAGGGAAAGAGATATTTCCATCGGTACAAGTGTAAAAGTGATGTCCAATGTTCTAGTTAAATCCGGCATACATTTTTGGCATATTGATAATAATACGAAAAAGGATTTTATCCAGGGTATCGCCTCGTTGGCGGTTGTATTTTAGGGTGTGATGATAAAAAGAAAAAAGTACCGGATTACCTTTCTACTGTTGATTCTGCTGGCGGTTTTTTCACAGTTGACGGGATTTACCGCAATTGATGAGCGTATGGTGGTTGTTGTGGCGGCAAGCAGTGATATTGACAGTTTAAGCCTCGGGGAATTGAAAGATATTTTCAGGGGAGAGCTGCGGCTGATTGACAATGAATATCCCATTCAGATTGTTGAATATTCTCCGTTCA
Source organism: Calditrichota bacterium (assembly GCA_024277055.1). Classification (GTDB taxonomy): domain Bacteria; phylum Calditrichota; class Calditrichia; order JAJRVZ01; family JAJRVZ01; genus JAJRVZ01. The sequence continues at coordinate 394 of JAJRVZ010000327.1, forward strand.
GTGATATATTTTACAGAAATTTACTGAACCGCAGCAGTTACAGTATGGGTAAACTCTGGTTACGCCTGATCTTTACCGGCGGCAAAGTAAATACGCCTAAAAGCTTTACCAGCGCAGAAAAACTGGTTCGATTCCTGCAGACACAGGTAAATGCAATCGGGTTCATTCCTTTGTCAATTTATGATGATCTGGAATCCGATAAGATAAAGCCCGTGGTTATCGACTCTCTGAATTATCAACATCCGGAATACCTGATGGATAAGAAGAAGGAAAGCCGGTAAGACATTTTTATGAAGTCTTTGATCAGAAATCTTCCGATTAGAATTAAATTCGCATTCCCGATTCTGCTGGTCATGTCCCTTTTGCTCATTTCGGTATATATCTATTTTCCTCAGCAACACAAAAAAGCACTGTTGAAGTCCTATACGGAAACGGCCATAAAAACCGCCCAGGTATTTTCAGCGGCGGTTTCCTTCGCATTGGTTCAGCACAATTTCAGACTGCTTGAAAAATCCATCAGTAATTTAAGGATTGAAAACAATATTCAGTTTCTGATTCTCTACGATGAGAATAACGAACAACTGGCGGTATACAACCCGGGAAATCTGGATTTGCCGCAGATCAGTTCGGTGCCTGACAACCATATCTCCGAAAACGGTCATCTACTCGTACGGGACATGATTTACAGTCAGGACGGGGAATATCTGGGGAAAGTCATTCTCAGCTATCGCCTGGATGAAATGTACGGACAATTGGATCGCGACCGGTATGCAACCATTGTATTCACTTTCAGTTCGATGCTGGTCAGTTTCATACTGATCAGTTTTATTTCCAGACGTGTAACCAGTTCACTGCGCCGGTTGCGCAATCAAATGTACCGGGCCATCGATGAAGGTGAGTATTCCAGTAATCTCCATATTACCTCCCGGGATGAAATCGGACAGCTGGCCACGAGCTTTAATGTCATGATGTCGGAAATCCGGTTGCGGCATTCGCGGCTGGTGAACACTAAAAAAAGATATCAAATGCTGAATAAACGCCTGTCGGTTATGAACAACATGATCACGACCTTTCTTTCCAATGCCAGCCATTCGCTTCGTACTCCGTTGACAATTATTCTCGGTGAGGTTGAACTGGCGTTGTCGAAGGAACGATCCGTTAAAGAATATGAAAGTGCTTTGAAGGTGGTAGAAGAGGAGACCCGGTTTCTCAGCCACATTGTAAGCGACTTGCTGACTCTGGCCAGGGCCGACAGCGGCAGTCTGATCACATTCCGTCAGGAATTGAGTTTTTCGGAACTGGTCCGTACCGAATTAAAACATATTGAACGACTGGCGAAAAAGAAAAGAATTAAAGTGGTCTGCAAAATAGTGAATGAATGCGTTATTGTGGGCGATCCGGATCGTCTCGGTGAAATGATTCGAAATATCATGGAAAATGCAGTGAAATATACCTATCCGGACAAATCGATATATATCGATTTGAAAGCGAATGATCAGTATATGCAATTCTCGGTTTGTGACGAAGGTATCGGTATCGATGAAAAGGAACTTGAAAATATTTTTAACCGGTTTTACCGGACAAAACGCTCCCGCGAAATTTCCGGAGGAACCGGTCTGGGGCTGGCGATTGCAAAAAGTATTGCTGAAGCCCATGACGGAGTAATTTCAGTAAGCTCGGAAATTGAAAAAGGTAGTTGCTTTATTATTAAGTTGCCTTTTCCGGAAAAAGTCCTCATTAAGGATTGATTCCGGCGGATTCACCTGAATTCCTATTCTTCCAACAAATAGTCGGACCGGCCTATATTCCTGCAACATTTTCTTATATTTCTACGTTAATAAAATATCTGATCACAGATTTTACCGGCAGGAGGAGAGCCATGCGCATACTCACCGTATTTTTTATTTTTTCGGTTTTTATAGTTTTATCCCCTGTTTTGACGGCGCAGGAAATAAAACTGGTGGATATTCGAAATCTCTATCAGGAAGAAATCGAAGTTGCCGGATTCAAACTGGATTTTAAAACACAGATTGCTGTCAATGCCACCGGTTTTGAAGTCGAGCGCTGGCACAATGAGATTACCATGGCCGATGCCTGGATACTGGACGCTGGCACGAGAGAAACAGTCTGGGAATTGCGCGATGCCGATAAAGAAACAGACGGCGAATATCTGCGCAGATACACTGATACCGTAACCCTGCCGGCGGGATCCTATGAAGTCTATTACTCCACTTTTCCCCAAAATGATAACATTGACATCAGTAATTATTCACGCGGTTTCTTCGGCAATTTGTTCCGGGTTCTGGTGGAAGATGACCCGGAAGATGATTGGCCCCGGTCACGTTTTCGGGAAATTTATCAGGACCTGTTTATTTCCATTCGCGGAAAAGGTCTACCGATTCCTGAAGACGATATAAAAAACATACACGAGAAAATTCGTGATCACGCTTTTGTTTCCTATACACCGATGCGCAATCATGATTATTATGTTCAACGATTTGAATTGAACCGTCCTCTCGGTTTTGAGGTCTATGCCATCGGCGAAATGAACAGGGATGGAAGTTACGATTTCAGCCGCATCATTAATCTGGATTCGAGGGAAACGGTCTGGCAGCTGGATTATCGTCATTCGGAACCGGCAGGCGGGGCACCTAAAAACCGGTTCATTAAAGAGCCGCTCAGGTTGTCCGAAGGCAGATATGCTCTGGTCGCGGGTACTGATGATTCCCATGCCTTCAAGCACTGGAATATGGCCCCTCCACATGATCCTGCGTTCTGGGGAGTAACCTTGTTTTTTAAAAACAAAGGGGACGCCGGTTTCATCAAACGGATTGACGGCACGGAACTGTTAACCGGGAAACCGTTTGTAGTAATTAACAAGGTACGTGATAACACGTTTCGTTCACATGGATTTTCGTTGAATAAAGATGCCGATGTTTACATTTATGCTCTGGGGGAAGGTCGAGACGGTGAAATGTATGATTACGGCTGGATTGTAGATGCCGGAAACCATGAAAAAGTCTGGAAAATGAAATTCCGGGATACGTTGCCGGCAGGTGGTGCGGATAAAAACCGATTATTTGACGGAGTGCTTCCCCTGCCTGCAGGAAATTATATCGCCTGTTATGTCAGCGATGGATCACATTCGTTCCATAACTGGAACGCGGATCCGCCGTTTGATGAAGATGCCTGGGGAATGATTTTAACCGTCAGCGAAAACGATTTCAACGCCGGGGCGGTTTCAGAATACGATCCGAAAAATGATAAGAGTATAATCGCCAGTCTGACCCATATGGGCGATTACGAAAAAGAGCGGGTTAAATTCACTCTTGATGAGGAAACCGATATTCGCATTTACGCTCTGGGTGAAGGGCAGTACGGAGAAATGTATGATTACGGATGGATCCGCAACGCTGATACTGGTGAGACGGTATGGAAAATGAGATACCGGAATACGGAAAATGCCGGCGGCGCCCGAAAGAATCGATTGGTTGAAAAAGTGATTACACTGGAGCCCGGCGAATACTACCTGTATTATAAAACGGACGACTCCCATTCATTCGAAAAGTGGAACGATACTCCTCCGTTCGACGCGGAAAACTGGGGCATTACCCTGTACGTGTCCGGAAAGTAATCGTCGGTAAAAATATCGTATTAAAGTTGCATCGTTTTAATATAAACTGCTAATATAAAGCGCTGCGGAAAAACCACCCGCGGCGTCTTTTTTATCTGGGAAATTGTATAAGGAGATGAATTCATGTTGCGAATCGTGGGGTTTCTGTTGGTATTGGCTGTATCGGTAGTGGCTCAGATTTCTGATCAAAGCGTTTTTAACAGGGTCATGGCAATTGAGGATGCGGGCTCGCGTGCACAGGCACTTGAAAAATATTTACAGAATAATCCGGAGGTAGAGGACAGGGACCGTGTTCAATACCGGATTTTTTCAGCATGGGTTGAGGCCGGCAATGAATCAAATGCGGTCCGGGCGGCAAAAAACTATATCGGCCTGTTCCCGGAAAACGGGCGCCGATCGGTTTACAATTCAGTCGCCTGGACACTGGCTGAGGCAAATATGGGGCTGGATTTGGCAAAGGAATGTGCGGACGCTGCCGTCAGGAGTGCGCGTAAGGAAAGATCCCCGAGATTGAATATGATACTGGATACACAGGCCTATGTTTACTACCGGATGGGTGAATTTGCCGATGCGGAAAAAATTCAGTTGGAAGCCATGAAAGGTCAGGAGGATGATCCCGATTACGCATCGCGCCTTGCATTGTACCTATATGCCAACGGTAAAACCGACCTGGCCATTGAGACGGCGGGACGAACCCTGCTGGCAGGTGGTGACGAGGGTCTGGTCAAACAATTCGATCAATGGATTCGCGACAAATACGGTGCAACCGATTTCCCGATTGAAAAACAGAAAATTGTACGAAATCTTATTAAAGGGATGTTGAATGATCCTGCGGACGTAAAATCCGGAATTCCGGCTGTGCTATTCATGGCGCTTACCAAAGTGGACCTGGATAAGGCGCAACAATGGGCCGAACAGTTTGCCGCTTCCGTAACCGAACAAACACCGGCCAATGAGAAATTCCGGATTTTCAACGCACTGGCAAAAGTATATTTCAGCCAGGGTAAATTTAAACAATCGATTCGGGCACTTAAAGAGATCGAGTCCCGGGCGTCGCTTTTCGATTCGGGCTTCTGGTATATGCTGGGTTCCGGATACGAGAATACCGGAGAGAAGGATAAAGCGGTCGAGTCGTATTTAAACGGCATGGTAATCAGGAAAAACGGAAAAATACAGGCATCGCTGGAAAGATTACTGGGCGGTTCAAAGGCAGTGGCAAAGCAGGTCGCGGCCAGGAAAGATTATTTTCGGAATTTTGATCCCGGCCATTATAAACCAGGTTCAGGTTTCAAGGGCAGGGTGGTGCTTGCGGAACTGTTCACCGGCGCCGAATGCGGACCTTGCCAGGCTGCGGACCTTGGAATGGACGCCATAGCGGAATTCTTTCCACGTACAATGGTGGCTATCCTTGAGTATCATCTGCATATACCCGGTCCGGATCCGATGACGAATGCGCATACCTTTGAAAAGTATAGGTATTACGGACAAAACTTTGGTACGCCAACGGTTTTTATTAACGGTCGGAACAAATTGACCGGCGGCGGGCCGGCGATTCTGAAAAAGAATAATTTTGACCGGTACCGGACGGTAATCGAAAACTATTTAAGTGAGAACCCTCAATTCAACATCACCACCGCGACCGCTTATACCGGCGATCAGATCGATGTAACAATAGGCGTTAAAAACCGTGGAAGTGTTTCCGGTTCGGTCACGCTGCAGGCAGCCCTGGTGGAAAAACACGTAGATTATCCCGGAGGCAATGGAATTAACAGACATGCCTTTGTCGTGCGCCATCTTTTAACCGGCGCTGAAGGAATTGCACTCAGTTTCAAAAACGGAAAAGCGGAACATAATCTGAAATTGAAATTGGAGACTGTCGAGTCGCGTATAAAAAAATATCTGGATGATTTTGAGAAGCAGCCGCCGCGTCGCTACCGGGGCTTTGCCGGTTTCAGGGCCCGACCGGAAAAACTCGATCGAAAAAACCTGGCGCTTGTTCTCTGGATTCAAGATGCTGAATCCCGTGAAGTTTATCAGACAGTATTTGAAGATTTGGTTCCGGGCGAAACAGCAAAATAGATAAACAGAATATCAAAAGACCTAATTCCTGTTCGAAAGTAGATTGTTATGTCCTGGCCATTGCGCATGACGCTGAATATAGCATTGATCGCTTTTCCGTTCTTTATCTACCTGTTCTGGCGTCTGTCCGTTGCGGCCGATGTGGTATTTGATTTTCCCTTTCGCCGATCGTTATGGATAATGCCGGCCGTCCTGATTTTCGTTTATCTGCTGCCTTTACACCTGCTGTTTTTTGTAAAAGGTTCGCAAAACCCATCTACTTTTCTGTTTTCGAAAAATACCGGTTGGCAGGACTGGATCATGACCTATCCCTTCTGGGTTGCGGTTGTAATTATGGTGGAATCCGTTATCTACTTCCTTTCGATCGATCTGGTTAAACTTATGTTGTATGTTTTCAGAGTGAATTCCGGTCGCTGGCCGCACGTAATTCAGATGATAATTCTCGCCTGGTTCATCATTTATGTACCCATTCGTGTCTATAATGATACCGGTTCGGTGGCCATCAGGGAATTTCGTTTCGATCCGCCACAGAAATCGCAAGATGCCGCCGATATTTCTTTAGTTCTGGTTGGTGATATTCAGGTAGACCGATACACGCAGGGAAAAAAACTGGATCGGTTGCAGAAGGCCGTCGAACAATCGCAACCCGATATACTTTTTTTTGCCGGAGACCTTGTAACAGACGGCCGTGCGTACATTGAGACGGCGTTGAAAACTGTTGGAAAAATGAATGCCGTGTACCGCATAGCATGCATGGGTGATCATGATTACTGGGCAGCACCCAACCTGATTGCCGACGGGGTAAGAAAAACC
>JAJRVZ010000328.1 GCA_024277055.1 Calditrichota bacterium
AAAAAAGTGGACGCAACCTATTATTTTCTTGATCTGAACATCACGCTGGAGCCGGAAAACCTGTATGGGATCGTAGAGGGTCGCTATCGCAGTCTGGTGAACGGCCTTGACAGCCTGGTCATAGATTTTGCGGATAATTTTACCATTTATTCCGTGAACGGTCCGGTGCTGAATTACACGCGCAGCAACGAACGCCTGTTTTTCAAACTTTCCCAATCCCTGAATGCAGGGGAACAGGCAATAATAACCATTGAATACGAGGGGGTGCCGGTTACTGGAAATTTTTTAGGCTTTGATTTTACGATCCACGGCTCTATGCTGAATAATACGGACGCCCCGGCCATTTCAACCATCAGCGCGGCTTTCGGAGCCCGCACCTGGTGGCCCTGTAAAGATTTTCCCTACGATAAGCCCGATTCGGTTGACGTCCGGGTTACGGTGCCGGATACCGCTTTCCGCGGTTTTGATTTTTACGCCGTCTCAAACGGCAGGCTGACGGCGGATATCAGAAACGGGGATGGCACCAGAACCTTTCAATGGCACGAAGGGTATCCCATTGCCACCTATTTGGTTTCGCTGGCTGTTTCGAATTACCGGATCTACGATGACTGGTATATTGCTCAGAACGGTGATTCCTTGAGGCTGCCGTATTATGTTTACCCGGAAAGGATTGATGACGCTTTTGCAAACTACGACAGCACGGCGGATATGATCGCCACTTATGCCGGACTGTTCGGCGAATATCCGTTCATGGGCGAAAAATACGGAATGGCCAATTATACCTGGGGCGGGGCTATGGAAAACCAGACGGTATCCAGTATGGGCTCGATGGATTTCTGGACGGTAGCCCATGAATTGTCCCACATGTGGTTTGGGGACATGATTTCACCGGTCGACTGGCACCATGCCTGGATCAATGAAGGGTTCGCCAGTTATTGTGAGGCTTTGTATGCCGGGCGGCTGGACGGTCCCAATGCCTATCGCTCCTATATGCAGACCATGGAATACAAACAACCCGGATCGATCTATCTTTACGATTTGAGCGGTAATATTTTTCCGACCATTATTTACTGGAAAGGGGCGTGGGTGCTGCATATGCTGCGACATGTGCTGGGTGACAGTACTTTTTTTACGGCGATGAAGGAGTACGCAACCGATCCGCAATTAAAATATGGAAACTCCAGCACGGAGATTTTTAAACAGAGGTGCGAACAGGTTTCCGGCACGGACCTGACCTATTTTTTTCAGCAGTGGATTTACGGTTCCGGGTACCCGCAGTATCAGTACAACTGGAATCGTGTTGAACTGGACAGCACCTGGCAATTGAATCTGACGATTCACCAGGTACAGCCGCCGGAAACGAACGAGGCCGTATTTACCATGCCGATCGATGTTGTGGTTTTGATGACGCCGTGCCCGGTTCGCGATACCCTGACGGTATTCAACGATCAGCGGCAACAGAGTTTTCAGTTCGAAATGCCGCTGCGCCCGCTGAGCGTGAACCTTGATCCGGCCAAATGGATTTTCCGGGACGCAACCCGGGTAACGGCGCTGGATGATTTACCGGCGGTAACGCCGCGCCGGTTTTCGCTTTCGCAAAATTACCCGAACCCCTTCAATCAGCAAACACTGATCGATTATGAGCTGGCGTAAACAAGCACCGTTCGGATTGCTGTTTTCAACGTGTTGGGCCAGAAAGTGGAAACGCTTATCGATATGCCGCACAAACCGGGTACCTACCAGCAGGTGTGGGATGCGGGTGATGTCGCCGGCGGCGTATACCTGATCTCCATGAAATGGGGAAGCGGCAACCGTAATCGGTTGATAAAAAAAGCGGTATTGATGAAGTGATTCCGTATTATTCGAAAATTTCCGTTCCGCCTGTTTTTTTTCATTTTTGGCAAAATGGATTTTGTAAATGCGGTTTTATAGTGTAAATTGCCGGTAGGTAAAAAATAGATTCAGGGATTTGGAAATTTCTTTAAAATTACAGCTTTGTTAAATACAACTTTATATACATATTAATATTTATTGATAAATAATAAATTAAATCCGAATCGTGTCTCAGATATAGTATCCCGGGCATCAGAAGATTCATTTATTGTTTTAAAACCCGAGGAGTTAATTGATGTCTGAAAGAAAAGTAGAAGAAACCGCTTTTGAGTATCTGGGACTGAGCGACCCGGTGCTGAAGGCCTTAAAAATTGTCGGATACGAAAGCCCTTCGCCGGTACAGGCGCAGGTTATTCCCCCCATGCTCGAGGGGCGGGATGTTGTCGGTCAGGCGCAGACCGGCACCGGTAAAACGGCTGCCTTCGCCTTGCCGCTGCTGTCGCGTATTGATCTTTCCCGAACCGATGTGCAGGTCATGGTGTTGACGCCAACCCGCGAGCTGGCCATTCAGGTGGCCGAAGCTTTCCAGCAATATGCCGCAAAACTGCGTAACTTTTACGTACTTCCGATTTACGGCGGACAGGATTACAAGGCACAGTTCCGGCGTCTTTCACGGGGAGCACAGGTAATCGTCGGTACCCCCGGCCGGGTTATGGACCACCTGCGCCGCGGTACGCTGAATTTACGTACCCTGCAGTGCCTGGTGCTGGACGAAGCCGATGAGATGCTGCGCATGGGATTTATCGACGACGTGCAGTGGATCATGGATCAAACGCCGGACGAACGGCAGGTTACGCTTTTCTCTGCTACGATGCCGCCGGCCATCCGTAAAATCGCCAAACGATATTTAAAAAATCCTGTAGAAGTTACCATAAAAGCGAAAACGGCTACGGTCGAAACCACCCGGCAACGCTACTGGATGGTGAGCGGGTATCACAAACTGGACGCATTGACGCGGATACTCGAGGCTGAGCCTTTTGACGGCGTCCTTATTTTTGTGCGTACAAAAACATCCACCGTGGAATTGTCGGAAAAACTGGCGGCGCGGGGTTTTTTATGCGCACCGCTGAGCGGCGATATTCCGCAATCAAAGCGCGAGCGAACGGTTGAACAGTTCAAATCCGGCAAGTTGAATCTGCTGGTGGCCACCGATGTGGCGGCACGCGGACTGGATGTGGATCGTATCAGCCACGTCATCAATTATGATATTCCCAGCGACACGGAAGCCTATGTCCATCGGATCGGCCGCACGGGCAGGGCCGGCAGGCGCGGCGATGCCATCCTGTTTGTTGCTCCGCGCGAGCGCCACATGCTGCGTACCATCGAAAAGGCCACCCGCCAGCGCATTGAAATGATGGACCTGCCTTCGACCGACATAATTAACAACGAACGCATCGCCCGTTTCAAACAGCGTATTACCGATACGCTGGCCCTTGAAGAACTGGGGTTGTATTACCAGATCGTCGAACAGTACCGGCAGGAACATAATATTCCCGCTATCGAGATCGCCGCTGCCCTGGCCAGACTGGTTCAGGGTGATACCCCCCTGTTGCTGACCGATAAACCGGTACGGCGGCAGCGTGAGGAGGAATGGGATGAACCTAAAAAGAACAACAGAACACAGCGCAGAACTCCGGTCAGGGAAGAAGGTATGGAGAGTTTTCGCGTTGAAGTAGGCTTTGAACACGGCGTTAAACCGGCCAATCTTGTCGGGGCCATCGCCAATGAAGCAGGTATCGACAGTGATTTCATCGGACGAATCGAGATAAATGATGAATACTCAATCGTGGACCTGCCGCAAGGTATTCCGGATGAATTGATACGGCTGCTTAAAAAAGTATACGTGTGCAACCGCCGGTTGAAGATATCACGGATTGATAATTCCGGTAAAAAATCAAAAACCCGGTCGCGAAAAAAAAGCGGTTTCAAGGAAAAATCCCGGCGCAGTAAAAAATATAAGAATTAGTGATTTGCTTGTCTGCCGAACCGGATTCGATTGTCGTTCAATAAAGTGAATTATGAACCATAACAGGATCAGGAGTTTTGATGTCGTTTTGCACGGTTATTAATTGTCTCGACGGAAGGGTACAGATGCCCGTCAACCGATATTTACAGGATAGATTCGGTGTGCTGTATATTGATACGATCACCGCTGCCGGTCCGGCCAGACTGTTCAGTTCGGGCCAAAAGCAGGCCGAAAGGCATGAAATCGTGCGGAGAATTCAAATATCGCAAAAGGCACATGGTTCTGAAAAACTGGCGCTTGTCGCTCATTACGATTGCGCCGGAAATCCGCTTGAGGAAAAAGAGCAGCGATTACAGTTGCAGTATGGGGTGAAATCCCTCAGGAGGCTGGCGCCGGCAATGGAGATAATCGCCCTTTGGGTAGATGAGAACTGGTCGGTGCATGAATTAACGCTGAATGAATGAATCATATTCATTTATTTGAATTTCGAAACTAAAAATATTTTCATTTTTCATGAAATTAAGAATCCGTACTACAGCACCTGATGACCTATAATACGATTTATCGGGATATTTTACCGGCGACGAAAAAAATACTATTATTCCGATTCAGAATATTAGAACCGGATTTAAAAAAGTAACTTTCACATCAAATCCACCGGAAGCTGGGTATAAGACCAATTCTACTATTCGCAAAAAGGCGTATTTTTTTTAAACAATACCTTTCCGGTGGCATTCGGTGACTAACATTAAACGATCTGCAGAATATCACCGCTAAATGAAAATTCCGCAGTTGAATGACATTGCTGAAGTGTGTAATTTATCACCCACATTCAAGAATACGGGAGGTGTACTTCATGCGCCCATGGCTAATCGGATTCGTGCTGATATTCAGCATTTCCCTTTTTGCAGATGATACGCAAAACAATTTTCGCGAAAAAATTGACCGTACACACGACGGTATCATGAAACCCGCAAATTTTTCCCTCGCTTCGCAAAATATTGATGTGCTCTACTATCGTCTCAATTTTGATTTTCAATTGAGCCCGAACCACATGCAGGCTCAGACCCTGATCCGTTTTAAACCAACCGAAGACAACGTCTCAGGCATCGATCTTGATTTCGACAGTTATCTTTCCATCGACGGTGTAAGCGGAGGAGTCAGTAACTGGCAGGTGAACGGGTACGTCCTGAGTATAACACTGGACCGGGCATACAACAACGGCGAAATCGTGGAAGTGACCGTCGATTACAGCGGTATTCCGCGCAGTTACGGGTTCTATGCCGGGTTCAATATCAGCAATCACGGCAGCGTCAGCAACGGTACGGAAGCGCCGATTATTTCGACCCTTAGCGAGCCCTACGGCGCCCGCAGCTGGTGGCCGTGCAAGGACGATCCTTCCGATAAACCGGATTCGGTTGATATAATTATTACCGTCCCGGATAATTATTATAACGGTTACCGCATGTATGCCGTCTCGAACGGTTCGCTGCGCAGCATAACCGACAATCTTGACGGAACCCGTACCTTTTTCTGGCACGAGCGGTATCCGATTGCCACCTATCTGGTTTCACTGGCTATTTCAAATTATCGAATTTACAGCGACTATTATGTAAATACCGCCGGCGACTCCATGCCGGTTCATTTTTATGTTTATCCCGAGCGGTATGATAATGCCCTGGACAACTACGGCAGTACGGTGGACATGATCGCCACCTACAGCAACCTTTTTGTCGAGTACCCGTTTTTTGAGGAAAAATACGGGATGGCCAATTTCAACTGGGGCGGAGCAATGGAACATCAAACCGTTTCCAGCATGGGCTCGATGAATTTCTGGGTTGTCGCGCACGAACTGGCCCACCAGTGGTTCGGCGATCTGGTCACCTGCGCTGATTTCCACCACATTTGGCTGAACGAGGGTTGGGCCTCTTATATGGAAGCGCTGTACGCCGAACGGCTCGGAGGTTCCGGGGAGTACCGCAGTTATATGATGGATATGGCCTACTACGGCGGCGGTACCATATTTGTAGAGGATCCGTTCAACGAGCCGGTTTTTGCCGGTATCGTTTATAATAAAGGCGCCTGGGTGTTGCACATGCTTCGTAACGTAATGGGCAATGATCTTTTCTTCCCCGCCGTGCGAGCCTATTTGATTGACCAGCAGTTTTCGTACAAGGCGGCGACCACGGAAGATTTTCAGGCGGTAATGGAACAGTTTTACGGCGCTTCGTTGCAGTGGTTTTTTCAGCAATGGATCTACGGCAGCGGTTATCCGCAATATTATTACGACTGGTGGTACGAACAGCGGGGCGACCAGTATGTAACCACCGTTGCCATCGAACAGGTGCAGAACGGACAGGTTTTTACCATGCCGGTCGACCTGATGCTGATGACCATTCCCGGTCCGGTGCGCGATACGGTTCAGGTATTCAACGACCGGCGATTTCAAACCTTTCAGTTCGTTACGGATAAAAAACCGGCCGGGGTAAGCTTTGATCCGGAGGACTGGATTCTGAGTTCGGCGGAACGGGTAACCGGTATTAAGGATCGATCGGAAATTACACCACTGCAATTTGCCCTGTACCGGAATTATCCGAATCCTTTCAATCCGTCGACCATCATCAGGTATTCATTGCCGAATGAAGCTGATACGGAACTGATCGTGTTTAACTCCCTCGGTCAGCTGGTTGAACGACTGGTGAACGAACGGCAGCATGCGGGTATCCATCAGGTTAAATGGGATGCAAGTGGAAGGGCAAACGGGGTTTATTATATTCAACTGCGGAGCGGAGAAAATACGGCGGTAGAAAAGGCCCTGTTTATTAAATAGGCTGATAATTTTTGTTATGAAAGATTTACTGGAACAACTGGGCCTTTGTGTAGAAAAGGGAAAATCCGACCGCAACGCCGCTTTTCCCCCTGAGCTGAGAGGGATGGACGGCGCCTCCGAATTGACGCTGAAAGCATTGGAAGCCGGTTTTTCCGCAAACCAAATTCTGAATGAAGCATTAATGCCGGCCATGCAAAGGGTGGGGGACCGATTTGCGGAACATAAGGCTTTTATACCGGATTTGATGATCGCCGCCCGGGCTATGAATGCCGCCATGGAACACCTGAAACCGTTCTTCGAATCGGGAGAAGCACAGCACCGGGGGAAAATCGTTCTGGGAACGGTCGAAGGCGATCAGCATGATATTGGCAAGAATATCGTAAAAATGGTATTAAAGGGTGAAGGGTGGGATGTGATAGACCTCGGTACAAATACAAGCGCGACGGAATTTGCAGAGGCGGTTGCCGAACATCCCGGAAGCCTTGTGGGTATGAGCGCCCTGCTGACCACTACGATGGTAAAAATGGAAGAATCGTTGCAGGCAATTCGGGCAAAAATACCGGCGACGAAAGTGTTCGTCGGCGGTGCGCCACTTTCCCAGGCCTTCAGCGATCAGATCGGAGCGGATGGCTACTTTCCGGACCCGCATTCCTTTGCCCTGCACCTTCGGGAAATAAGCTGAATCTCTTCCGGGTCGATGATATTCATGCAGGAACTGCAACAACCATGAAAGATATATTCAGCTACAGACCTGTTTTTAATGAACTCAGGGTGAATAAAGAAAATATCTTCGGTGCCATGGGATATGAAAAGAATACTCCCGAACAGTACATTCAGATTACCGACAAATTACTCAAAGAAGCGGAACACGCAGCAGAGCTGCAGGCAGGATACCGCTGGCTTTCACCCGGATCGGCCAAAGCAGAGCATGGAAAACTGGTTCTGGTGGATCAGGTTTTTGAAATCCGGAAAATAATTTATTCTCAGTTGCATTTGCTGGACGGTGCCGCTGTTTTCGCCGTTTCCATCGGAAGCGGAATTGATAACTGGTCGCGAAAGTTTTTTGAAGAAGATGAACCCCTGGCCGGTTACATTGCCGATCTGATCGGCTCTGAAATTGCCGAGGCTCTGGCCGATTGGCTGGAGGCTAAAATTGCCGCCCATGCCCTCGAACTCGGAACAAAACACAGCAACCGGTACAGTCCGGGATATTGCGACTGGAGCGTGGCCGAACAGCATAAATTATTTTCACTGCTGCCGGATAATTTCTGCGGAGTCCGTCTGAATAATTCCGGGTTGATGGTGCCGCAGAAATCGATCAGCGGAATAGTCGGCACAGGGGCAAAAATGAAATGGCGCGAATATCCCTGTGATCGCTGCAGCCTGGAAACCTGTTACAAACAAATCCATAAAAGCCATGAAACAGCGTCCTGATATCGAACAATTCATCAATACATTGAAACGGCAAAAAGCCGGTTATGTCCCGCTGGCCGAATTGGGCATTCATCCGGTTATTAAGCAACGATTACTGGGCAGACCGATTCTCAATCTGAAGGATGATGTCGAATTCTGGCAATCAGCGGGATACGATTATATCAAACTGCAGCCGGAAGCCGATTTCAACCCGGAAGCAAAAGGCCTGAACGGAAAGGTCAGTTTCAACGAAGACGGAACCCTGAAACGCAAATGGGCCAGTGAAGGGCAGGGGGTAATCACCTGCGACGCGGATTTCGAGGCCTACAAATTTCCGGATACATCAGAATTTGATTATTCCCGCTTCGAACAGGTACGATCGTTTCTGCCGGACGGTATGGGCGTGATCGGACAGTACGGAGATATTTTTACGATGACCTGGGAGATGATGGGCTTCGAAAGTTTCTCACTGGCGTTGTTCATGCAGCCGGAACTGGTGAAACGATTGAACGATCGTATCGGCGACCTGGTTTTGAGCATGTTCGAATATTTTGCACAGAGTGATGCGGTGGATGTGCTGTGGTACAGCGATGATATCGCTTATACGAACGGATTGCTGGTATCGCCCGATATGCTGCACGAGTATTTCTTTCCCTGGTTGAAAAAAATCGGCGATCTGGCAAAGAAATACAACAAACCGCTGATTTACCACACCGACGGCATTTTGTATGATGTGATGGAGGATATTATTGCCTGTGGCGTGGACGCCCTGCATCCCATTGAACCGAAGGCAATGAATATCGGTGAAGTGAAAAAAAAGTATGGCGACAAATTGTGCCTGATCGGACATGTGGATGTCGACCTGCTTGCGCGCGGCACGCCGGAACAGGTAAGCGGTAAAGTGCTTGAGAATATTAAAATAGCGGGATATAACGGCGGATACTGTGTCGGGTCCGGAAACAGTGTTACGGAGTATGTGAAATTTGAGAATTACCGGACGATGATCGAGACGGTAAGAAATCTTTAAACTTTAAAAAGGAGGAGCAGACAATGCAATCTAAACTGTTTCTGTTCTCCGTATTGTTTATTTTTAGCTGTAAGCAATCTAGCCAGCCTGACTCGACGCCCGAGCGATATTCAGATCATCTGTTCGAATCCCCTGCAACCGGATTGACATTCTCACTTTCCCATATGCAGGATACGTACGATCTCGATGATATTATCCGTTTCAGATTTGTTGTGAGAAATGACAGCCTGGCTGAAAGTAGAGTTATTCATACCAATTACTATTTATACCTTATCTTTGATGAATTCGATTCGCTGCTCTATGAAAAGTCGGGAAAAGGATTTCTACATATGTCCGGTTTACATTTCGGTCCGGGAGACTCGTTGGTTGCAGAAGGGAACTGGAAACAGTGGAGTCGTGTCGAAGACGATTCAAATATTAAGGTATATTCGGGTAAATACAGACTGGAGACACATTTTCAAACCGGAACCGCATTGGACACAATTATTCTGAAAAAGTGGTTTGATATCATTGAATTCGGAAATCCGCTTTCTGCGGCGTTGATTGCCGATTCCATTAGAAATGATTCCCTCACAAGCAAGATGTTGATTCGCAATAGAATTGATTTTGATTTGACTCTTCATTCTTATGAGCAAAACAATCATCGCTTGCAAATCCTGGCCCCTCGTTCAAGAACGGTAAAATTTGATACGGCATTTAATTTTCAAGCACCCGTCTTAGTCATTCCCGGTAAAACTACTGATGTTTTTTCATTACCGGAGATATACAGGGAAAGAGGCATAATCGGAACACTCTCCGGTACCTATATAATGAAAACCTCGGTACAGTTTGAAGAATTCTCGTTAGCGGCTGAAACTCTCTTTCATTTTTAAATTAAAGATTCGTACCTTTTTTTCGTACATCGCCATCTCTGCTCGTAAAGCCTTCTCCATCGAGTGTTTCGAATAACGGAATGGCATATTTGCGCGAAGTCTGAATAAAGTTTTTGAGAGCGTTAACGGGCATTTCGTTTTTGTCGCTGAAATATTGTCGTAAAAAATTCAGCAATTCTTCCCAGCGATGATGGTGCAGGTAAAATTTCTGTTGAACGGACAATAATTTTCCTTCCCGTGCCAAAAGACCTGTCATACTGCGCAGTTCGTGCATCGGCAATTCAATTCTTTTTGAAATTTCCTCCAGTGAGGGGGGGGCAAAACGCGCATCGAAAAATAACTGCAGCAACTGCTCCTTCACATCCTCCGCGCCGCGACTGATCCGCATGCTGAAATCCTTTTCCGCATACATTCCTTTTTCATTTCTGATTCGCCCGCTGTTTTCCAGAAAGCGCAATGCGGAGGTGAACAGTTCTTCCGCAATCCACTGAAGCCCGGTACCGGCAAGCAACTGTTGCAGATTTGCTCCCGGCTGATGAGCATTCTGTTCATGAAACGAGTGAAGATATTTTTCAATCCGGCCGGCCAGCCGGCGAAAATTTTCTTCGCTGATAAAGTGACCGGTATTTCGAATGGAAATTTCACGAATCCTTTTTCTTTTCAACAGATCGTTTATTACCGGCCGGATGTCTTCCAGCGGCAGGAACAGTTTTTGCTGCAAATAGGAGGAGGAAACCGAAAAGTATCCGCGATGCGATATTATCGATTCGACCAGGTTGGCGATATGCGGGTCGTTCAGCTTTTCAAAATACGGGCGCCATATTTCTTCGCGGTGCTGAATTTTCGGCGGATTGATTTCGAGTATGCGCCCCCCGGCAAGGGTAAATACCGGAGATGCCAGCCGTATGAGAAAAGCATCTTCCCGGGCTGCGGAAAGCGGCTCGTCCAGTTTTATGCGAACATGGTATTTCCCCTGCGGTTCCAGTTTTTTCACAGAGTCGAACCAGACCAGCTGTCCCATGCGCTCCGCAGTACCGACGTACACACGCACCTCGCTGCGATTGGAAATCTTAACCGGCATATTGGAAACAGAATGCATTTCACCCAGAAATTCCTGAACCGGCATAAGCGTATTCGGTTCGGCCAGGACGTCGCCCCGTTCAATACCGCTGCGCGCTACCCCCGGAATATTAACGGCTGCCCGCTGCCCGCTGAAAACCGAATCAGTTTCGTGGGTGTGTGTTTGCAGGCTGCGTACTTTTACCAGCTCGCCGGAAGGCAATATCTGTATGGTCTGAGCTTTGTTCAATTGTCCGCTCAACACCGTACCCGTAACTACCGTACCAACTCCTTTAAATACAATAGAACGGTCGACAAGCAACCGGAAGGGGCGCAATTGCGGTCTTTTTTCAAGGGCCTCTATTTTCTCATCGATCAGTTTTTTCAACTGCTCCAGATTCGTGCCCTGAACGGAGGAGACCGGAACAATGGGCAGGTTCTCCATGCCATATCCCTGCAGCAGCTCCTGTACTTCTTCCTGAACCAGTTCGAGCATTTCATCATCTACCAGATCGATTTTATTGATCACAACAATACCATCACGATGATTAAAGAAATTCAAAATATCCAGATGCTCGATGGTCTGCGGCATGATACTGTCGTCTGCGGCGATTACCAGCAGAAAGATATCGATGGTGCTGACACCGGCGACCATGTTACGGATAAATTTTTCATGTCCCGGTACGTCAATAATTGTGACATCTTCACGCCAATAGGCGAATCCGATATCGATGGTAATGCCGCGTTCTTTTTCTTCTTTCAATCGGTCGGCGTCGATACCGGTCAGCGCCTTTATCAGCGCCGTTTTACCGTGGTCGATGTGTCCGGCGGTTCCGATGATCGTGTGTTTTTTCATAAGAGGGAATTGAGCGCTTTGACAATTATTTCCGTTTCGTCAGCTTGCAGGGTGAGCAGATTCAACATTAAAGCATCGTTTTCTATGTAACCGAAAACGGGCGTTTCAAACCGGCGCAGTTTGCGTGCAAGCTGTTCTGCTTTGAATTTCGGATGATGAATTTGCAGGGCAAGCGAAGGGATGGGGTGTACGGGGAAGGCTCCGCTGCCGGTCCGTCCTTCCGCTTCGGTCAGTACGGTGTGATCTTTAATATCCGGTCGCAGCCGGGCCACGATCTGCGTTCCCAGTTTTTCCATTTCAACCAGCGAACGGGTGAAGAGTTGCAGGGTTGCGTTTTGATTATCCAAAGATTCAGGGTGCAGGTATTGCCGCAAAGTCTTCTCCAAACCAGCCAGGGTAATTTTATCGCAGCGCAATGCACGCAGCAGCTGGTTGCGACGCAGTTTTTTCACCAGCGTCGCACGTCCCACGATGATTCCGGCCTGCGGCCCGCCCAGTAATTTATCGCCGGAAAACGAAACGAGGTCAAAACCGGCACCAAGCATGTCGGCGACCACCGGTTCGTAGGGATAACCGAATTGTTGCATGTCAATCAGCGCACCGCTGCCGAGATCAAAAATGACAGGAATCTGACGGGATCGGCCCAGTTCGATGATGTCTTTTATTTCAGGTTTTCCGGTGAAGCCGACGATCTCGAAATTACTGGGCTGCACCAGCATGATGGCGGCCGTTTTCCCGTTTATGGCCTGTTCGTAATCGCGAAGGTGGGTTTTATTGGTTGCGCCCACTTCCACCAGTTTGGCGTTGCTCAGTTTCATCACTTCCGGCAGGCGGAACGATCCGCCGATCTCCACCAGTTCCCCGCGGGAGACGACTACCTCTTTTCGGGCGGCGAGTGAATTCAACATCAATAGAACCGCCGCGG
>JAJRVZ010000019.1 GCA_024277055.1 Calditrichota bacterium
GGCTTGTTTCAAATGGTCTCGAAAGGTTTGATGCCGGTCAGCAATCCCTCGGAAATTTTTATGGATTCGGGTGGCGGGATCTCATCGGGTACGGCGGTTGCGGCCGTTCTGGAAGGGAACCGTGTTTTCCTGCTACAGGTTCAGGCGCTGGTCACGAAAACACAATTCGGTACACCGCAACGCACGGCGGAAGGAATCGGGCACAGGCGTATGAACCTTTTGCTGGCCGTCCTCGAAAAGCGGTGCGGTAAGCCCTTCGGGTTTTACGATGTGTTCATTAAAACCACCGGCGGGTTGCAGGTAGTTGAACCGGCGATCGATCTGGCAGTTTGCATGGCCCTGTTGTCGGGATTTGATGATAACCCGCTGTCGCAGTCAACCGTATATATCGGAGAAGTCGGACTCGGCGGCGAAGTGCGTCCGGTAAACCGTATCGAGGACCGCATCGGCGAAGCGGAAAAACTGGGGATGAATTCGGTGATTCTGCCGAAAATCCGGGGCAAAAAACCACACGGAAAACAAATCAATCTGAAACAGGTCGGTTCACTTTTTGACCTGATATGATGGTAAATTTAAAAGGATGGAGCTATCATGAAAAAAATGATTATCGTGGCTGCGCTGGCAGCCGTTGCTTTTATGGCCTGCCGGCAGGCGGAATCCGAAACCGTGTTGATAAAAACCGATCAGGCCTTTTCCGCCATGTCCGTCGAAAAGGGCGCCTTGCAGGCGTTTCACAGCTACATGGCTGAAAATGGTAAAGTGCTGCCCTTTGAGGGAGAGCCCCGAACAAAGAAAGCATACGCAGACCTGATTCGGAAAACAAAGGACCTTCCGCGCAGCACTTCGATGATCTGGGAACCGACGGAATCTCATATTTCCGCATCCGGTGATCTTGGTGTCACCTACGGCAAATATGAAAGCAGGGATGAACACGGCGTCAGCAGGGGGTATTATTTGACGGTCTGGAAAAAACAACCCGACGGCAGCTGGAAATTTATTTATGATACCGCCAATAAAACGGAAGAGTGATAGGGATATTCTCAGCGAAATTGAAAGTAAAAAAGTGATAAATGAAGACGGTTGTTTGTTTAAATCAAAATTTTTTCCCGGCAACCATTTTAAATGCGTAAAAGTTGTCCGATAGCGGTTTGCAATAAAGTAAAAGCCTCGGTAATTTATGCTTCAAAAACACAGGGAATGAAATGCCGCCGCAAATACCACATGTTTCACTGCTGGTGGATCTGTACGAATTAACTATGGCTGCCGGGTATTTCCGGCATAATCATAATCCGACCGTAACCTTCGAATTGTTCATCCGAAAATTGCCGCCGAACCGCAATTACCTGATTGCGGCCGGAATTGAGCAATCGCTGCAGTATATTCAGAATCTGCGATTCAGCGACGAGGAAATAGACTACCTGAAGGCGTTGCCGTCTTTACAGGGCATTGAAAGTGCATTTTTCGATTATCTGTCATCATTCAGGTTCAGCGGAAATGTATACGGATTGGAAGAAGGCAGTCTGTTTTTTCCGCAGGAACCGGTTCTCCAGATCCAGGCACCGCTGATCGAAGCGCAGATACTGGAGACCTTTCTGCTGACAACGGTGAATTTTCAAAGTATGATCGCCTCCAAATCGGCACGGGTGGTGCATGCGTCTCAATCGGACGGCAAAAAGCGCGTATTAATGGAATTCGGCAGCCGCAGGGCCCATGGAGCGGGAGCCAGTGTGTTGGCCGCACGGGCGGCCTATCTGGCCGGATTCGCCGGAACCTCCAATGTGCTGGCCGGTTATGAGTACGGTATCCCCGTTTTTGGCACAACCGCCCATTCATGGACGCTTGCTTTCGACAGTGAACAGGAAGCCTTCGAAAAATACCGGGAAGTTTTTCCCGACAATACCATTTACCTGATCGATACTTTTGATATCGACCGGGCGATACAAAAAGCCCTGAACATCGGTAAAGACTTTTTCGGCGTGCGTATTGACAGCGGAAATCTGGAGGAAAACAGCAAAAAAGTGCGTAAAATTCTGGACGAGAATGGGTATACCAACAGCAAAATTGTGCTCAGCGGTGATTTGAACGAATATAAAATCGATCAGCTGGTAACCGCCGGCACACCGGTAGATGCATTCGGTGTCGGCACCCAGGTGGCTACTTCGGCCGATGCGCCGTATCTGGCCGGTGTGTACAAACTGGTCGAACGGAACGAGAATGGTGAAAAAATATACCGGGCAAAATTCAGTGAGGATAAAAAAATGCTGCCCGGCCGCAAACAGGTTTACCGGATTTACGATGATTTCGGCAAAATGCTCAGCGATGAAATACAACTGGTAGATGAGCCTGAACCGGCCAATTCCGAGCCGTTACTGAAACCGTTGCTGGAAAACGGGTTCCCTGTGCATGCGTTGCCGACGCTGGAAAAAGCACGAGTGAAGGTGCAGGAACAATTTCAAAAAATGCCGGTTGAATTGCAAGCCATACACCGGAAAGTTGAATACCCGGTGGGGGTGTCCGGCAGAATAATGACACTGTCGGATAATCTTAAAAACGATCAAAATTGAAAGGTAAGTGATGACATGAATTCACAGAATTTAATTTTTGTGGATATCGACACACAGTATGATTTTATAATGCCGGACGGCAATCTCTATGTGCCCGGGGCGGAGCAAATCATTCCGAACCTGAAAAAACTGACCGAATTTGCCGTTAACAATAACATCCCGGTTTTTGCCTCTGCGGATTCGCACGATGAAAATGACCCCGAATTTGCGGATTTTCCGCCTCACTGCGTTCGGGATACCGACGGCAACCGCAAACTGCCCGAAACGCAGCTGCCGCAGGCACATGTTTACAGTTTCCGGAATCCGCAACGGCCGGCGGGTAATGAACAATATTGCATTTTCACCAAACAACAACTCAATGTGTTCAGCAATCCTGTTTTCGAATCCTGTCTGAAAACGGTTCAACCGCAGCGGGTTGTATTATACGGAGTGGCAACTGAATTCTGCGTCTATAATGCGGGAAAAGGTCTTCTGGAACGCGGGTATCCGGTTACCCTGGTCACAGATGCCATTCGCGCGGTTTCCGAAGAAAAGGGAGCCGAAACGCTGGAATATTTCAAAACACAGGGTGTCATCTTCCGTAAAACGGCTGATATAATCTCCTTTAAGTTTTAGTTTTATGTCTTTTCGATTTTAAACGGAGATGCGAATGCGCTATTTCTATTTTTCACTGATACTGGTGTTTCTTGTACCGCTGTACGCCAAAGGCAATCTGTCTGCTTTGCTGGACCGGATCTATGAACGTGCAAAAATGCAGAATGCCGCAGAAGATACCCTTGGCAATTATAGTTATATACAGCGTATTCATTTTGTAAAAATGGACGGTGACGGAGAAATTGAGGAACAGTCCAGACGGGTGTTTCGTGTGTTTGTGAAAGACCGGGAAGTCAGGCACCGGGAATTGCTGGAGGCGCAGAATTTTGAAGATGGCGAATGGACCACGGTGACGGATGAAGAGAAAAATAAAAAACGCAGGCATAAATCAGAGAGTAAAAGTTTCGGGTTGGAAGAAGTGGTTGCACCCGCGAAACGAGATTTGTATCGATTCGAAAATCTGGGTGAAGTTTACATTGAAGGGAAACAGGCTGTGCATCTGAAAGTTGAATCCATCGAAGAGGATGAAGAACGATTTAATGGTGATTTGTACTTTACACCGGATGAAGCTGCCCTGATAAAAGCTGTCCTTGTCCCGTCCGATTATCCTACCGGTGTCGATACCATGTCCATGGTTATCAATATGCAAAAGATCGGTGACTACTGGCTGCCCGAAAAAATTCATTTTGACGCCGATATTTCCTTTTTGCTGATTTTCAGCGGTAAAATCCGCTCGGATATTGAATTCTCGGATTTTCAGTTCAACCGGCAATTTCCGGACTCGTTGTTTGCGGACTACGCTGAAGAGGAAAGGTAAAACACCATGCTGTCGTGGCGACCGATCGAATAAAGGTGCTGAACCGGTGGAGGACATTCCTGGTTTAAAAGAGCTGTTGCCGTACAATAAAATTAAACTTTGAATAAACATTGAATTCACCGGCGCCATTTTCTAAATTTGGCGCCTGTTTTTTACAGGATGAATATGTCACTCAGAGCCAGTTTACATACATTGGGTTGCCGGCTGAACCAGGCTGAAACGGCTATTATCGCCAACAGCCTGCGGCAGGCAGGGTTTCAGATCGTAGATTTCGGTGAACCGTCCGACGTCACGGTGATCAATACGTGTACCGTAACCGAACAGGCCGATGCCAAATGTCGGCAGGCGGTACGCAAGACCCTGCGCAAAAATCCGGATACATTTGTAGCGGTAATCGGGTGCTATGCTCAAATGGCCGTGGATACCATCAGTGCCATAGATGGTGTGGACCTGATTATCGGAAATGAGCACAAAATGAATCTGGTTGATTTCCTCGATTCCGGAACAAAACTGGAGCAACCGCTGGTTGTACATTCCCCAAAGATAAGCCGGGAAGAATTCACCATTGAAACGGTTGGTTTGTACGATAATGCCACCCGCGCTAATTTAAAGATACAGGACGGCTGTAATTTTGTCTGCAGTTTCTGCATCATTCCAACGGCGAGGGGACCGGCACGCAGCCGCAAACCGGATGATATTATAAAAGAGGCCAGGGCACTGGTGGAAATGGGGCATCGTGAACTGGTATTGACCGGTGTGAATATCGGCACCTACGCCGGCGAAGGAAAGAATTTTGCAGACGTGCTCGACGCGCTGGAAAATATTGACGGGCTGGAACGCATTCGTATCAGTTCCATAGAGCCGACAACCATCGCCGAACAGGTGATCCGCAAAATGGCCGAATCGGATAAACTGTGCAATCATCTGCACATACCGATCCAGAGCGGTGATGATGGAATTCTGAAAGCGATGCGCCGCAAATATACGGTCAGGGATTTTACTGAATTTATTGAATTTGCCCATGATACGGTTCCCGGTATCGGTATCGGCACCGATGTGATGGTTGGTTTCCCGGGTGAGGGGCGGGAACAATTCATAAACACGAAAAAAATTCTTGGCGACCTGCCGATTTCCTATTTTCATGTTTTTACCTATTCCGACCGGCAGGGTACCTCATCGGTCAAAATGGATAATAAAGTTGACCCGCAGGAAAAGAAAAAACGTAACCGCATTCTGATCGAACAGGGAAAACGCAAGAAAACCACCTTTTACCGGCAGCATATCGGCAGTCGGGCGGATGTACTTTTCGAACAGAAGGATGAAAATGGATACTGGCGGGGCTACACTACAAATTACATGGAAGTGAAAATGCAGTCGGATGAAGATTTGCACAATTGCGTCCGGTGTGTACAGTTGGAAGAAATTGACGGGAATTATTTGATCGGCCGGCCCGTTGGCTGATCGAAGGGATAAATCAGGACTTTTATGGAAAAAGTATATATAGAAACCTACGGTTGCCAGATGAACGAATATGATACGGAGATTGTGAAAACCGTTCTGAAAAACAACCGTTACGATTTCACCGAGAACCCGGAAGAGGCGGAAATAATTTTGCTGAACACGTGCAGCGTCAGAGAAAACGCGCACTCGAAAGTGCATCAGCGGATTTCCACCCTTAAGCAGCTTCGGCGGGAAAACAAACATATTGTGATGGGTGTGTTGGGTTGCATGGCACAAAACCTGCGGGATGAATTGCTGGATGAAAAAGTGGGTGTGGATATCGTTGCCGGTCCGGACAGCTACAAAAAACTGCCGCGGATGATTGATCATGTCAGGCAGAGCGGTGAAAAAGACTTCGAACTTACTTTGAGTGAATTCGAAACCTACAGTGATATTTTTCCAACGCGGGAAAAGGGAGTGAATGCCTGGATCGCCGTGATGCGCGGCTGTGACAATTTCTGCACCTTCTGTGTTGTTCCCTATACGCGGGGAAGAGAGCGCAGCCGCGACCCGTTCAATGTGCTGGAAGAGGTGAAACTACTGGCAGGTCAGGGCTTTCGGCAGATAACGCTTCTGGGACAGAATGTCAATTCCTATAAATTTGATAAATACGATTTTGCCGATCTGATCGAAATCGTCAGTAAGGCGGACGGTATCGAACGGATACGCTTCACTTCACCACATCCGAAAGATTTTCCGCAGAAGCTGATTGAAGTAGTAGCAGATAACCCGAAAGCCTGCAAACACATTCATTTACCGTTACAGGCCGGCAGCGATCGTATACTCGAACTGATGAACCGCACCTATACAAAACGGGATTTCCTCGATCTGGTGAAGGTGATGCGTAATCGTATACCCGGTCTTGTATTAACAACGGATGTCATCGTCGGATTTCCGACCGAGACCGAGGACGATTTTCAGGAAACGCTGGAAGTGATGAAGAAAGTAGAATTTGATTCGGCGTTTATGTTCAAGTATTCCGAACGCAGACAAACCATCGCTTCCCGAAAATTTCCGGATGATGTTTCAGAAGAAGATAAAACTTCACGCATTACGCGTCTGGTGGAGATGCAGCGGCAAATATCCTATAAAAAGAACCTGCGGTATTTGGGTGAGACCCTGCAAATCATGATAGAAGGCAAGGCCCGGAAACAGGGACAGTTAATGGGGCGCACGGACGGAAACAAAATTGCTGTGTTCACCGGTTCGGAAATCCAGCCCGGTGAACTGGTGGAGGTGCGGGTTACTGAGGTTACGGCCAACACTCTGATTTCGGAACTGGTATGAATCAACCGCTTGCATAATTTGTATTCATTCAATATTTTTACACCTGATAAATCTGTATTTGCAGTCAGAGTTTCTATCTGAACAAATAGTATTCGGGGCATGGAGCGAAATCTGTTTTCGGGGTAGTTATGCTTTCAAAGGTTATTACCGCCGCTGTTCATGGAATCGATGCTCACCCGGTTGAAGTCGAAACGCACATGGAAGGCAATGTAGCCGGTTATAACATGGTCGGCTTGCCGGATAACGCCGTGCGCGAAAGCAGGGAACGGGTTATTTCCGCCATTAAGAACTCCGGATTTCGATTCTCCTACAACCGCCGCATTACCATTAATCTTGCCCCGGCCGATATCAAAAAGGAAGGTTCTGCCTATGATCTGCCTATTGCCATCGGCATCATGGCGGCCGCCGGCGAGATAAGCGAAGAAAAACTGGCCGATCATATCATTTTAGGGGAACTGGCGCTGGACGGTTCGTTGCGCCCGGTACATGGATCGCTGTCCATTGCCATGGAAGCCCGCAAACGCAATCTGGCCGGAATCATTCTGCCGGAGCAGAACGCGCGGGAAGCCGCCATGGCCGGTGACAGTATGAATATTTATCCGGTCGGGTCCTTGCTGGATACGGTTAATCTGCTTAATAATGTATTGCCGCTCGAGCCTTTCAAAGTCGATATCAGCGAAGTTTTTAACCTGGAACGGATTTATGAGATCGATTTTTCTGATGTAAAAGGGCAGGAACATGTAAAACGGGCGCTGGAAGTGGCGGCGGCCGGTGGGCATAATATTATCTTGATCGGGCCTCCGGGCAGCGGTAAAACCATGCTGGCAAAACGTTTCCCGACCATCCTGCCGGCA
The DNA here is from genome assembly GCA_024277055.1 of Calditrichota bacterium. GTDB lineage: Bacteria > Calditrichota > Calditrichia > JAJRVZ01 > JAJRVZ01 > JAJRVZ01. The sequence goes on from JAJRVZ010000019.1 coordinate 7,617, forward strand.
ATGACCCTCGATGAGGCGCTGGAAACAACCAAGATCCACTCCGTTGTCGGACTGCTGCCGGCGGAGCATGCGCTGGTGGCGACCCGGCCCTTCCGTTCACCGCATCACACGGTGTCCGATGCGGCGCTTGTCGGGGGAGGAAAATACCCTCGTCCCGGTGAAGTGAGCCTGGCCCATCATGGTGTGTTGTTCCTCGATGAACTGCCGGAATTCAAGAAAAATGTTCTCGAAGTGTTGCGCCAGCCGATGGAAGATGGGAAAGTCACCATTTCCCGTGCCAGCTTATCCCTTACCTACCCGGCAAATTTCATGCTGGCGGCGGCGATGAATCCCTGTCCCTGCGGATATTATTCCGACCCGACGCATGACTGCAGCTGCACACCACCGCTCATCCAGCGTTACATGTCGCGCATATCCGGCCCGTTGCTGGACCGGATTGACATTCATATCGAAGTACCGGCGGTGAAGTACAAGGAATTGTCATCGGAAAGAGAGGGCGAACGTTCCGAAGCCATCCGAGAGCGGGTTCAGCAGGCAAGAGAAAGGCAGTTGAAACGGTTTAAGGATGAACAGAACATCTTTTGTAATGCGCACATGCAAAGTGCGGAAATTCGCCGCTACTGTAAACTGAATGAAACCGGGCACGAATTGCTGAAAAATGCGATTACCAAATTGGGGTTGAGCGCACGGGCATACGACCGTATTCTGAAAGTATCCCGCACCATAGCTGATCTGGAAGGCAGCGAGGAAATCAGAAGTGAATTCGTCGCCGAGGCGATACAATATCGCAGTCTTGACAGACAGTTGTGGCTGTAATTCATTATTTTATCAACTCATATAATTTTACTTCCTCTATATTATTGATAAAAATAGAAAATTATGAATAAAAATAAATTATTCCGGGTAAATGCTCAAATCCTTTATTGATTTATACAGGTGGTATAATTAAATTCCACAGAATATTTCAAATAACGGAATCGTTTATTTTACAAACACAAAAGGTATCTATCTAATGAGCGAAGTTAAACCTATCCAGGAAGTAGATCATGTAATTGTTCGCTTCGCCGGCGATTCGGGGGATGGTATGCAGTTAACGGGTACCCGTTTTACTTCAGCCACCGCCATGGCCGGAAATGACCTCAGTACGCTGCCTGATTATCCTGCGGAAATCCGGGCGCCGGCGGGAACCTTATTTGGCGTTTCGGGATTTCAGATTCATTTCAGCAACCGTCCCATTCACACCCCGGGTGACAATCCGAATGTCCTGGTTGCAATGAATCCTGCCGCCCTGAAAGTAAATATAAAAGATTTGCAGGCGAATTCCATAATCATTGCCAATGAAGACGCTTTTACAAAACGAAACCTGGAACTGGCAAAATATGAAGATAATCCGCTTACCGACGGCTCCCTGAAACAGTTTCAATTATTCACCGTTCCGATCACTACCCTGACGCGAAATGCTCTGGAGGGGCTGGGCCTGAGCATGAAGGAAATGGACCGTTGCAAAAACTTTTTTGCACTGGGTATGATGTTTTGGATGTACTCCCGTGATATGGAGCCGACGATTACCTGGATCGATCAAAAGTTCGGTTCCAAACCGGCGATTGCGGAAGCAAATAAACGGGCACTGAAAGCCGGTTATAATTTTGCCGATACAACTGAAATTTTTACTACCCATTACAAAGTAACCGAAGCCCATATCGAACCGGGCACTTACCGTCATATTACCGGAAATGAGGCCGTTGCGATGGGTTTCATTGCCGCCGGTGAAAAATCAGGTTTGTCGGTTTTTCTCGGCAGTTACCCGATTACACCCGCCAGTGATATTCTGCATGAAATGTCCCGGCATAAAAATTTCGGTGTAAAAACCTTTCAGGCTGAAGATGAAATTGCCGGGGTTTGTTCGGCAATCGGCGCGTCTTTCGCGGGAAATATTGCAGTAACCACAACCAGCGGACCGGGGCTTGCACTCAAATCGGAGGCCATCGGCCTGGCGGTTATTACCGAACTGCCGCTGGTTATTGTTGATGTGCAGCGTGGCGGACCCAGTACCGGCTTACCAACAAAAACCGAACAGGCGGATTTATTGCAGGCATATTACGGACGTCATGGTGAATCTCCCGTACCGATCATTGCTGCAAAAAGTCCGGCCGATTGTTTTTATGCGGCCTATGAAGCGGTACAGATCGCCATCAAATTCATGACACCGGTCCTGTTATTAACCGATGGGTATATCGCCAATGGTGCGGAACCGTGGCGTATTCCCGAAGAAAACGAATTGTCTGAGCTGAAGGTGGAATTTGCCACCGACCCGGATAAATTTGCACCCTATTACCGGTATCCGGATACGCTTTCACGAATGTGGGCCGTTCCCGGAACTCCCGGACTTGAACATCGTATCGGTGGTCTGGAAAAGGAAGACATAACCGGTGATGTTTCCTACGATCCGGATAATCATGACAAAATGGTACGTCTGCGGGCTGAAAAAATCGAGCGTATCGCCGATTTCGTAGAGGATCCGGAAATATTTGGTGATGAAGAGGGCGATATACTCCTGATCAGCTGGGGCGGGACTTACGGTACCGTGCAAACGGTAACGGAAGAGCTGCAACAGGAGGGAAAAAAGGTATCTCATTACCACCCGCGCTGGCTGAATCCGATGCCGAAGAATATTGAA
>JAJRVZ010000329.1 GCA_024277055.1 Calditrichota bacterium
GGATCAATTCTGCATACGGATCAATACAGCCATCTGGAACCGGTTCGTTACGCCGAAGGGTCCGGATTCTGGCGCCTGCTGATGTCGCCGCAGGTGCACGGTGAAAATGTAGTGCATCGGGTACTCAGGGTGATATGGGATCTTATCCGTCATCCCCTGAACAACCTGCGGGCTTATTTTGTGAGCGACTGGGCAAAATACACCCAGATTCTGCTTTTCATGCAGACCTTGAACAGTACGCTGCGATTCAAATTAAGACCGTCAGGCATGGGATCGTCAGTAGATAACGGAGAAAGTCCGACGGCGTTCATTCCAGAGGCGATTGATCTGGCAAAACGATATGCTGAAATTGTAAACGGCAAACCGACGGTTTTGTTAACTGAAACTTTACTTGGTATTCCGACAACAGCGCATATTTTGGGTGGATGTGTGATGGGGAAAGATAAAAATGAAGGGGTTATTAATAAGGACAATCGGGTTTTCGGTTATGAGAACATGTACATTTGCGACGGTTCGATGATTTCGGCCAATCCGGGAGTAAATCCTTCGCTGACCATCACGGCGCTCAGCGAGCGGGCCATGAGCAGGATACCCGCGAGAAACGGGTAACCCGCTGCCGCCGCATCTTTACCCGGTTTTTTGTCTCTCTCCAAGTCCCCTGAAATGGGAATTTGCAATTCTGTTATAGATCAGAAAAGCGATGCCGGAGAACAGGAACATCAATCCCAGCGTAATTTCTCCTTCATCGGAATCGAAAAACAGACGGCTCAAAAATAAGGCCAGACCGAGTGCAATCAAAACCAGTCCCCATTTAATGGCACTCAGTGAATCATCGGTTTTTATCCCGCTGAATAGATATTTGGCGTTTTCGCCAAGATTGCCACTGTCAACAATTGCCCGTCGCAGTTTGTTGTCCGATATAATTCGCACCACATAAACTATGGAAAAGGTAAGGATGGCCATGACAAATGCCGGTAAAAGTGTTTCCCACATCATAACTGTATCCTTTCGTTTCGTTAAGTGTCATAGTTGACACTTTTCAATAAAAATTGTTGCATTTTTTTTCTGCAACAATTTTCTTATAATGGTGTCTATAAGTTTATGCTGAATAACGGAATTAAAAATGAACAGCGATTGGTGCGGCGGGTATTACAGGGCGATCTGCAGGCATTCCGTGAGATCATTTCCCAATATGAAAAACTGGTATCGCTGATCGTATGGCGTACGACCGGTAGTAAAGCCGACCATGAAGATTTGTGTCAGGAAATATTTATAAAGGTATATGAGAAATTGAACAGTTACCGTACTGAATCCCGGCTTTCAACCTGGGTCGGTAAAATCGCCTATCACCACTGCCTGAACCATGTCAGAAAAAAAACCGACTGAAGCATCCGCGAATAATTAAGATTCTCACCGACGGTGAAATAGCCGACGAATCGTATTTGCCTGTTGCCGATGAGCATATCAGTCATACAGAGGTATGCAGTATTATAAAACGGGAAATTGAACGGTTGCCTCATCCCTACAGATTGATACTTAATCTGTACCATTTCGAGGAAATAAAATATGAGGAAATCGCTCAAATTCTGGAGATGCCGGTTGGTACCGTAAAAAATTATTTATATCGCGCGCGTCGGAAATTGAAACAATACTTGTTGCGACGCATGAGCGAACAGGAGTTAGTTGGATGAGCCATTTAAGCGAAACAGATTTGCAACAATGCCTTGAAAGGTCTGTTGCAGAAACAAATAAGCATCTGCAACAGTGTGAAGTTTGCAAACAATCGCTTGCAATATATCGCCGGATTGCCGAAGCGGCGGTTCCAGACGATGTCCCGGTGCTGTGCGCTTCCTTTGCGGAAAATGTGATCGCAAAACTGCCGTTTAATTACACGACGGCCAAATCACGTGTGGAATCCGTTTTACTGGCCGCTCTGACGGTATTTTCTATCGCAGCATTGATCTACTTTTTTAATTCCGCGAAAATTTTTACCTTAACAGCCAGCTTGAATTATACACAGTTAATGGAACCGGTGAAACAATGGCTGGTGCGTTTGAATATTAGTGGTGTGTACCTCGGCCTGGCTTTTACCATTCTGCTGATCGTTGAATTGATTGATCGTCGATTGTTGCGAAATCGCCAAAACATTTGAAAACGGAATTTGTTTACAGGAGATAATTTTGGATCACATTTCTGAGTTCAAGGTATATAGTTTTCATCTCGACGCATACGGACATGTAAATAATGCCCGCTATCAGGAGTTTTTGGAAGCGGCGCGCTGGGAATTTACAGAGGCGTATATGGATATGAAATACTTTGAAGAGCACCAGCTGGCTTTTGTTGTTGCTGGAATTCAAATTAATTACAAATACCCGGCAACTGGCGGGCAGGTGCTGCAGATTCACAGCAGGCTGAGTGACCTGGGGGAAAGCAGCGGTAAAGTAATACAGGAAATTCGACTGAAAAAAGATGACCGCCTTATCGTTGACGCCCGGGTAACCTTTGTAATCGTAGACATCAGGACCGGCCGGCCGGTTCGTATCAGCGGTGATTTACGTTCGGTTTTTGAGCGGTTGCTGACTTAATCGCTGAGGGAGAAACAATCTTTCATCACTTGAATAAAGTATCCCCGATTTGTATTTTAAATTCTTCCGATTAATTTTTCACTGATTATTTGAGGAGTATTTCATGAAAATGCTGATGTGGGTACTGGTTTTACTTATTCTTTCCGGAACTGTTTTCGCCCGGGATGAAGAATCCGTCGATCTGCAAATCATTCAGCGGATAAAAAAGGAGGCCATCGATCATTCTCAGGTTCTGGAAACGCTGGTCTATTTAACGGATGTTTACGGACCGCGGCTGACCGGATCGCCGAATTATAAAAAAGCGGCGGAGTGGAGCAGGGATCGGCTGGCAGAATGGGGGCTGAAAAAAACCGCTCTGGAGCCATGGGGTACGTTCGGCAAAGGATGGACTCTGGAAAAATTGCGACTCGAAATAACCGCACCCACCTACACTCCCCTGATTGCCCACGTAAAAGCCTGGACGCCCGGCACAAACGGTCCGGTGACAGGAAAACCGGTTTTGCTTGACATAAAATCGCCGGAGGACCTTGAATTATACAAAGGTCAGTTGCAGGATAAAATTGTTCTTGTGGAAAAAGACTATCGCAAATCCGAATTGCATTTTGAACCGGACGCTTCACGCTTTACGAAAGAAAAGCTGGCCGAATTGCTGATGGCCCCGATTCCCGGTGAAAAACCCTCCTGGTGGGCAAGAAGGGAAGAATACCGTAAACGCCGGGCATTGCGAAACAAGGTAAATAAATTTCTGTTGGAAGAAGGGGTTGTACTTGTTCTGGAACCAAGTCAGCGCGAACACGGTACGGTACGGCTGGGACGAGGCGGCGGATTCCGTTTCGATGCAGAGCCCGTACTGCCCCAGGTTGTTGTTTCGATCGAACATTACGGACGAATGATACGCATGCTTGAAAAGGGGGTAGACCTGCAACTTTATGCAGAGGTGGAAACAAAGTTTTACGAAGAAGATTCATTGGGGTACAACGTTATCGCCGAAATTCCGGGTACCGATCTTGATGATGAACTGGTAATGCTGGGCGGTCATCTCGATTCGTGGCATGCCGGAACCGGCGCCACGGATAACGCCGCCAGTTGTTCCATCGTCATGGAAGCGGTGCGAATTCTGAAAACACTGGGGGTTAAACCACGAAGGACGATCCGCATCGCTTTGTGGAGTGGGGAAGAGCAGGGGCTGCTGGGGTCCCGCGGATATGTGAAAAAACATTTCGCAGACCGTAAAACAATGGAGTTGAAAGACACCCATGAGGATTTTGATGTTTACTTCAATCTGGATAACGGCGGGGGAAAAATCCGGGGAATTTACCTGCAGGAAAATGACGCCGCCCGTCCCGTATTCGAAGCGTGGTTTAAACCGTTTCATGACATGGGCGCCGAAACCGTGAGTATTCGACGAACCGGCAGTACGGATCATGTTTCCTTTGATGAGGTCGGGTTGCCCGGATTCCAGTTTATACAGGACCCGTTGAATTACAGGAACCGCACGCATCATACCAATATGGATGTATATGAAAATGTAGTCGAAAGTGACCTGATCCATAATTCGATTATAGTGGCATCGATGGTTTATAATGCTGCAATGAGAGATCGGAAGATTCCGCGCAAGGCATTGCCGGAAGCAAAGGATTAATTGGTAATCCGGTTGTTTGGTACAGCCGGTTTGGCAATCTGAATTTAACTGCCTTTTCAGGCTGAAATCCGTTATGAACGTATAGGGACGGAAAATGAGTAAACTGGTTGGTATCTTAACTTCCGGCGGTGATACACCGGGATTGAATGCGGCAATTCGAGCCGTTGGTAAATCATTGCATCGTAATTTCAATACGCGGCTTATCGGCTTCAGAGACGGATTCCGCGGATTGATGGAGAACCGCACGGTGCGCCTGGACAGCGAAAAATTATCCGGCATTTTAACGATCGGTGGAACGATTCTCGGAACCAGCCGGGATAAGCCGCATCGCATGCCGATCGGCGACAAACAA
>JAJRVZ010000330.1 GCA_024277055.1 Calditrichota bacterium
AAGCGGGGGCATCGTGGATTTTTTCCCCACGAATTTGAGTGCATGCTGATATCCCCAGTAAGAGAGAGGAAACTCAGGATACACGAGAAGCGCATGTTTTTTCATAAGAACACCTTTACACCCTTCATTACATTAACACCCTTCATGAACCCCTTTCAAAAGACAGCTTTGATTGTAACACCTCGCGGGGAACAAAAGCAATAAAAACATTTCTGCTAAAAAGCGGTTGACTTGGTAGACAAAAGTTGTTAACATATCCATTAACCCGCTCCCGACGTCAGTGCTGGTGGGTACATACCTATCCCAATAACGTGTTAGGAATCTTATGCCCGACCTGCGCACGGAAGTGATGGAAGTGAATATGGGGCCTCAGCACCCCAGCACCCACGGTGTACTGCGTGTCGTGTTGAAAACAGACGGCGAAATTGTTCTCGACGCCATACCCTATATCGGCTATCTGCATCGTTGCTTCGAAAAGCATGCGGAAAATGTAACCTGGCAGCAGGTTATACCGTTTACCGATCGCATGGATTACCTCGCTTCGATGAACAATAATTTCGGCTATGTCGTCGGGGTTGAAAAACTCATGGGAATCGAAGTTAACGAACGGGTCGAACGCCTCCGGGTGATTACCGCAGAGTTAAACCGCATCGCCAGCCACCTGATTGCGCTTGGTACCTACGGACTGGATATTGGCGCATTCACGCCGTTTCTTTATGCTTTTCGCGAACGGGAAATGATCCTAGATCTGTTCGAAGAGATTTGCGGCGCACGATTGCTTTACAATTTCATGTGGGTCGGCGGTGTTTCACATGATGCACCGGACGGCTGGATTCAGAAAGTACTCGATTTCTGTGACTATTTCAGTCCCAAAATAAAAGAGTATAATGATCTGCTTTCTTTTAATAAAATTTTTATAGAACGCACGGCCAATGTCGGCGTCCTGCCGGCCGATGTTGCTATTTCTTACGGCTGTTCCGGGCCGACACTTCGCGCTTCCGGAGTTGATTTTGACCTGCGCAAAAACGACCCTTACAGTATCTATGACAAGTTTGATTTCAATACGGTTATTGGTGAAGGACTGAAAGGAACCGTTGGCGATTGCTGGGATCGCTATTGGGTTCGCATCATTGAAATGGAAGAATCGGTAAAGATTATTCGCCAGGCTGCCTCGGATATGCCCGACGGTAATGTGAAGGAAAAAATCCCGAAAATTGTCAAAGTCCCCGCCGGAGAGATCTACCAGCGAACGGAAACGCCCCGCGGTGAACTGGGCTATTACATCGTCAGCAGCGGCGACAAGATACCGGAGCGCATTAAAGTTCGCTCGCCGGCCTTTTGCAACCTCTCGGTGCTGCCGGCTATTTCACGCGGAATAATGGTTGCGGATATCGTCGCCATTATCGGTAGTTTGGATATTGTTCTCGGAGAAATTGACAGATAACGATTAAGCGGAGTTGAAATGGATCCATTCGGACGTTTTCTCGCTGATTTAATACCATTATTTAACGATATGCCCGCCTGGCTGGCAATTACAATTACGGGATTGATCGCCGGAACCCTGCTTCTTGTATTCATGGCTGTGTTCGCGCTTTTTGCGGTATACCTGGAACGAAAAGTTTCCGCACACATGCAGGACCGGCTCGGCCCCATGGAAGTGGGCGGCTGGCACGGCTGGGCACAAACCATTGCGGACGCGGTCAAACTGCTGGCCAAAGAAGACCTGATCCCGAAAAACGTGGACAGAATACTATTCAAAGCCGCACCGATGCTGGTTTTCGGAGCAACAACGGCTGCGTTCGGAGCATTGCCTTTCAGCGCCGATTTAATACCGGCGGACATGAATATAGGTCTGCTTTATATTCTGGCCGTTTCATCGCTGGTAGTTATCGGCATCCTGATGGCAGGCTGGTCGTCCAATAATAAATGGTCCCTCTACGGCGCCATGCGTGCCGCGGCGCAAATTGTTTCCTATGAAATTCCCATCGCCCTGTCCCTCCTGGTGGCCGTGGTTATCGTCGGCTCGCTTAATATGAGCGACTTGGTAAGATTTCAGGACGGAACCATTTTTGATTGGATTTTTCTAAAATACTACGGGCTGGGTTTTATCGCATTTATCATTTATTTTGTCGCCTCACTGGCGGAAGTGAACCGCACCCCCTTTGACCTGCCGGAAGCGGAATCGGAACTGGTTGCCGGATTTCACACGGAGTATTCCGGAATGCGTTTCGCCATGTTTTTCCTGGCGGAATATGCCAACATGTTCCTGGTTGCGGCCATAGCAACGAGTGTATTTCTCGGCGGATGGCTGCCTCCTTTCCCGGTACTGGATTTTATTCCCGGGGCGGTCTGGTTCGTCGGTAAATCACTCTTCCTGGTATTCATTCAGATGTGGTTACGCTGGACGTTACCCCGTTTGCGTGTGGATCAACTGATGTATACCTGCTGGAAAGTGTTGACACCGTTTTCCTTTGCAGTTCTGATGATTGTCGCAACACTGATCATTATATAATGAATTAAAAACAACGAAACACGAGCGGAAATATGGCACAATATTTCAGAAATATATACGAAACAATCGCAACCGTTCTGATCGGAATGGGGGTTACTTTTCGTCATTTATTTACCAAATCCGTTACACTGCAATACCCGAGGGAACAGCGCGAACTGCCATCGGGAACGCGTCAGAAACTGTTTGTGAATATTGACGACTGCATCGGCTGTCTGCAATGCGAGAAAGCATGCCCGGTCAGCTGTATCACCATAGAAACGATCAAGGCCGAAAAGGATGAAGACCTTGGGGAAACATCGAACGGAAAAAAGAAACGCATGTACCTGACCCGCTTCGACATCGATATGGCAAAATGCTGTTACTGTGCCGATTGCGTTTTCCCGTGTCCGACAGAGTGTATTTACATGGTACCCGAATTCGATTTCGCCACCTATGATCGCAATGATCTGGTTTTCCGGTTTTCGAATCTGAGCGATGAAAAACACAAAGAGCTGATCGAACGGGAAAAAGCGAAAGAGGCCGCCAAACAGCAGCCTCCAGAAGCAAATTAAATCAACCGTTTGCAAATAAAATTTGCGGAGTTTTAATGGAAGCAACTGAAATACTGTTTTTGATAATCGCTGCAATTACGGTTATATCCGCTGCGATTGTTGCCTTCAGCAACAAGATTATTTACGCTGCCTTCTCACTTTTGCTTACCCTCTTCGGGTTTGCCGCGCTGTATGTGTATCTCAGCGCCGATTTTATCGCCGTATCACAGGTTATGATTTACGTGGGCGGCATACTGATCCTGATTCTTTTCGGAGTGCTGATGACCCAGAGAATTTATGACGTCAGTGTAAAAAGTGAACGCAACCCGGTTCTGCCTACACTGCTCACCGCCATCGGCTCGGCGGTTGTACTGGGGTTGATCATCTTCAAAACGCCGTGGCGGCAGGTTGCTGACAGCGGTTATGCGCCGATCACTGAGCGAATCGGTCAGGCAATTATGGGCGACTTTTTACTTCCATTCGAAATTGCCTCTATCCTGCTGCTGGCTGCCCTGATCGGTTCCGTGTTCATCGCACGCGCGGAGGAGAAAAAATGATTTCTTTACAGACCTATCTTATTATAAGTGCTCTGGTTTTCATTTTCGGGTTGATCGCCGTAGTCAACAAGAAAAATGCGGTGGGAATCCTCATGGGGGTGGAGCTGATCCTGAATTCGGTAAACCTGAATTTCATCGCTTTCGCCAAATATGTAGACCTGAGCATAAAGGGACAAATCATTGCCATTTTCGTGATCATCCTGGCCGCAGCCGAGGCGGCTGTTGCCCTGGCAATTGTACTGAACATTTACCGTTACCGGTCCACCATTGACGTGACGACCGTTGACTTGATGAAAAACTGAATGAGGATACAATGGTTGAAATTGCTGTTATCATAGCACTGTTACCGCTGCTGGCTTTTGTCATTCAGATATTTTTCGGAAAACGCCTGCCCCGTCAGGGTGACTGGGTTTCCATCGGTGCCATCGTTTCCGGATTTGGCTTGTCGTTGTATCTGTTTATTCAGATGCTGACCCGCTACGATCCCGGTTTCGTTATTACCGAATCGTTTACCTGGATTGACCTCGGTTCCTTTAAAATAAACCTGGGCATTTATCTGGATAATGTTTCGATCACCATGCTGATGGTGGTGACGATCGTCAGTTCGCTGGTACATATCTATTCGATGGCCTACATGGAAGGCGATCCACGCTACAGCCGGTTTTACGCCTATCTGTCGCTGTTCAGTTTTTCCATGCTGGGACTGATTATCTGGGACAACCTTTTCGGAATATACATGATGTGGGAACTGGTCGGTCTCTGTTCCTATTTACTGATCGGTTTCTGGTTTGAAAAAGATTCCGCCTCAAACGCCGCAAAGAAAGCGTTTATCACCAACCGCATCGGTGACTTCGGCTTTCTTTTCGGTTTGTTGATTGTCGTTACGGCCATCGGTTCGTTTACACTGACCGATATCGCTGAAGGTGTCGCCTCCGGCAAGCTGTCGGGTGGCTGGCTTACTGCAGCCGGAATCCTGCTTTTTTGCGGTGCCATCGGCAAGTCGGCCCAGTTTCCGTTGCATGTCTGGCTGCCGGATGCCATGGAAGGTCCGACACCGGTGAGTGCACTGATCCATGCCGCTACCATGGTCGCCGCCGGCGTTTATCTGGTTGCCCGTCTGTTCTTCATGCTCTCTCTCGATGCAATGATCTTTATTTCATATATCGGGGCGTTCACGGCCATTTTCGCATCAATCATTGCCGTAACCCAAAATGACATTAAACGCGTACTGGCCTACTCTACCGTGAGCCAGCTGGGATACATGATCATGGCACTGGGAGCCGGTTCGTTTACCGCGGGTTTCTTTCATCTGGTAACGCACGCCATGTTCAAAGCCGGCCTCTTTCTCGGTTCCGGATCGGTTATTCATGCCATGCATCATGCCATGCACAAACTGGATGTACACGACGACCCGAACGATATCCGGCTGATGGGCGGCTTCAAAGACAAAATGCCGACAACCTACCGTACCTTTCTGATCTACACCCTTGCACTGAGTGGAATACCGTTTTTCTCCGGTTTCCTCAGCAAGGATGCCATTCTCGGAGGTACACTGGCATTCGCCGTTTCCCAGTCCAATCCGATTCACTACCTGTTACCGGTATTTGGATTCGCCGCAGCGATCCTGACGGCATTTTACATGTTCCGTCTGGTTATCCTTACTTTTCACGGCGAACCGCAACGTAAGGATTTGTACGAGAATATTCATGAAAGTCCGAAAACGATCACCATTCCGCTGTCGATTCTGGCAGTGCTCAGCATTTTTATTTTCTACACCTTACCGGGTATCAATCCCTTTTCTGCCGCACACGGCTGGTTCGAGCATCTGATGGCGGCGCCTGCTTCCGCCGTTGCGCAATTCAGCGGACATCCTGTGGTTGATATTTCGGAGCATACAGCGCATTCATCGCACACCCTGGCGATGATCATTTCAATCATTGTGGCACTTTCCGGTATTCTCACGGCATTTGCCATCTACTACTGGAAGAAAATGGATGTCGAGGCACTCACGGAAAAAATGGGTGTGCTCTACCGCCTATCCTATAATAAATTCTATGTAGACGAAATTTATGAAGCAACGGTTGTCCGCGGTCTGTTAATGTGGAACAACCTGTTGTCCTGGTTCGATAATGCAATCATTGACGGACTCGTGAATCTCACCGCCTGGATCACCAGGCACACTTCCGCTTTGAGCGGAAAATTCGACAATGCCGTAATCGACGGTATGGTAAACGAAATTGCCGATATAACACAGGGATTCGGCCGCCAGCTGCGCAGGGTGCAGACCGGCCAGATCCAGACATATATATTTGCCGCCGTTGTCGGAGCGGTTGTTATTATTCTGGTCCGATTGGTGTAAATCAGAACATCTGTGATAGGAGATAAAATACTATGGGTTTCCTGACGCTAATCACATTCATTCCGGTTGTTGGAATGATCATTGTGTTGCTGCTTCCTAAGAAAAACCTGAACGCTATCCGGTGGGTTTCAGCCGCTGCGACGTTTATCCCGTTCGTACTGGCTTCGTACCTTTGGACTCAGTTCAATTATAATCTGGGTGGAATTAATAACGAATCTACCTTCCAGTTCGTGGAACATGCCCGCTGGATCCCGGCCTTCGGTATCGAATACTTCATGGGCGCTGACGGACTCAGTTTCCCGATGATCTGGCTGACTACGCTTTTGTCATTCATTTGCATCTTCGCTTCATGGAATATCGACAAAGCACAGAAAGGTTATTTTGCACTCTTCCTGTTGCTGGAAACCGGAATGATCGGCGTTTTCGGCGCACTGGATTTCTTTCTGTTTTACGTCTTCTGGGAAGTGATGCTGCTGCCGATGTACTTCCTGATCGGTATCTGGGGCGGACCACGGCGGGAATATGCGGCCATCAAGTTTTTTCTTTACACCCTGTTCGGATCGGTTCTGATGCTACTGGCCATGCTTGCGCTCTATTTTAACACTACCGATCCCGTTACCGGAGCGCATACCTTCAATATGCTGCACATGATGGACCAGAGCAATCACTCGGACTGGCTTAAAATACTCGATGTTCGCTATCTGATCTACATTGCCCTGTTCATCGGATTTGCAATTAAAATTCCGATGTTTCCTTTCCATACATGGTTGCCCGATGCTCACGTTGAAGCGCCCACGGCTATCAGTGTAATTCTGGCAGGAATCCTGCTGAAAATGGGGACCTACGGCATTCTGCGCATCAGTTACCCGATTCTGCCGGATATCGCCGCCTCCACTTCGTGGTACATGGCCGTTTTTGGAATGATCAACATCCTGTACGGAGCCTTTGTAGCCATGGCCCAGAAAGATTTCAAAAAGATGGTGGCTTATTCCAGTATTTCACACATGGGCTTCGTGCTGCTAGGCATGTCTGTCTTTACTTCGGCCGGAATCATCGGAGCCGTTTTCCAGATGTTCAGTCATGGCACCATCACTGCCATGCTCTTCCTCATGGTTGGTGTGATTTACGACCGTGCCCATCACCGTGATATTGAAGGATTTGGCGGCCTGGGCCTTAAAATGCCTGTGTACACGGGTATTTCAAGTGTTGCTCTTTTTGCAGCCCTGGGCTTGCCCGGTATGAGCGGATTTGTCGCCGAAATTATGGTATTCATCGGTGCATTTCCGGTTTACCGCACAATCACGATCATATCGGCTATCGGCATTATTATAACCGCCGCTTATATTCTGTGGACTTTGCAGCGCGTTTTCCTCGGCAAACTGAACCCGAAATATGAAAACATACCGGAGATCAACGGACGTGAAATATTCACAATGGCGCCGCTGGCCGTTATGACCATTCTGTTCGGGATATGGCCGATTCCCATCCTGAACCTGATGAAAACTTCGCTGAACTACCTGATTCAAATTATTCCTTAACGGAGAAGCAATGGACAATGTCAGTAGTATAAAATTCTTCATTCCGGAGCTGTTTCTGACCGTTGCTGTCATTGCGGTTATCATCGCCGGACTGATTAATAAAAATAAAAACAAATTTCTGATTCCCGGGATGTCCGTCGCTGCATTGCTGGGCACCGTGATCCTGTCATTTACCCAGTATGAAATGGGTATGAATTCGCTTTTTTTCAATATGACCGTACTGGATCCGATGTCTGTTTTTTTTAAAATACTGGTAGCGGCGGCAACGATTTGGATCGTTCTCTTTTCCCTGCAGCAGCATATGAAAGTAGAGTACTACATCCTGCTGCTGATCACCAATCTGGGTATGTTCCTGATGGCTTCGGCCAATGACCTGCTTATGATTCTGGTGTCGCTGGAAGTAGTCGGCCTGTCATCCTATGTGCTGGCGGGATATTATAAAAACAACATGAAGTCGAGTGAAGCGTCGTTGAAATACGTGTTATACGGCGCTGCCAGTACCGGTATTATGGCTTACGGTATGTCCATTTTGTACGGGCTGACCGGCGAAACCAATCTGGCTGCCATTCAGCAGCAATTGCTGACACAGCAACCTTACAACCTGACGGTATTCATCAGTATCATTCTCATTTTTGCCGGTTTCGGATATAAAATCGCCATGGTTCCCTTCCATTTCTGGGTCCCTGATGTATATGAAGGCGCACCGACACCGATTACCGCTTTCTTTTCCGTCGCTCCGAAGGCTGCCGGGCTGGCGTTGCTGATCCGTTTCATGACTACCGTTGTCGGTCACCAGCTGGCACCGGGCGCTGCGGAATGGCTGCAGAATATGGATATCAGTGCACCGCTGCTAATCGCCATTCTTTCTGTTTTAACTATGACCCTGGGTAATACTATTGCCCTGCAGCAGAAAAACGTAAAACGCATGATGGCCTATTCTTCCATCGCTCATGCGGGCTATCTGCTGATGGCCTTTGTCGTATTCAACAAAGAGGGTTATGCGGCCATTATGTTGTACCTGGTGTTCTACCTGCTGATGAACTTCGGCGCCTTTTTTATTATTCACATGGTTGCACAGAAACTGGGCAGCGAAGATATCGAAACTTTTTACGGTCTCGGTTACCGGGCCCCCTTTGCAGCTGTTTCAATGGCTATTTTTATGTTTTCACTCACAGGACTGCCGCCGCTGGCGGGATTCATCGGAAAGTTCTACCTGTTTGCAGCCATTATTAACGGCCACTGGTACTGGCTGGCTGTCGCCGGGGTACTGAATTCCGTCATATCGCTATATTACTATGCCGGTGTGGCCAGGGCCATGTTTCTGGTAAAAACCGAAACCAAGGATGCCGTCAGTTTTCAAACCTTCGATAAAATCCTGATCGCCACCCTGGTTATTCCGACACTGGTTTTCGGCATATACTGGACGCCAATCCTTGAACTGACAATGCGTTCTATTAAATTATTTGCAGGAAACTGACAAACCTGCCGAAGGGGTTGACCGGCCGGTTCATTACCGGCCGGTTTTTTTATTACTAAAATACATGAGATGATCTTTGTTTCTGCCATGCCGATATTCTTCAGTCGCAGATTGGAAGAAACTTTTTCAAATAAAAAAAAGCCACCGGGCCTTAACTCACCCGATGACTTTTAAATTTCGTTCAATTATTTTAATGCCAGAGCCAGCCGAAGACGCCTCCCGTCAATAAACCATAAAACAGGGCATCAAAGGCGTTTTTGAGAACGGCCGACCAGGGCCTTCCGAACCAGTTGGCTTCCTGTGCCATTCCCAAACCGCCGTAGGCCAGAAAAGCGGTTACCGACGCCAGCCGGAATACGGTCATATAATTTGCATCGGGACCGAGCGTGCGGCTCAGTATGTATGCGATGAAAATTCCGGCGACTACATAATACACGAAAGACATAACCAGATTCTTGCCCATTCCCGGAACACCGTTGGGCAGAACAGTGAGAAACCCTACCGGACCTTCCTCAAATTTCCTGCGCTCTTCTTCCTTTTTCAGGTCCTCCATATTGGCGACATGGGGAATATTGTATTGCCCGGGTGCAATACCTTTCAGCGCTTCACGGGCTGCAGCCTCGTCGGGCACCTGCTTAAAATCCTTTTTATGATGCGGCAGCGCCATCCAGACCAGTGCGCTGGCGATGAATACGATAACAGCCGACAGCAATATCGGCATCCAAAGAGAAAAAATCGAAATCATAATGTCTCCTGGATTTGATTAAAACTTCGGTAGGATGTGCGAATTTAGATTCCGATGCTTAAAAATGCAATCTTTTTCGGTGGCTGTGTCACCTGCATGCTACGGCCTCAATTCTCCGGATATTCCCTGTTCAGAGCCTTTTCAATAGCTTTCAGCATGATCTTACTGGTGGTGGTCGCCCCGGTCACTGCATCCACATCCACCCGCTGCGCTGCAATTACCCTGTATTTGATCAGTCCGGCCAGGGAAACATACAACCCTCCTCCACTGTAGTCCAGGTCGATGGATTGGATGCAGCCATTAGAAACGAGGACTCGTGCCTTACAAGTCCGGCCGAGTTCGACGCTGCCGATGTGCCTTCCGTCGGTCAGGTCCGCTATCCTGACCGGTTCAATGGACATCGTCCGGTATCGCTGCAGTTGCAGGTATTGAAACGCGGTTGCTCCTGAGAGTAAAACTACCAGCGCCCAGCCCGTCAAATTGATCGTTTTTCGTCCGGGGTGGTAACGTGTGTTTCTCCTGCCCCACGGTTTGTAAACGGATACGGTTATGCTGATCAACAGCAAAGCCAGCATACCTGCACCCGACCAATTCACTGAGCGGATGCATTCCCGGTAGGATTCCATTGAAAACGCAGCTGAAGAAAAGATATCCGAAAAAGCTGCCAGACTGTTTACCGCCGGCGTCAGCAGGAACATTTGCATCCATGCCAGACCAAGCACCAGCAGCCATTTGAGTATCAGCCAGCGATAGCGCAATAATCCCCAGCGGGTATACATCGCAAATAAAATAGCGGTGAATAGCACCAGCAAACCGGCATTACTGACCCACCAGTCGTTTATCAAAAATATAATTCTGTCGGTTGCGTGGGGCAACCCGGCGTTCCGCAGGACATTCAAAAAAAGCAGTGCCGCCAAACCGCCCGTCCACAAGGAAACCAGCAACAGATGTACCGTTAAAACTATCTTTCTCACCGCCTTGTCCCCTGCCTCAAAACTCCAGTTCGATTCCGCCAATGGGGATCATACTCCACTGGTACAGCGTATCCTGTTGTTTTTCCAATTCGTTCCAATAGTACAGGGCCACATTTTTGCGGTTATAGACATTCCAGATACTGAGATAGGTTACCAGATTAACACTGTCGTAATAGAACCGCCGGTCGACTCGCAAATTGAGTGAATGGTATGCCGGATAGCGGTTTGCGTTGATTCGCCGGGTATCGATGATGGCTGTGTTGTACTTTGCGGATTGCTGCAGGTCCAGCGGGGTATACGGTACTCCGCCGGCATAATTCCAGCGCACACTGAATTCCCAGCGGTTATCCGGCTTGTAACCACCGATCACGCTGAACAGCCACCGGTTGTCATAAATTCTGTTGCGCCAGGTTCCCGTGAAATCACGATAGTGACTACGGAAATAACTTGCGCTTACCAGACCGTAAAAATCTTTTGCCAGTTTTTTTTGCAGCAACAGTTCGACACCGCGACTGCGGGCTTTGCCTTTATCCGACAGGGCGCCGTAGTGCCTGAAGAAATTCATAGAGCGCCCGTCATCGACAATAAATTTGGCAGGATCGGCGGCCGATACCGGAAAACCATCATATTTCTTATAATAGACTTCCAGCGTCAGGCGTGTGTCCGGCGCCGGCAGGTATTCTGCGCCGATTATGTAATGGACGGCGTGGGGGTCCTTTAAGTGTTTGTACTCGTTGCGCTGTGCCATCAGAAAGGCCGGTAATTGCTGGTAGAATTCGCCGTACGCTCCGTTAAGGGTAAAGCGGTCGCTAATACGGTAGGTCACCGACAGACGGGGCGAGGAATGATAATTACCGCCGGCGGAGAAATAAGCACCCCGCCAGCCCCATGACAATGAAAAGCGGTTTCCATAGTTCCAGGTATAATTAAAAAAGGCCGCTGTTTTCAGCGAATTGATATCATCATTCAAAATTAGCGGTGGAATTACCGAACCAAAGCGATTGGTGTAGCCTCCCAGTGCATAATCGTAATCCGCCGTTTCATAACTGCCTTCAATTCCGAATTCCATTCTGCTATTCGCATTCAACCGGTAATAATTCACATTTCTAAGATGTACCGATCCTTCGAGCGAAACCACATCGTTCATCAACCGGTCATCCCCGGTGGCAAAAAATGCCCGATCGTTTTTGATATATGACCACGAAAGCGATGTGTTGGAATAGCCCTTGTTTTTCCATAACCGGCGCCAGTTCACACCAATAGTATTCTGATAAACAGTCGTTTTTCCGTAGCTGTCCTGATTGTTTTCCGTGGCTTTCTTTTTATCGGAAGCAAATTCGCTGGTGCCGAAAATATTCAACAGAGATAATTGGTTGTGCGCATCGACATCATATACTACTTTACCCTGTACATCACCGTAACGGGGTGCCACACCGGTACCGATGGCATCAACGATCAGATCCAGGTAACTGCGCCGGGCCGACACAAACCACGACCCCTTGTCTGCATCTAATGGTCCTTCGGCAATGGCGCCGAATCCCCCCATATTCAAATCCAGCTGCCGGTCGGTTTGTTCACGATTCCCATCCCGGAAATCAATATCAACAACGGATGACAACCGGTCGCCGTAAACGGGCGAGAATCCGTCGCAGTAAAAAGAAACATTTTCGATAAAATCCACATTCAGCAGACCAATGGGACCACCGCTGGAGCCCTGTACCGGAAAATGGTTGATATTCGGTACAGGGATGTTGTCGATGTAAAACCCGTTTTCCATCGGGCTGCCGCCCCGCACCATCAAATCGTTGGCATTATCGTATACCTGCGCCGTGGACGGCATGGCCATCAGGATACGGCTGATGTCCCCCGCCGAACCCGGCGAGCGTCTGATCTCCTCACGGTTGAATTGAGTTATGCTGCCTGTGTTTTCCAGCATTTCCGTAAAATAACCCGATTGAACGACAATGGCTTCTGCTTCCAGTTGCTGCGGGGTAAGCGCGGCGTCACAATAAGTAATTCGTCCCGGTCGAACGATCACATCGGTTTTGCTCAGAGTGGCGTACCCGATGTACTGGATCGTAACGATGAAACTGCCCGCAGACAAGTCGGGGATAAAATAATTTCCATCGACGTCCGTGGCGGCCCCCTTTTGTGTGCCTTCGATAAAAACATTGGCGCCGGCCAACGGTTGCAGCGTTTCGGCATTCACCACCCGCCCCCGGATGCTTCCGTTTTCGGCAAAGGTTTTAATTGAACCTGCAACCAGGAAAAATAAACAGAAAAGGTGCAATATTAAATTGTTAAACTGCCTGTGTTTCATTGAAGTCCTCCTGCCTTCATTTTTGAATTACAGGCTTATGTTACGCAGCATAAAACCATGGGTTGACCGGATTTGCGAATCAGGACGTATGAAATGGTGAATCCGAACGGTGGGGCGGATCAGTTCTTTCTGAATTGTGAAGGCGTAGTTGATTTGAATTTTTTGAAGGCGGCGTTGAATACCGATTTCGATTTGAATCCGGCCATTTCTGCAATAGCCAGAATACTGTAATGAGCATATTTGCTGTCCTGCAAAAGCGATACCGCTTCCTCCACCCGGTACTGGTTGATAAAATCAAAAAAATTACGATTCAGCTGTTCATTGATGATGCGGGACAAATGATAGGACGGAATACCGCTCATTTGGGCCAGCTCCCGCATCGACAGATCGGTTTTAAGGTACGGTTTTTCAATTTGTATAAAGCCCTGCAGTTTTTGTAAATACTGCTGCGCCTGCTCCGGCGTCAGCGTGGAGCGTTCATATTTCCTGCGTACGCTTTCCGGTTCGATTCCGGTAAATATCTCCGGCTGGCGCAGGCCCATGTATCCGGCCCCGTAAATATTCATCGATACCAAAAGAGCGACGATATTGGCGGCATTTTGGGTCACAAACTCCGTGTGTCCTGTCGCAGCGATCAGGAACAACACCGCCATGATGCCGAAAACACCGAGAAACATGAAAACGAAGGTACGAATCCAGGAAAGATTTATTTTCTCCAGCGCTGAAAAATTATTGCGTACCACCTGTACGTGCAGTTCTACAAGCCGGTTGACGAAATACAGGTAGATGAACAGGTGGATGATCTGCAGCGGCATGACAATCAGGTCGATGGTGAATCCCTGCTGTAAGCCGCTGCGAAAAACTTGCAGTTTCTGCTCACTGTCCAGGATATAAAACGGGAGTAATCCGATCACGCACAGCAGAAAGGGGATAAAATGCAGGGAATCCCTGCGGCCAAAACGGTAGCCCGGCTGCATCAGCAGTCTGACGTAGAAATACAGCAGCGGACCGAACAGAAACAGCACAGGGTAGCTGAGCATCATCAGGTGCGGATAACGGTAATAGAGTCCGGTGTTATAGAATACAGTGTGGCTGATACTGAAAGAGAACAGAAGCATCAGTATCCCGAGCAGCCGGTTGGCCCGACGATTACCCCGGCGGATGGTCAGCAGTCCGATGCCGAGAAATACTCCCTGAACGATGCCCAGTAATATGATTTCGGTAATTATATCCACGAATCGACCGGTAATTCTGTTACTGATACAATTTACACATTTGCCCGATGTTCAGAAATTAAATTTCCCCCTGCAGTTTCACCTGCCTTTATATGAGGCACGCATGATGATTTGCGCCAGCGAATCCAGCACCGCACCTTTGATGTTGGGAAAGGACGGCATCATAAACGATCCTTCCCGCACCGATTTACGCACCCGGTCCAGTGTCAGTTCATCGGCGTTCAGCGCCGGATACAACAAGCCGCTGCCCTCGCCCGTTTCGCCGTGGCAGTGGGCGCAGGCATCTTTGTAGATAACCAGCGGATCGTTGGCGGTGGGTGTATAGGGATTGACATCCTCCGACAGAAACATGTACAGCGAAAATCCGATCGCTCCGCCGATGAGTGCGATAAAGGGCAGCCAGCGTTTCATCCTTGAAAATATCTCCTCAACTTAGTCCTTCAGCGACGATTTCGGCGATGTCCCGCACCTGTGTGGTGGATTCCAGTTCTTTGCCGGCATCCCGAAGCATGGTCATGCAGAACGGGCAACCGGTGCAGATCACATCGGCCCCAGTCGATTGTGCTTCTTCAAAACGGTTCTGGCGTACCGCCTGCCCGCCTTCTTCTTCCTCTTTCCACATGTTGCCCCCGCCGGCCCCGCAGCAGAAACTGCGGTTGCGGTTACGCTCCATTTCCCGTGTGTCGAGGCCGGTTGCTTTCAGAACTGCACGGGGAGCATCGTACTCGCCGTTGTGCCGGCCGAGATAACAGGGATCGTGAAAGGTTATTTTTGTTTTGGCAGACTGCTTTGTGTTTATCTTTCCTTCTGCAATCAGATTGTTGATGAATTGCGTATGGTGTACGACTTCATAATTTCCACCGAATTGCGGATATTCGTTTTTCAAGGTGTGCAGACAGTGCGGACAGGTGGTGACTATTTTTTTAACCCCGGCGGCATTCAAGGTTTCAACATTCTGTTCGGCCATCATGGCGAACAGGTATTCGTTTCCGGCCCGGCGGGCGCTGTCGCCCGTGCAGCTTTCATCGTTTCCCAGCACGGCAAAATTAACTCCGGCTTTGTTCATTATCTTCGCGAAGGATCGGGCGATATCCTGTCCCCGCTGCTCAAAAGCGCCGGCACACCCGACCCAGTACAAAACCTCAAAATCAGTATTCTCCTTCACCGTCGGTACCCTTAGCGAGCTGTCCTGCCCTACCCACTCCAGCCGGTCTTTGTTCATATTCCACGGATTTCCGTTGCGTTCCATGCCGTTGAACGCCGTTTGCAGCTGTTTAGGAAACTGCGATTCCATCATAACCAGGTCGCGGCGGATATTCAGGATGTCGAACATCGGTTCGTTGCCGACCGGGCAAATTTCCACACAGGCGGCGCAGCTGGTGCAGGCCCAAACCGCCGATTCGCTGATGGTCTGCCCTACCAGTTTTTGGTCCACCTCTTCCCCTTTCACCAGGTGATCGCCCAGTTCTTTGATCAGGTAGCGCTTGTTGATTTCCAGCGCCGAGGGACTGAGCTGCTTGCCGGTGTTGTAAGCCGGACAAACTTCCTGGCAGCGATTGCACATGATGCAGGCGTAGGCGTCCAGTATATTTGTGCTGTCCAGTTCGGTCAGTTTCGACACGCCGAACTGCTCGGCGTCTTCCGCCTCGAAGTCCAGCCGATCCAGTGTACCCGGGGCCGGACGTTGCGGACGCGTGGCAAAATTCACCGGACCCATGAACAGGTGAATGTGCTTGCTGGCCGGGAAATAGGGAATAAAAGCCAGGATCAGCCCCAGCGCCAGCCACCAGGAAATATGATAGTACAGATCGAGTGCGGCAACATCGCAACCGGTCCAGGCGCCTGCCAGCATTGTGGCCAGGGGTTGCCAGCTGTCGGGACCGCCGGCTGCGATGAAAAAGCTTTCACCAATAAAACGGAACCCTACATGAAAAAAGATGAACAGGCCGACGATCAACGAATCCTTCCGCATGCCGCTGCGGGCGCTGTCCCGCAGCATCACATTTTCCCTGACAGTGAGCGCCGGTGAACCCAGTACAAAGCGGCGAATCAAAAAATAGACCACCGCAAGCAGGGCCAGCACGGAAAATACATCAACAAACAGGCGATAGATATTTCCAGCCAGACCGCGTCCCATAAAATGAAAATCGGGGATATAGCCGGTCAGCACATCGCCGAAATTGACCAGGAAGTACAAAATAAATGCCCAGGCCAGCAGGCTGTGAATAAAACTGACACCCGGACGGCTGGCCAGCACGGTTTTCTGCGATAAAAAAACATTCAGCGCTTCGGCAATTCGTTTCACAGGGTTGTCGAACTGCAGGCTGCCCTGTCCCAGTTTGATGATCTTTACCATTTGCGAGAAAGTGCGCCAGCTGAGAACGGCGCTGGCGAGTACAATAACGAGAAATACGATCTTTTCCGGTGTGCTTAGCATAACCCGACCTCTGTATTTTTTTCAATTGGAAAAACCGACCCGTGAACAGGTCAACAGCATGTCATTCAGAATTTAAATTTCAGGGAAATTATAAGCAATTATTTTACAGGTGGAATTTTATCCAAAAATTTTAGCAGCAGCTTTACCCCGAAGCCGGTAGCACCTTTGCCCAGCAACGGTCGGTCCTGCACATCGTAGGCCGTACCGGCTATATCGATATGCGCCCACGGTTTACCGTCTACAAATGGTTCGAGGAATTTGGCGGCGGTGACACTACCCCCCCAACGGCCGCCCAGATTTTTAAGATCGGCGACCGTGCTCTCCAGCTGTTTGTTGTAATCGTCCCACAGCGGCATGGGCCACAACCGTTCGTAACTTTCTTCACCGCAACTTAACAGTATCTTTTTTAGCTCGTCATCATTACAGAACAGTCCGGCGGCTTTGTCCGCCAGCGCCGAAACGATTGATCCGGTCAGTGTTGCCAGGTCGATCACGTAATCCGGTTTGAATTTTTTTACGCCCCAGGCCAGGGCGTCGGCCAGCACTAGCCGCCCTTCGGCGTCGGTGTTGATGATCTCGATTGTCTTTCCGTTACAGGCAGTGACCACATCACCGGGTTTTACCGCCGACCCTCCGAGCATATTTTCCGCCAGCGGGATAATTCCTGTCACGTTCACATCCGGCTGCAGATCAGCCACCGCCTTCATTACCCCTGCAACCGCCGCGCCGCCGGCCATGTCGAATTTCATGTCCTCCATTTTCGCCGCCGGTTTGATGGAAATACCGCCACTGTCGAAAGTGATTCCTTTGCCGACCAGCATCAGCGTTTTCGCTTTCTTTCGTTTGCTGCGATATTGCATCTCCAGCAGAAAAGGCGGCTGTTTGCTGCCGGCGGCTACGGCCAGCAAAGCCCCCATACTCTGCCCTTGCATATATCTTCCGTCACGGACGGTTAACTTCACCGGTTTTTTATTTCTGAACTGTTTACGGACCTCGCGCACGAAGCCGGCGGGAGTCATCAGATTTCCCGGCGTATTGGCGAGATCGCGGGCAAATGCCAGGGCCCCGGTACGGCTGACTGCGGCGTTTATTTCATTTTTTACCGATGATGAAGCCTGATTTTCGCAAAGAAATATCCATTCGCTGAATTTATTTTTCAGTTTATCGGATTTCGATTTATAACCATGAAAGCGATACCGGCCGATCGAATCCAGTTCCGCCAGTAACCAAATATCGGCAATACCGAAAAGACCGGAATCTGATACCGGCAGATGCGCCTTTTTACCGTTTATTTTTTCCTGGACGGATTGAATGGTGTGAATAATTTTTTCAGCGAGCGGTCGGGTCAATTCCTTTTCTTTACCGCATCCGATCAGCAGTATCCGTTTAACACTTTCCTCAGGATTTGTAATCAGCAACGGTTCGGCGAAATCAGCCCCGAACCTTTCCAGTGCAACGGTTTTCCGCACCAGCGCATTTGAACGTGCTGACAGCCAATCCGGAATAAATTTTCCGGAGCGGTTCTGTGATTTTGATACGGGAATGATCAGCAGATCGGACGAAAGACCTGCGGAGGGTTCGCGAACGGAATATTTCATGCAATCTGCGCCGCAGTCAATTGGCTGGCAATCAGCTTTTTCTTGACCGGACTCAGGTAGTCGATGAATAACACCCCATCGAGATGATCGATTTCATGCTGCAGGACACGGGCCTGCCAGCCCTCGAAATCTTCTTTCTTTTTCACACCGTCTACAGTCTGGTATTCGAGGGTAATTTTCTCCGGACGTGTGACCTCTTCCCTTACCCCCGGGATGGACAGGCACCCTTCCTCAAAGGTCGATTCTCCCTCGCTGGCCACGATTTGCGGATTTATGAACGCCGTCGGCTGCGTACCTTTTTCCAGTTCGGAGGTATCGGTGACCAGCAACCGGATCGACAAGCCCACCTGCGGCGCGGCCAGCCCGATGCCATCGGCCTCGTGCATGGTATCGAACATTTCTTCTACCAATTGTTTCAATTCTTCATCAAATTTTTCTATTCCGGCGGCTTTTTCCCGTAGTACTTCATCGCCGACAATTCTGATACGCATCATCTTTTCCTGTTCTCCAAAATCTTCCTGTTAATTTAACCATTTTACCGTATAGCTTGCAAAAGGGTTCAAATCATCACCGAATCGTTTACCAGGTTGAAATGCAGATCGGGCAACCCGGAATCAAAGCGTATCTTTTCCATTTCGACACGTTTGTATAATTTATTATTTAAATAATAGGTGATCACCGATGGAGCCGCCCGCTGATTTACCTGGGTGTATTTTTCAAAATTCACCGTCAGTCTGCCGATTTTCCCGTAGTGGCTGCGACCGGTGTAACGGCGCAATAAACCAAGACGCTTATCGACGTAAAAGCGAACCGATTCATGACCCCGAAAACGCCCGCCCAGTACATAACAGGAATCCCCGTTGACGACTTCATCCTCTTCAACCGTAAATTTGAACGATTCGTGTATGAATTGGTACGGGAAACGTTTTATACGCAGACTGGTTATGAACCGCTTGGGGTTGATCTTTTCCGCCTTTGCATTACCGATCTTTTCCATGGCGAAAACACCATCCCAGGCGTCGATCACATACCGTTCGTTAAAATCCATTTCGATGCGGATCATACCCGGGTATTTGAAATATTCTGTAAATGCAATCTGTTGTACCGGCCGGCCGGAATAATCGTAATAGGTCATGTACCCTTCGTATGTCATATCCTTAGACTCAACCGAATCCGACAGAAGCCCGTACGCGTGTGAAAGCATACGGCTTATCTCATGCACCTTCTCCGATTGGAACCGGCAGCCGCTGTACAATAATGCAGAGAGCAGAATTGCTGAAAAAGTGCCGGTACGAGAAAACGACTTACGCCTGAAACGAACTTCCACAGCCACACGTCCTCGTTGCATTGGGATTACTGAATGTGAATCCCGAATTGGTCAGTGTCTCCACATAATCTATTTCAGTACCCGCCAGAAATACAAAGCTTTTTGCGTCAATCACGATCTTTACACCGTTGTATTCGAATACCTGGTCGGTTTCATTCTTCTGTTCCGAAAAATCGATGGTATAGGTAAAGCCGGAACACCCGCCACCCTTTACCCCGAATCGTAACATGGACTGCTTATTATTGTTCTGTTTTTGAAGCGCCTTTATTTTATCCGCCGCGCGATCCGTAAGTGAGATCATTGCTTTTCTCCGTGTTTCTTTTTTAACTGTAACCGGATTTTTAAATGATCTATTTCATGCAGCCCGATAGATTTCAATATTGCCGGCTGTAATCCATTCGGTTTCTTCTCTGTTACTGTTAAGCCCGTCGGGTATTTGCGCTGCCGGGTCCGATTTTTTCAGATCCGCAACCGGCCTTTTGTTTTCATTTCCGGCATCGGCTAAGCATTAGAATCAATGTACAACCGATGACTGATCCGAAATACATTGAAAATGTCATTGCTACAAATGTGCCTCGAAATAGTCTATAATTTTTTGAAACAGGTGTACACTCGCTTTGCCGCGTACGCCGTGCAAATGTCCCGGATATATAAAATAATCGATCTGTTTGTTTTGTTCGATTGCTTTATCAACAAAAACAATGGTATTTTGCCATACCACCGTCTCATCCGAAGTACCCTGTATCAACAATAATTTACCTTTCAGACGGTCTGCATAAGAAAGGGTGCTTGAAGTTTCATACCCCTGCCCGTTATCCTGCGGGCGGTCCATGTAGCGCTCGGTATACATAACTTCATAGTATTTCCAGTCTATGACCGGCGCCCCGGCAACACCGACCTTGAAGTACTCCGGCGCCCGCAACATCAATGAAACGGACATAAATCCGCCGTAGCTCCAGCCGAATACACCGATACGGTCCTTATCGACATACGGCAGCTTTTGCAGCCATTTTACTCCGCTTACCTGATCCGCAACTTCAATGGTGCCCAGCCGACGGTACGTGATCTGTTCAAAATCAAGCCCCCTGAAATCGGTCCCCCTGTTGTCCAGCGTAAAAATGATATAACCCAACCCGGCCATATATAAGCGGCTCAGTCTTGCGCCACCCAGCCAGCGGTTACGAACCTGTTGCGAATGGGGACCACCGTATACATAAACGATCACAGGATATTTTTTCGATTTGTCAAATTGTGTCGGCAGCACCAGCCGGCCGTACAGTTTTGTGCCGTCTTCGGCGCTGAGACTGACCAGTTTAATCTGCGGCAGCACATATGCTTCGAAAGGATTTTCCGCAACAAGCAGGTTGGTTGTTTTCCCATCCCGTAGACTGATCAGGTTGATCTGTTTCGGTACGGTCAGCGAACTGAAACGATCGATCACGAACCGGCCGTTTCCGCTGAGCAACCCGGAATGCGTTCCCGCCTCCGTTGTCAATTGCTTTATTTTCCCGCCTTCAACGGATTGAGCAAAAATATGTCTCTCAATCGGTTCGGGCTCCGCCGCTTCAAAGAACACCGTACTACCGCCCTCGTCACAGCCAAGAAACCGGCTCACATCCCACCGCCCTTTCGTTACCTGCCGGATCAATCCTTCACGGGAATCGTAAAGATAAAAATGCTTCCATCCGGCTGTCTCGGATAACCATAGAAAACGATGTGAATCCCCGGGCAGAAAGAACAGTCCGTCCTGCGGATCGATATACTCTTTATCCCGTTCTTCAAAGATCATATTCAGCCGCTTTCCGTCTGCGGCATCATATCGGTACAGTTGCAGATGATTCTGATCCCGCTTGAGATGGGCAACATATAAATATTTTTCATCGGGTCCCCAGGTTACGGCGATCAGGTATTGATCCCGTTCGAATCCACTGCCCGTTTGCAGCCAAACTTTTTCCCCGGTCTGCGGATAATAGACACCCAGTCGCACCAATTCCGAACCCATTCCCGCCATTGGATATTTTTTCGGTTTATACTTTGCCGGACGCAAGGTGAAATCCGTGTAGGGATAGTCCGTAACCTGCGATTCGTCTTTCTGGTAAAAGGCGAGTTTCGATCCAGAC
>JAJRVZ010000331.1 GCA_024277055.1 Calditrichota bacterium
CATCAGCATGATTGACAGGAGAACTGCAACTGAACCTGTCAGCCACAATAATTTCAAGGTTTTGAATCTTCCGCTTTTCATAGTAAACCCTTGTTTTATGGTATTACGACAAAACCGTTACAGATGATAGGTGAAGGACAAACCGAAAAAGATGCTGCGCGGATTCAGGAAAGTAAAATAGGTCTGATTCGGCATATCAATATAGGCTTTGTCTTCGTTAATTTTATCCATTTTTCCCGATGGGACTACCGCCCACTGCCCGTTCGAAAACTGCATGAACCGGTCCGTAGAGGCATCGTAATAAATCACACGTTCGTTGGGCGACTGCAGTGAATTTACATCGGAAAT
Source organism: Calditrichota bacterium (assembly GCA_024277055.1). GTDB lineage: Bacteria > Calditrichota > Calditrichia > JAJRVZ01 > JAJRVZ01 > JAJRVZ01. Next base: position 349 of record JAJRVZ010000331.1, read on the forward strand.
CCACTCCATCGGCTGGAAGGCGGCACCGGTCGCACGGTAGTCGCCCGGGTTGTCGTCGCCGGGAATATTTCCGTAACCGAGACGATTGGCGACACCCTTGGGCAAATGCAGGGATTTCATGTAAAAATCGTAATCAAAGCCGTCCGCAAATGAATTACGGGAGAAATATTTATGATTGGTCAGATTGTCGATATCGACAAAAAATTTGACGTCGAAATTTTCGAACGGAAAGGTTTTCGAAATCCGCAGCTCAAAATTATAGAAATCGTTCCACTGAATATTGTATTGAATTCCGGGGATTTTGTTCGGGTTCCATGTGTCCCACAAACCGCTTACCCAGGAGGGCAGCAGGTTGAAGTGCCATCCGCCGAGAATACGGGTACCGGCGACTTTCGGGCCCCAGTCCCGCGGGGTATGAAAATCGATATTGGCCTTGAATATCGGCCTGGGACGCGGCTTGGACTGTGAAATATTGTTGCGGTCGGCGGCGCGCTGATCGGCCGGGTTTTCAAAACGGACATAACTGCCGAAAAACCCCGAGGAACCGACGCGATATTCATAATTCGCAAAACCGCTTAACCAGCGCCCTCTTCTTTTACGCAGCTCGATTTCAAAACCGCGAATGTCTTCATAGCTGTTATTGGTTATCCGCGAATAATTAACTTTGCCGTCAAAACTGATGTAATCCACCCAGAATTCCTGGTTGGTAACATCTTTGTAATAGGCGGCGGTATGTAACAGGTAATCATCGAACAGCTGCTGGTCGTATCCCAGTTCATAGGAAATCGTGCGTGCCGGCTTGATGTTCGGGTCGCCGATGAAATCCAGTTTATCGCGGATGTCGCGCTGCAGGCGGAACAGCCGTTCCGAAGTGGGGATTTCATTATAATGGCCGTAATTGAAATACAACTTGGAACGCTCCGTAATCGGATGAGACAGCGACAATCTCGGGCTGAGCGTCAGACGTACCGCTTCATCCGCCGTTCTGAACTTGGCGTCTTTTTCCGGACTATAGCCGGAGGAGAAAAATTCACGGTCGAAATCGCTGATATTAAACCATTTGGTGTTTGAATTGGTGTAATCGGCTATCAACCCCAGGTTGGCAATGAAACCCTCATATTCGATTTTATCCTGTAAATAGAAAGCCGCACGAAACGGGCGTTCTCTGATGGTCGTCCATGTGTTTCCCTCCGGCAGGAAAAAATTGACCATGCCGAAACCGAAATCGTATTTATTATAGGTTATTTCCAGACCGGTTTTTATTTCGTTATGCTTATCGATCTGGCTCACCAGGTCCGCCCGGGCCGTCCAGTTGATGCTTTCACTCTCATCGCGGGAAGTGCTGACGGCCCCGCCAAGAGCCAGACGCCCTTCCACGCTGAACTCGGCTTCACCGTAAAAACCGTTGGGAGCTTCATCCACGAAAAAGCCGGGCATGATTTCATATTTTTTTGTGGGATCCCGCGGATCGCCGGCAGAGGTGAAATATTTCTGACCTACCCTTTTCAACTGAATGGTGTAATAACTGCTGGAACTGAGCTGGTGCGTGAGCTTGGCCGCGAAAGAATGAAAATAGCGGCTGGTGGGCGCCCAGTATATATTGGTAAAAATCCTCCACGGAACGGTAAAGCCTCTGCGATCCACAGCATTGGCAATATCAAACGGGGAGTCGAAATAAGTGGTTCCGCCCGACCGGGACAGCGAAGTGGCATAAATTTCGCCGTACAGCCCGGTGATACTCAATTTCATATCCCCGGATATATCCGAAGTCAGTTTCACCATCAGACTCTGGTTGATCAGGGCATCCCGCGACAATTCGATCATGTATGCATCCCGTTCGCGCTGGAACGATGCATAGAACCTGAGGTTGCCCAGTTCTCTCGAAACGAAAGGAACGGGTCCGCCGAACCCTGCGTCGAAATAATAATCGGGTTCTTTAATATCACCCTGTTTGCGGTGCTGCCATAAAAATAATCTCCTTGCAGCTTCGGGAGTCAGATCGTTCGTCGGATCGTCATCCTGCAAGCTGATTTCCGAAACCTTGTTCCAGCCGTCGAAGCGGGGATACTGTCTTTTGGTGTATTCATCCCAGGCGCCGTTCTCCGTACCGGTCCACATCACCGCCGGATCGTTGTACGGGCGCATCCAGTAGGACATCGGATCGTAGGGTGAAATGCCGAAATGTTTGGCGGTCGGAGGTTTTATTTTGTACGTAACGGTTCCCTCGTAACGATTACGATCGCCTTCCTTGGTAACCAGATTGACAACGCCGGAACGGACATTATTATACTCCGCACCAAACCCGCCGGATTGAACGGAAACTTCCTGTACCGCGCTCAGCGGCACACCGACTATGGGCTGGTTGTTACGGTCATCCCGCAGGGTAACGCCATCTACCATGAACAGGGTCTGGTCCGAACCGCTGCCGCGAATCGAAAAATCGGATGACACACCGGCCTGAAGCCCGACGACTTCCCCGATACTCGTAACCGGCAGCGCCTGAATTTCATCGGAATTGACACTGATCTGGCTGGCCGCCACATCTTTCTGGATAACCGGTTTTTCCGCCACCACCACCACGGCTTCCGCGGTCATGATCTCCGACTGCATTTCAACTTTTATAATTGTAGTAAGGTCGATTTTTACTTCCACCTCCGTTATCCGTGAGGGAGCATACCCCACGAATTCGCAGACCAGCGTATATACACCGGGGGGAACATTTACAATAAAATAGGAACCGTCCACATCAGTAGCGGCGCCCAGTCGCGTACCTTCCAGATATACATTGACACCGGCCAGAGGTTCTTTGCTTTGGGAGTCAACTACCTTTCCGGCGATTTTCCCGGTGGTACCTGCATATAAATTTGAAAAGGAAAGTACGATCAAGAGGGCCAGCACTACTGACAGTGACTTTCTGTACATATACAGCCTCCTTAAGTAGAACAGGAAACGACAGGCAGAAACAGGTATGAAATTTCATGCCGTTTGATGAATGATTATCAAATCCGAATTCTTGCGGACCGGATCAACCTTTCATTTATTCCAACCGTTCTGTTCAGTAGATTTTACTCTACCCATGATTCCTGTAATTTGAGCGAGTGTGCGGATAACTACCTGGTAAAAACATTTAACTGTTTGTTTTTACTAGATAATTTGATACGTGAACAAACTTAAATAAAGCGACACAATATGTCAAATGAAAATTCCAAATATTGTCATATTTTCTATCCTTTTTTTTGAACTGCGGCTATAGACTGTGTTTTTGATTTTTTTGTATATTCAACCCGGCCCTGTTGGATAATTCGAAGCGGTTTTATGAATGATTTTTTTAAATTGATTCCGGCCTTGTCCCGGTTCAAAATGAATTTTTATGTCTTCCGGGTCCCGGTAAATTTGATTTCAAAGCAATTTGTTTTTACCCCTTGGAGGCGCCATGAGAGCTTTTACTTTGATCGTACTGTTATGTATCGGAGGCATTACAATGGCAGCTGACCGAATCACCGGAAAGCCGTTTGCAACCCGTTCGGAAGTTATTGCCCGGCACGGTATGGCCGCCACCAGCCAGCCGCTGGCCACTCAGGCAGCGCTGGATATTCTGAAGGCCGGCGGTAATGCCGTGGATGCGGCTATTGCCGCCAACGCCGTTCTCGGCCTGGTGGAGCCGGTCAGCAACGGTATCGGCGGAGACCTGTTCGCCGTTGTCTGGGATGCGGAAACACGGAAACTTTACGGACTCAATGCCGGCGGCCGCTCGCCGAAATCGCTGACCCTGCAATGGTATAAGGATCACGGCTATACGTCCATCCCCGCCCTCGGTCCCCTGCCGGTCAGTGTTCCCGGCTGCGTGGACGGCTGGTTCGAGTTGCACGGTAAGTTCGGAAAACTTTCAATGGAAAAAATCCTGAAACCGGTTATCGATTATGCGCGCAACGGATTCCCGGTTACCGAAGTGATCGCATATAACTGGCAGCGCAGCATTAATTCCCGGAAAAAATATCCGAATTTTCTGAATACTTTCACCATCGACGGAAAAGCGCCGCAGAAAGGTGAAATATTTAAAAACCCCGGCCTTGCTTCCACCCTGCAGACTATAGCGACTGAGGGGCGCGACGCTTTTTATAAAGGAGATATCGCCCGGACGATTGCAAATTATATGAAAGAAAACGGTGGCTTTTTATCTTTTGAGGATCTGGCTGCTCATCATTCGGAATGGGTGGAACCGGTTTCCACCCGTTACCGCGGATACGATGTTTGGGAATTGCCCCCGAATGGTCAGGGCATTGCGGCTCTGCAAATACTGAACATTCTCGAAGGATACGATATCGCCTCCTTCGGTTTCGGCAGTAAAGAGCATATTCATTATTTCGTGGAAGCCAAAAAACTGGCCTATGAAGACCGCGCCAGGTTTTACGCCGACCCGGCATTCAATACAATTCCGGTTGACTGGCTTATTTCAAAGGATTATGCCAATGAACGCCGCAAGCTGATAAACGATCATCGCGCCGCCCGCAGCTATGAGCCGGGCGACCCGCCGCAGAACGGCGATACCGTTTATCTTACCGTGGCCGACAGGGACGGCAATATGGTTTCTCTGATCCAGAGCAA
>JAJRVZ010000332.1 GCA_024277055.1 Calditrichota bacterium
AACTGTTTTTCAACGTCTCCTGCAAAAGTTTCGCCGCGGTGGTATTGGTCGAATCCATTTGGATCGCATAGTCGATTGCCTCGAAAGCCTGTTTTGCATAGGCCTCTTTTTTTATTTCATTTTCCGCCCGGGTTTTCAAATAACTTTCAGCGAGGGAACACAGCAGCTGACTGTATTTTGATTTAAAGTCCTGCGAGGGATTTTCAGGTTTGATGATTTCCGCTTTTTTATGGTTACGGGAAAAAGATTCAATATTTTTCGTTCTTTCGAAAAGTTCTTTTCCCCTGTACATGTGGGCCAGCGCCATCATTTCCCTGATCGCAGGATCGTTTATCTGTTCCGCGCTCAGTTGCCGGAAATGATTAATCGCCTCGGTATAATTTCCCGCTTCGAATGCCTTTTTAGCCTGTACCAGCGGGTCTTCTCCACAGGCGGTGAAAAATAAAACTATAACGGCGATGAGAAAATACTGATTGAATTTCATATAGCCCCTTTTGAAATCTCTGTTATTTCCCCTGATATATAAGCTTCGTCACCATTCTAACGATGCTTAACTTATTTGTCAAGGGGTGAAAGGGGAATTATTGTATATTTCACAGCCCTCCGGCCCGTTGTCGGCTTCCGTTCCCAGTGCCGGTGGCATTATCCCCGGAGGCCTGTAACGGCGGGATTAAAATAGCTTACGCGGAAATAGTACCAATCCAATCAATTCTCCTCATCCAACTCCTTACCGCTGAATTTGTAAATATCAGCAGAAAGGGCGTTGTTCATGCTTCTGCCCGGAATTTGTGATGTTGTTTTGAGGTGCAGGTCACAGCCGTCAATTTCCTGCGCCGGTTAATGATGTTATTGTATTTCAAACAACTAAGGTAAAATAATATTAGTGATCTTATTGTAATAATCGATTGATTTCAGTTGCGGATGGTTCTTTACCTCGTTTTGATTTGCTTAAATATTTACCAAATTCAGAAATAAGTACTTCCGGGTTTTTATCATTTAACCTGCTTTCCATCCATTCCAGGGTCTCTTCCCTGACAACTGCAATTTGCAGCCATTGATTTACGAGAGCATTAAATTAAAAGACATTTCATTTTTACGGGCTAATCGTGTTGCTTTCTCTTTCAGTGTATCCGGAACTCTTATCGACAATGTACTCATATTTCTGTTCCTTCAAATAAATTTATAACATTTGTTGGGTGTCATTACTACCAAATCGGGAAATTTTAGTTCACCGGACTCAAAATCTTTTAAATTCTTTGTTATCAAAATTGCCGATTTTGTGTAACGTTGGCATATTATGCTCCCGCAAAGTATTACGTTAAAGTATTACAAATATAACCGGTTATCAGAAAATATCGAGAAAAATGTCCGCCGCATCTTTTTTTAGTATGAACCAGTGTATCAGAGTTCGGATAAAAGATTAAAAAATAATTCCAACCTGATCCATACAATTTATTCTGCTATTCCGTTTAAAAACATTTAGAGTGGCAGGCCGTTTTCTTCGTTTATCTATCCTTTTTTATTGAACACATCCACACAGGATTAGAAATTCAACTGGAAACACGCTGCCTGATTTCTGACAGGAGGTAACAACCGCATCTAAAACCGTTCAGTCACCCCAAATTGTTTCGAAAGTGCGATTTCCTTCAAATTCCCCGATGACAGGCAGGAAATAAAAATACAGTGTATGGCAGTGTCTTTAAGGAGAAGAAAATAGCGGGAGTAGATGGGAGTCGAACCCACAAATCCCGTGTTTACCGGGACACACGCGGTTTTGAAGACCGGGGGCACCACCGGGCACCTGCTACTCCCGTTATGAACTTCAATTTAGTAACCCCGTTTTTCATATTCAACCGACTGGTGGAGTTTAATACCCCTTGCGTAAAAATTTTGCCGTGCGTACCTTCATTTATTAATTAATTCCAAAAAATCCGGAAGGAGCTGCAACATGTCCCGTGATTGCCGGCTGTCACCCGATCGACTGAAAAGAATTATAAAGCTTGAATATATCGAATTTGATACTACCAGTGACGTCCCTCCCCTTGAATCCGTTATCGGGCAGGACCGCGCCGTGCGCGCCATAAAATTCGGCCTGCAGATCGATGACCCTTCCTATAATATTTTCGTTACCGGAATGCGCGGCACCGGCCGTACCACCATTGTCAAAGATCTGCTGAACAAAATGGCCGCGCGCAAACCGACTCCCGGAGACTGGGTTTTCGTTTACAATTTCGAACAGCCCGACGAGCCGCTGGCGCTGGAACTGCCTAAAGGACGGGCACGCAAACTGGAAAGGGATTTTTCACGGCTGATGTCCGGATTAAAAAACGCACTGGTGAAAACTTTCGAAGGCGAGGATTATGCGAAAAAGAAAAATGAGGTGGTCGAAGCGTTTCAGGTGAAAAAACGCAAAATATTCGGCGATCTGGAAGAAAAAGCCAGTGCGCTGAATATTCAGATCAAAAGCACCAATTCCGGTTTCCAGACCATTCCCATCGTTGACGAAAAACCGCTCGATGAAGAACAATACCAGAAAATGACGAAAGCGCAAAAAGCCGGAATTGATAAAAGCCTGCAAAGCATCCAGCAACACCTGAAAAACGCCATGCGTGAAATCGCCCTGCTCGATCGCGACATCGAAGAGGAAATCGATGCCCTGGATATGGAAACCGCCCGCTTTATTTTGGAATCCAAGTTTTCACCGCTTTTCGAGCGCTACAGCGACTGTAAAATGGTGCAAAATTATTTTAACCAGGTTATCGAGGATATCGTACAAAATGTCTACGCTTTCATGGGAATAAACCAGGAGCAGCAGAACGGCGGCGGAAACAACCAGCCGCCGAAACAGGCCGACAAATACCGCATTAATGTAGCCGTGGATAACTCCAACCTGAAAGGCGCGCCGGTGATTCACGAACTCAACCCTACTTACAACAATCTTTTCGGGCGCATCGAGAAAAAGTCGTACATGGGTTACCTGTACACCGATTATACCCTGATCAAAGCAGGATCCATTCTGAAAGCCAACGGCGGCTACCTGATTCTGGATATCGATCAGATCGTGCGTCAGCCGTTTGTTTACGACGCCCTGAAACGCACCCTGCGCAGCCGCTGTCTGCATATTGAAGATGTTCACGAATTCTCGGGTTACATGACCTCAGCCGGTCTGAAACCGGCGCCCATTCCCATCGATGTCATAGTGATCATCATCGGTCACCGGCAGGCTTACCATGCCCTGCATGCCTACGACGACGAATTCCGCAAAATCATAAAAGTGCGGGCCGATTTCGACTACGAAGTTCCGGACAGCAAACGAAATATTTACAAATATGTGCAGTTTATCGCCCGGGTGGTCCGTGAGGAAAAATTACTGCCCTTCGGTCGCGAGGCGGTGCGGGCGATCATCGAACAGGCCATGCGTCTTGTCGATCACCAGGGGAGATTGTCCCTGCACTTTTCCGAGATCGTGCGCCTTATTCGCGAGGCTTCCTACTGGGCAAAATCTTCCCGCCGCAAAGTGGTTACGCCCGCCGACGTCAAAAAAGCCGTACTGGAAGAAAAATTCCGCAGAAACCTGAGCGAAGAAAAAATATTGAACTCAATCCGTGAAAAATCACTGATATTCGATGTAAACAGCTTTAAGGCGGGACAGATAAACGGGCTCGCCGTTTACAGCCTCGGCGATTACTCATTCGGTAAACCGAACCGCATCACCGTCTCCACGTATATCGGCAGTAAAGGTATCATTAATATTGAACGGGAAGCCAAACTGAGCGGACGCATTCACGATAAAGGCATGCTTATTCTCAACGGCTATTTCGCCGGCCTGTTCGGCAGACATATTCCGCTGTCCTTTTCCGCCAGCATCACGTTCGAGCAAAGTTACGGCCGCATCGACGGCGACAGCGCCTCCTGTGCCGAATTGTACGCCCTGCTCTCCTCGCTGGCGCAGGCGCCCATTTACCAGGGTATCGCCGTAACCGGTTCGGTGAATCAGAAAGGCGAGGTGCAGGCCATCGGCGGCGTGAACGAAAAAATCGAGGGCTTTTATGACGTCTGCAAAATGCAACGGCTCAACGGTAAACAGGGGGTCATCATTCCCACGGCAAACGTCAAAAACCTGATGCTCAACGATGAAGTCGTAGAAGCGGTGGCCAAAGGTAAATTCAATATCTGGGCGGTGAATAAAATTGAAGAAGGCATCGAAATTCTCACCGGTATTCCCGCCGGACAGATGCACAAAGACGGCACGTTTACAAAGGATTCCATATTCGATCGTGTTCAGAAGCGCATTAAAGAGTACAGCACCAATGCCCGCCGCTTCGGTAAACAGGTCGATCTGGCGTCTAAAAAGGAAATTGGCGACAGCGAAGAGAACGAGGGTGATTAAGCTGCCAGTGCACGGCGCAAAGCTGCCGAGCAAATATCCACCGGCAAATCTTTTCCCGTCCATAGTTGAAAAGCCGCAGCCGCCTGCCGTATCAGCATTTCAAAGCCATTGAAACGAATCGTTGGCCGGCCGCACTGTTCAGCCTCTTTGAGCAGTAAAGTCTGTATCGGATTGTAGATCAAATCGTAAATAATACTATCGGGCTTCACGGTCGAAAGGGATTTTAACGGCTTTTCATCGTTCCGTGGAAACATCCCGATCGGCGTCGTATTCACCAGCAGATCGGTTTCGGGCAGGTATTTTTCCGCAGCTGCCAAAGTATCCACTATGAACTCCACCTCCCGGTTCACGGGACGTAATTCTCCCTGTAATCGTTGTGCGGCGGGCCGGTTACGGGCACACAACACTACTCGTTGCGGTACGAGACGTTTCATCAGCCCGTACAACACCGCACGTGATGCCCCGCCGCTGCCCAGCACCACACACCGGCTTATTTTTTTATTCAGGTTACGCAGCGGATGTAAAAATCCGTTTACATCGGTATTGAAACCGAGCCATTTCCCGTTGCGAATTACAACCGTATTCACAGCGCCGATGACAGCCGCCTCATCGCTGAGCTCATCGAGAAAAGGCAGGATTCGGGACTTGTAGGGTATAGTAACATTAAAGCCGGAATAAGGTTGCCGTTTCAGTTTTTAAATGGTTTCGTCAAAACGACCCGGGTCAATGCCGATGCGCTCATACCCGGCGGAAATATTCAGATGCCGGAAGGCGGTGTTGTGAATTACCGGCGAAAGCGAATGTTCCACCGGGAAGCCGAGAATACCGTATTTCTCTTTCACGACGACAACCTTTTTAATTCATTCCAGAAATCGGGGAAGGAAACAGCCGCAACCGAGGGAGAATCAATTTCGACCGGACCGTCCGCCGACAACCCGGCAATGCCGAAAGTCATGGCGATACGATGATCGCCGAAACAGTTTATGCGTCCGCCGCGCAATTTTTGCGGACCTTTGATTTTAAATCCGTCATCAAATTCTTCGATCGCAACGCCCAGGTTCTTCAGGTTGCTGCAGATGGCCTCGATCCGGTCCGATTCTTTCACCCGCAACTCCTGAATGCCGTGAAGTTCAAATTCCCCGTCAGCCTGCGAGGCCAGCAGGCTGAGAATCGGAATTTCGTCGATGAGGTTGGCGATCAGGTCTTCCCGCACCGGTTTGTTCACCAGTTTTGAATAGCGCACCAGTATATTACCGGCCGGCTCGGGTTTATCGGTCACCCTTTCGATTTCCAGCCCGGCGCCCATATTGCGCACGACGTCCAGAAATGCCGTGCGAGTTGGATTCAACGAAACATTTCTGATCTGTAGTTCCGAGCCCGGAACCAGTAAAGCGGCGGCGATAAAGAATGCGGCAGATGAAATATCGCCGGGTACAGCCATGGAAAGATCGGGGATTTCGACAGCGGAATGGGAAATTATTTGGCGGTTGCCGTTTTCCTTTTCCAGCACCGGCAGCGACAACATACGCTCCGTATGATCCCGACTGCTTTCCTTCTCGACAACAACCGTTTGTCCCTCTGCGAATAGTCCTGCCAGCAGTACGCAGGATTTCACCTGTGCGCTGGCAACCGGTAATTCGTAGCGGATAGCGTTTAATTGAGCAACCGGCTCAAACCGCAGGGGGGGAAAGCGGTCCTGCTCCCCCTGAATGCTTGCACCCATTTGCCGCAGCGGATCGATAATGCGTTTCATCGGTCGCTTCTGCAAATGCTCATCGCCGCTGATGGTACTGCTGAACGGTTGTGCCGCAAGTATCCCTGAAAGCAGTCGCATGGTCGTACCCGAATTGGCTGCATCCAACGGTTTTTCCGGTGGTCGCCAGTCGCCCCTGTTTCTTCCCGACAAAACCAGGTTTTCGCCCTCCAGCCGGTGATCAATTCCCAATCGTGCCAGGCAGTGCAGGGTTGCCAGACAGTCGCCGCTTGCCGGGAAATTTGTAAATTGCGATCTGCCGTTGCGCAGCGCGGAAAACAACGCGGCACGGTGGGATATCGATTTATCACCCGGTGGAGTTAAAACGCCTTTTATCATTATGCTTCCGGTTCACTCTTGAAAATCGGGAAAATATAAAACTCCCCGCCATCTTTCAACAGAGGCGGGGAGCAATGAATTGGATTTTTACCAAATATTACTGCTGACCGATGTGCATCGAGTGTTGTTTATGCCGCAAACCTTTCAGAATAATCGTTACCCCGATGGCGATCAGAGCCAGCGGCCAGTACCTGTCCAGTTGGTCGTAAATGTACCAGTCCGGATAATAATTATAATAAGCCAGCAACAACAACCCACCGACCGCTCCGAAAATCAGTCCCCATGTAAAATTAATCCAGCGCTCCGGTTTGAAAACAAAGTACATTAAATTGCCCAGTGCCAGCGACAGAAAAAAGGTGGCAAAACCGAAGGTATCGTCCCGCACCAGTACTTCCGAGCGCATCAGGGTCAGGATCAGGCCGAAGGCCAGAAAAAACGTACCGCCCAACACC
>JAJRVZ010000333.1 GCA_024277055.1 Calditrichota bacterium
CCCGCTCATACAGGTTGCCGAAATCAGCTTAATCGTCGGTCCGAAACAAATAAGCCGTGACAACAGTCAGCGCCGTATATCAATCCAGTGTAATGTGGAAGGTCGGGATATGGGCGGTTTTGTGGCTGAGGCCAAAAACAGAATCGCTGAAAGGGTGGATTTACCACCCGGTTACTATGTTACTTTCGGCGGACAGTTCGAAAACCAGCAACGAGCCATGGCGCGACTGGCCCTTATCGTACCGTTGACCATTTTGTTAATCTTCATTATGCTGTTTTCAACTTTTAATTCGGTACGTAACGCTTTCCTCATAATTCTGAATGTACCATTCGCAATGATTGGCGGTATTCTTGCGTTATTCGTCACCGGATTATACCTGAGTGTCCCTGCTTCGGTAGGATTTATCGCACTGTTCGGTGTCGCTGTATTAAACGGTGTCGTAATGGTATCTTATTTCAACCAGTTGCGGGATGAAGGCCTGGACCTGCACGATGCGGTGGTTACCGGTTCCCGGCTGAGATTGCGACCGGTTTTAATGACTGCGCTGGTGGCTAGTCTTGGTCTGGTTCCGTTATTGTTTTCAAGCGGAACCGGGTCGGAGGTTCAACGCCCCCTGGCAACGGTCGTTATCGGCGGCCTGGTTTCATCTACTTTTTTAACACTCTTCGTGCTGCCCACCCTGTACGCATGGTTTGAGAAAAAGAGAGTGGAGTTTTAAATTGGTGCTTCCCGGGGAAGGCAAAATCATTTTCCTTCTCCGGGACCTATAAATAAGGAGAGAACGTCATGATGGAAATCAAAGCCTATATTCAGCCCTTTATGCTGAACAAAGTGGAAACGGCCCTGAAAAAAATTCATATTCACGGAATATCGGTATGCGAGGTACGCGGTTTTGGGCGTGAAAAGGATGAAAGTTTCCCGCATTACTATCAGGAATATGTTGTGGAATTTACTCCGAAAATCAAAATTGAGATTGTTTGCCCGGATAAGGATGTGGAAAAAATTGTGGATTGTATTTACAGGAATGCTCATACGGGACGTATCGGAGATGGTAAGATATTTATCACGGAAGTTATCCGGGCAAAAAGTATCCGTACCGGTGAAGAAGGAGAAAATGCAATCTGAAAAAGTCCGGCGCGGCCGGAAATAAAAATATTTAACTATTTCAAGGAAACAGCTGAAATGGCCCACGAGCATATTCACGAGCAGAAGAATTACAGCAAAGCATTTGCGGTCGGAATATCGCTGAACCTGATTTATATCCTGATTGAAGCAGGATACGGGATATATATAAATTCACTGGCATTAATCGCTGACGCCGGTCACAACCTGAGTGACGTACTGGGTCTGATGCTGGCGTGGGGCGCTGCCTATCTCGTCAGAAAATCACCAACGGAAAAATACACCTACGGATTCAAAAAATCATCGGTGCTGGCGGCCTTTCTGAACGCGCTTATTCTGCTGGTTGCCATCGGCGTTATTATCTGGGAAGCCGTCGGCAGGTTCGCAAATCCCCAGGTCATTCCCGGGAAAATAGTAATGATCGTGGCCGGCATCGGCGTTGTAATAAACACGGTAACGGCCTTCCTGTTTTTTTCGGGACGAAAACACGATTTGAACATCAAGGGCGCCTTTTTACACATGGCCGCGGATGCGGCGATATCGTTCGGTGTGGTGCTGGTAGGTTTGTTGCTTATCGTTACGGAATTATACTGGCTGGACCCCCTCGTAAGCATAGTGATTGCACTGATTATTTTCTGGGGAACATGGTCGCTGCTGAAAGATTCCATTAATCTCGCACTGGATGCGGTGCCCGAAAACATCGATAAAACGGCGCTGGAGAAATACCTGAGCTCCCTGAAGGAAGTTCTCAGCTTTCACGACTTGCATATTTGGGCGATGAGCACTACCGAAACGGCTTTAACCGTACATGTGGTTCTGGACGAATCGGTTGATCAGGACGGATTTATTAAAAAAGTCAGCGATGTACTCAGAAAGGAATTCGCCGTGCAGCACACCACCATTCAAATTGAAAACTCAACGGAAGACGATTGCAGACAAAATCAGATCTGATAAAAGCTACGTTTATCATAAACAAAATGGATTGCCCGGCGGAAGAAAATATCCTGCGGATGAAACTGGAAGATATTGCCTCCATTCGGCGCCTGGAATTTGATATTCCCGAACGGACCCTCTACGTTTGGCATACCGGTGATACCGAAGAAATCCTGACATCGATAGATGAACTTGATCTGGATTCGGCACTAACCCATACGCAAAAGGTCAGTGACACAGTTAACGAAAAAGATCAGCGAGTGCAGCGAAAAATATTGTGGACGGTGCTGGCGATTAATTTTGGATTTTTCGTCGTGGAGATCGTTGCCGGAATAATTGCCGCATCCATGGGCCTGGTCGGCGATTCGCTGGATATGCTGGCAGACGCTATTGTATACGGTCTCAGCCTGCTGGCGGTCGGAAAGGCGGTTTCCCGTAAAAAACAGGTTGCCGGACTCAGCGGTTATTTTCAGTTGCTCCTCGCGGTAGTCGGGTTCGCCGAAGTGATCAGAAGATTTCTCGGTTTCGCAGAATTACCTGTCTTTGAAGCCATGATCATCGTTTCCGTATTTGCGTTGATCGGAAACGGTATATCCCTCTTTTTAATAAACCGGGCAAAAAGCGCCGAAGCGCATATGCAGGCCAGTGCTATTTTCACTTCAAATGATATTGTCGTGAATTTGGGTGTCATGGTCGCCGGAATTCTTGTGCATTTCACCGGCACGCGCTACCCTGATCTCGTAATTGGTGCAATTTTATTTGTTGTTGTTGCCAGGGGTGCCTTCCGGATTTTGAAATTATCAAAATAATCTTGATATTGTGCGAAGCGTACTGCTTTTTCAATAAACCGAAAACACCTGTTATAATGACCAGAAGGACAGATATGACGTTCAGAAATTTAGTGATTTTGATTGCAGTTGTGCTGTTTTCGTTTAATAAAATCAGCGCACAGAACCTGCCGACACAAACCTCAACCCTGTTCAGCGGTTCCGGAAATTGCGCCACCTGCCACCAGCCCGGGTCTCCGAACACCAGTGCCCTGCTCGATCCGAGCGGCAGGGATATTTCCCCGGTAACCCTATGGCGTTCCACGATGATGGCCAACGCCGCCAGGGACCCGTTCTGGCAGGCAAAGGTAAGTGCAGAGATAACGGCACACCCGGAATATCAACAGTTTATCGAAGATAAATGCACCACCTGCCATTCTCCGTTGGGGCGCACCGAGGCACATTTTAACGGGCAGCAGTATTATTCCCTTTCGGAAATGCGCAACGATCCGCTGGCCATGGACGGCGTCAGCTGTACGGCCTGCCATCAGATCAAAGCGGACAATCTGGGTACACCGGCCAGTTTCTCCGGTCACTACATCATAGAAAATGACCGGTTAATCTACGGCCCTTTTCAAAACCCGGTTGTCGGACCAATGCAAACAATGGTGAATTATACTCCTGTCGAAGGACCGCAGGTACACGAATCGCATCTTTGCGGCAGCTGCCATACCCTTTTTACCCCCACGCTGGACAACAGCGGAACTATTGTCGGTGAAATCGCCGAACAGACGCCCTACCTGGAATGGGCTAACAGTGTTTATCCGGGACAGGATATCCAGTGCCAGACCTGTCACCAGCCCGAAATTGACGATCCGGTGGTGATCGCCAACCGTCCGATATGGCTTACTGCGCGCTCACCGTATCCGAAGCATTTTTTTGTCGGCGCCAATATTTTCATGTTGAATATTCTGAAAAATCATGGAACGGAAATCGGCGTCACGGCAACGTCCGTACAATTCGACAGCACCATTGCCCGTACCCTGCAATTGTTGCAAAACAAAACGGCAAAATTGAATGCGCTGTACGGATGGCGGGGAACCGACACGCTTGAAATCAGAATCGCCGTTGAAAACATATCCGGCCATAAATTTCCAACCGCATATCCCAGCCGCCGTTCCTGGTTGCATTTCACCCTCAGCAACGGCAGCGGCCAGACGGTTTTCGAATCGGGAACCTGGAACAATCAAACCGGTGAAATTGCCGGACTGGATTCAATTTACGAGAATCATCATAATATCATTTCCGACCCCGGACAGGTGCAGGTTTACCAGGCACTGATGCAGGATGTCGACGGTAATGTCACGTATACTTTACTGCGCGGCGCCGGCTATATCAAAGACAACCGCATCCCGCCGGCGGGATTTACCGCACAGGGGCCCTATTCCGATTCCACTGCGGTGGCCGGGTTGGCAGCACAGGACCCGAATTTTAACATCGACGGAGGAATCGAAGGTAGCGGAGTGGATACCGTTATTTATCGAATCGGCAATCTCAACCGGGCGGAATCCTATGACTTGCAGGTTAAACTGCTTTACCAATCCCTCGCGCCCCGCTTTGCGGAAGACCTTTTCCGGTACAACACACCGGAAGTTCTGACATTTAAGAATTACTACCAGCAGGCGGATAAATCTCCACTGACGATAGATTCGCTGCAACTGGCTGTCACTGCCACCGGAATAGAATCTCCGGCCCGTTTATCGCCGCAATCTCCCGTTTTGGTGAAAACATATCCGAACCCGTTCAACCCCGTAGTAACCATCGAATTGCAGACGCTGCAAAGCGGTCGGGTGACGGTTTCAATTTACAATTTACTGGGAACGAAAATCCGCACGTTGTCATCCGCTTATTTGCCGGCCGGAAAGCACAGTCTTGTCTGGAATGCTATGACGGACGATGATCAAATTATTGCGAGCGGAGAATATATTCTGGAAACAGTATACGAAAATATGCGTTCGGGCATTCAACGCAAAACGATAAAAAAACTGCTATACCTGAAATAGTATACCGGGAAACCCAGGCTATTTCAAAAACAACATTTTCCTGGTTTCCGTGAAAACGGTTTTACCGGCCGAAGAGATTTTAATCCGGTAAAAATATACGCCGCTGCTTATCTGGCGGTCGGATTCATTCATTGTGTCCCAGATAACACGGTAAAAACCGGGATACTTTATTTCATTAACCAGTGTGTTTACCTTTTGTCCAAGATAGTTAAACACTTCCAGTGTTACCAATCCGGATTCCGGAAGGGAATAAGAGATCGTAGTTGTCGGATTAAAAGGGTTAGGATAGTTTACTACTGAATAGGTCAGTTTGGATGGATGATCATCAAAGCCGACGTATTTTGTTGCTTCTTTAACCTCATTATTAAAGGTATCGGTGACTTCGACACGAAGTGTGAACGCAACCCTGCCCATTCGATCCGTAAACACCTGCCGGCTGCCTTCTACCGTCCAGTTGGACGAACCATCTAATTTTTTGAACCATTTGGCCC
>JAJRVZ010000334.1 GCA_024277055.1 Calditrichota bacterium
CCGCTCGAAAGGACCGAGGAAAGCGCGCGGTCCGCCGACAGGCTCAACTCTCGACCGGCTCTTCTTCGTCCGCCGGTCCCATCAGGATCGCGATCGCGCGGTAGTCCTGGGTGTTCTCGAGCACGATCTTCAAGATCGCGGTCAAGGGAGCGGAGAGCAGCATTCCGAGCGGGCCGAAGATCCAGCTCCAGAGCACCAGGGACAAGAACACGACCAGCGTCGAGAGCCCCAGTCGCCGCCCCATGACGCGCGGTTCGATCACGTTACCGATGGCGAATTGAATGGTCATCAGGATAACAGCCATCCACAGTACCGCCCACAGCGACTCGAACTGGATCAGCGAAATCAGAATCGGCAACAGCGAAGCAAGAATGGAACCGAAATTGGGAATGTAGTTAAGTACGAAAATCATGATTGCCCAGATGACCGCAAAATCCAGCCCGAAGGACAGAAACAGAATGTAACTTAAAACAGCGGTGATCAGGCTGACCAGCGTCTTTGTGCCAAGGTAGGTTTGTACCTGCTGAATGATGTTATCAATTACCCCGATAATTTTTTCAGCCTTTTCTTCCCGGAAGGCCCGGTGAATTTTACTGAAAAGGTTTTGTTTGCCGATCAGCAGGTAAACGATAAATATAAGTACGAGCAGTACATTGCCGATAAAAGAAACAAACGTACCTACGCTCGAGATTGCCCGTTGTGTGAGTGAAAACTCCTGAATGGCACCGAGCCAATCGATTTTTTGCAATAAATCTTTTTGCAGGGAAGCACCGAGCCAATCTTCGATGGTCAGCGTCAGGCTGTTTATATAGCTGCCGAATTTCCGCTCATAAAGCGGCCACTGTTCGGAAAATGAAGATGTACTGGCATACACAATAAGCCCCAGCAGGTAAAACAAAAAAAAGGTAAATAGAATAGTAAAGGTAACCGCCAGGGCATGTGGAATTCTGAACCGTACGGCCAACTGAACAATGGGGTCCAGAATAATCGCAAGGAATACGGCAAACAAAAACGGCAGAACGATCGGCCGGGCAATATAAAGAATGCCTACGGCAATGATTATAAGTACAACAGCCTGAAAGATAAAATTCAGCCGCCTGCCTTCATGTACTTTGTTACCATTCGTGCTCATGCAGTAATTCCATCAGTTCTTTCAACGAGGTTTGACCTTTATCTCTGGAATAGAAAGTGCGTATTTTTCGTATCACTGCCGCTTTTTCGATTCTTCCCTGTTCGATTGTTTTCCGGTGCTGTTCAAATATATCCTGTGCTGCTTTCGGACGGGGTCCCCAGTGAAAAATCAATTCAAAACCTGAATTGAGAAATATGAAAATCGGTATGGCCCTTCCGCCCCGGGTCAGGAACCGGTCAATCAAATCCGGGTTTTCATCCCGCAGCGCTATCCTCAGTTCCCAATTTCCATGACACTCACAAATCCTCTGTATCAGCGGCAGCAGTGCAATGGAATCGCCGCACCACGGCTCCGTTATGGCCAGAATCTTTGCCGATTTAAAGGCCCTTATCTGCGCGGCATATTCTTTGGAAATACTAATCCGGTTGTAATGTCGCTGGTGAAGTGGAAGATTATCGCCCAGGATATCCGGATATTTTTCGTAAACAAGCCCACTTTCAAATTCTTTCTGTAAAATCATGAATCAGCATTCCTGTAAGCAATTTTTAACGAGCACAAGATTACAGAAACTGCCTGTAAATTTCAAGACAGAACAGTGCAGCAATATAAGTGCAGCAATATAATTATATCCTGTGAGGTCAGTCGGTTTCCCGAAGGTTTTGTTCCAGGGCATCGAGGGTAAAGTAGGAGCGGAACAATTCCGCCATTGCCAGCGAGTGTGCGGTTGCGCCGCGTACGGTAAAAGGCTCTTCGCCATCCAGCACTTCAGGCAGGTATCCCAGACAACCGTCATAATAGAGTTTGCTGAAATTACCCAGTAATTTATGAAGTTCTTTCAGGGTTTTTGAATTTTTGTCTTTAACATGAAGAACGGCATCTACATATACGCCGATTGACCAGGGCCAGACGACGCCGTTGTAATACTCCGGATCAGAGCGGGTAATAACGGTGGAACCGTGCGCTCTGTAATTGCCGGCCTTCGGCGAAAGAGTACGCAATCCGTAAGGTGTAAGTAATTCTTCTTTGATGTGCCTGAGCAGAAACTTACCCTGCTCTTTGTCGGGCATAATGAACGGCAGGGCCAGCAACAATACCTGGCTCAGGCGCAAAGAATCATCGGAGAAATCATCGCGAATAAAATCGTAAAATATTTTTCGTTTTTTATTCCAGAATTTTGCCAGAAAATTTTCTTTGGTTTTCTTCGCCATATTCGCATACTTTTTCATCATCCGTTTTTTGTCCAGTTGTTGCGAATACAGTTCCATTATTTTCAGTGCGTTGTACCACAGTGCATTTATTTCGGATAGTTTACCATAGCGAATAACCTTCCCGTTGTCATTCAGTACCGGCATCCAGCTGATGGCCAGCTGCTTGTCGCCGGAAAAAATAAGACCGTCTTTATCCATGTAGATATTATAATGCGTACCCTTCTGAAACGCTTCGATAATTTGCCTGAACGGTTCATAAAGTTTTTCTTCAACAAAGTTCAGATCTTTGATTTTTTTAAAGAGAAAATACGAAAGGTTGATTAATTCAAGACTGCAGTCCGCCGCCTGGTATGACACAGCCGAGGTGTTTTTCCGGTATTGCAGGGGTAAAAGTCCATCCTGCATGCGGGAAAGAAGAAATACAATATTTTGTTTCACTTCACTGTAATTCTTTTCGTTTACCATCACCCCGAGTAAAGACAATAGAAATTCCCGCAGATTGATATCGCCCCAGAACAGCGTTGGTAAACTCAGGGTTTGGTTTGCGTTTCCCCTGATATGCATGATTTCCATTTTTCTGGATATTTCCCTTACGTACTCCGGTAACCCGGAAACCTCTTTTCTGATTTGCAGCCGGTAAGCTTTTTCTTTGCGGTATATTTCCTCGTAATCAAAATTATACACCTGTTCGGTGCTGATGTACAGATCATACGAATCGTAAGGCTCGAGTTCATGGGTGAAAAAACCCGGATTGAAAAGGTCCTCGTCAATACGTTCATCATTTTGAAATATTTTATCTGCCGGATAGGTGTAATTGTGGTACCACAGGGGCGCGGGAACATATTCACCCTTGTTGAAAAATATACTCAATTCCGGCAGGTGCGGTCTGGGTGCAAGTTTAACAACGCCGTCATCGATGTAGCTGTCTGTATTCACCCCCTGAATGTCTTTCGTCAATTCCTGGGCATCTCGTCCGGCAATAATCGGTTTCAAAACAAGCTTGACCGGATTGCCCTGGTTTTTCAGGGTATATCGAATAATGAGTGTGTTTTGATCATGCAACAGGAGAATCGTTTTTTCAATTCTTCTGTTTTCGATTTCAAAAATAAACCTCGGAAAGGGATTCAACGAGAACTGAATCAGATGCCGGTAACCTTCGGGATAAACGCCTCCGGTAAACTGGTTGGTGGATAGTTCATATACGCGGTTTTCAATGAAAATGGACTCTTCAAATTTAGACAGAATCACAGAAACCTGATCGTTGACATTCGTGGGGACAACGAGCAGACCATGCTGCCGGCGCACATTCATACCACAAATCGTAGATGCGGCATAACAGCCGTTCGAATTGATTTCGAGCCATTCCCTGGTTGAAATCAGATTAAAATCGCTGCATTCGTCCCTGTTGCATTCAAACCGCATTGCGTATACCCATTTTAATTTAGCAGGTATTATCGGATTAATCCGCTAATGCTAAACCCTTATTTTTAAAGATTTACGAGCACGTGGAATTACCGGCGTTATACACAGCCCATACACGGAAATTTATTGTACTCGTATCAAATCCCACCGTGGCTGCCCGATTTCGGGTAGATTAAATCCATTTTATTTTAACTGGTGGAACAAGCCGGAAGGTACCGGATCACACCTTTTGTTTCGCGTTGTAACCTAAAAGCGTAAATTATAACACAATGTGATGAATATAACAACAGCAGTGCTTATTTTTTTATGCTTTCGGATGAAATCGCTTGTAAACTTTTTTCAGGTAAGATCGATCAAGATGGGTATAGATCTGCGTGGTTGAAATATCGGCATGCCCCAGCATTTCCTGCACGGCTCTCAGGTCTGCCCCGCCCTCCAGTAAATGAGTGGCAAATGAATGGCGAAAGGAATGCGGATGTACTTTTTTCCTGATATTGGCTGTAGTAAATGCCTGATTGATGATTTTCCAGCACCCCATTCTGCTCATGGGTCTGCCGCGTGCATTCAGGAACAGGATACCTTCCCCGTCGCGGAATTTTGCCAGCTGAGGACGGCTGCGATCCAAGTAGGCACGTATATTTTTTAAGGCCCGGATTGAAATAGGGACCAGCCGTTCTTTTCCTCCCTTTCCGAAAACTCTGATAAATTCATCATCAAAATACACTTCCTTTACCTGAAGTCCGAGCAATTCGCTTATCCGCAAGCCGCACGCATACAGTGTTTCTATCATCGCCCTGTTACGCAAACCCAACACCGAATCCGCGGCGCAGGTATCGATTATTGATTCGATTTCTTTAAAAGAAAGAACAACGGGAAGTTTTCGTCTGATTTTCGGGGCGGTAATGAGTTCCGTCGGATCTTTTCTGACATAATTCTCATCGATCAGAAAACGGTGAAAGGATTTGATGGAAGAAATATTTCTGGCCAGCGAAGCGGAAGAAATGCCCAGCTCCGCCAGGACTTGTATCAGTTGCCTGATGTGCTTGTCCAATATCTGGTCGGGATCATTTATTTTTTGTGTGGCCAGAAACCGAATGTAACGGGAAATATCATTCTGGTAGGCTGAAACGGTATTTTCGGATAATTGTCTTTCGAATCGCAGATAATTTATAAAACTGTCCAGGAATAACTTCATTCCGTTATTTGCTGCTGTCGCTTGTTTCCAGCAAATGTTCAGCAAGTGAAAGCGCTACCCCCGAAAGCATGACCTCCGGCCCCAATTTTGTAAAATCGCCGGAAAGCAGCGCGGAGTCGACATTGCAGTAAGTCGAACAGGCAGCGTTCTTTTCAACAATGATGCCGGAAACATAACCGTTGTGTTCACCGATAAATGTAACCTCGCCCAGCATCTCACTGGCGACAAAACCGGAACAAAAATGCAATTGAATATGTGCACTGGCGGTGTAGACGGATATCAGGTTTCCTTCCCCGGAACCAATGGGAATATCGGGAAAGATCTCCAGCGTAAGTTTGCGTTTCTGTTCACTGTCGACCAGCACGGCCCGATACTGATCCCCACGGTGACTGAATTCTATCCCCAGCACTTCTTCTATTTCTTTAAAGCTTTCCTCAGTGAATTTGAAACTCATGCGTTATCTCCGCTTTACTTTCAGCCATTTACGAAAAAAAAGACAGAATGTTAGTTACTTTCAATATTCCGTCAAAATTATAAGCTTCGGCGAATTCTACGCCGATCCGGGCACCGTAATACCTGGCCCGATCGCTTATTGACCGCAAAAACTGCGGATTATTGATGTAGGTTCCGGTTCCCTGCACCGCCCCGAACTGACTCCTGAAACAGTTTATTGCCTCCAGTTTTTTCGGCATCTCTTCGGTTATATCAATACAAAACACCGGTTCAAATTCAGTATGCATCATATAATAAAGCACAGTTCCGGGTCGATAGGGCACCTGCTCCGATTCGATTTTTTTCAACCCGGAGAAAAATACGGCATCTTTGATCAGTGCCGAAGCGTGCTCATGGTCCGGATGTCGATCCTTTGGCGCAGGAAGGAGTACGATTCGCGGACGGTATTCACGAATCACCTCGATTATCTTTGTTCTGCTCTGCGGATCATTCTGAATATTTCCGTCGCTTAAGCGTAAATTTCGGCGTATGTCCAGGCCGAGAACTTTCGTGCTGGATTCCGCCTCGGCCGACCGCGTTTCGGGATCTCCGTTGCTGCTTAATTCACCTTCCGTCAGATCAATAATTCCGGCAGTTCCCCCCTCATTTTTTATTTTCAGAAGGAAACCACTGCAAAACAATTCCGCGTCATCCGGGTGAGGCGCAAAGGCCAGACAATCAATCTGATTCACTTTTTCCTGATCAAGCTATTTTGGATGAATTTACACAAAAAGGAAAAAATTTCAAATAAATTAGAGGCCTATCAGGCTTCCGGACAATTTTGATTGTATGTATTCATTTCCGGAACATTACTTTCGTTTACTTCGGGAAAGATTGTGAAACAACGGGAAAAATTTTAAGCCGTATTCAATACCTGCCGACGATATGACCGGCCGGTATCCAGGCCATACGGCAGATTAATTCTTTCGCTGCCTGAACACCTGAATGTTAAATATTTACAAACAAGAATTCCGTTAAAGGATTCCTCAGGATGACCGGTCTTCGTCATTTCAATTTAACGGCGGTTCCGTAAACCATGATCTCCGCCGCGCTCTGCATGATATAGGAAGTAGAAAACCGGATTCCGATTACAGCATCCGCTC
>JAJRVZ010000335.1 GCA_024277055.1 Calditrichota bacterium
AGGAATAAAAAAACAGGTGACCTCCCTGAAATGCTGCCGCCTTCGGGCGGCGGCATTTTATTAAAATGAAGGTATGTTTAATCATGGCGCAGAAATCCGGAATAATACAATTGACCGATAAAACCTTTGGCAACAAAGTGTTGCACTGCCGTCAACCGGTACTGGTACAGTTTGGTGCTCAGTGGTGCGGCAGCTGTCACCTGTTGCAACCGATGATTGATGACGTCGTGCGTCAGTTCGAAGGACGTATCCGCGTTGCCTGGCTCGATGTGGATGCCAACCAGCGTATGAAGGAAAAATATGGTATCGGTGAATTGCCCACATTGCTGTTTTTCAGAAATGGAGAGGTTGTTGATTTTATTGTTGGGGCTGTTCCGCGCAAGATACTGCAACACAAAATTAATGCTGTTGCCGGACGAACGCCGGAGGAGAAATGAAAAGCCAAAGCAATCAAACAGCTGGAAAAAAAACGCAGGTGCGCCCGGAACAGTATCCGGGACTACTTTCCTTGCTTCCCATGCTTTACGTTGCCTGGGCGGACGGAATTTTGTCACCGTCCGAAGCGCAATCCATCAGACAAAGGATTCGTGAACAGCCGTGGCTTACCGACGGGGAAAAAAATACGCTGGATTGCTGGCTGGACCCGCAAACGCCCCCGGACACCCGACAGTTGCAGTCATGGCTGCGCCTCATACGATGTGCATCAGAGGATGTCCCCGATAGTTCGCGCCTTTCCCTGGCGCGATTAGGTGTGGAGATTGCCCGTATCGGTGCCTCCGACGGAGCACAACGATGTGTCACGCCGGAGGCCTGTCTGGCTCTCGAGGAGATCGAGGAGGCACTGGGAATTATCGGAAGCGACGCCACCGCGGAATTGCTGAATCCGCCGAGGCCTGAAAAATCTGAAAATGATAAATTTCCGCGCTCACGGTTCAGTATTCAAAAAATGCAAATTCTGCTGGATGGTGAACATCGTAAACTGAGAAGAAAAGTACGCCGCTTGTTATCCGATCCGGTTTTTGCTCACATTTACGGCCGGAGTAAAAAAGATCACCGCGAGCAGGTGCTGCGACTGGCAAAAATTCTGGCAGCACAGGGACTCGGCAAACTGGCTTATCCTCAGGAATACGGCGGGCGGGACCAGGCAACTGCATCAATTGCGGTATTTGAAACGCTCGCCGTACACGATCTCAGCCTGACGGTCAAATTCGGAGTGCAATTTGGGTTGTTCGGCGGAAGCATTCTGCAACTCGGTACAAAACAACATCATGAAAAGTATTTAAAGCGAATCGGTGCACTGGAGTTGCCGGGGTGTTTTGCCATGACCGAATACGGACATGGTTCCAATGTGCGGGATATTGAAACAACAGCAATATACGACCCGCATATCCGGCAGTTTGAAATAAACACGCCGCGGGACAGTGCACGAAAGGAATATATCGGAAATGCCGCAGCGCACGGCCGACTTGCGACCGTTTTCGCCCAACTCATTATCGGTAAAGAAAATTACGGCGTGCATGCCTTTCTCGTTCCTCTTCGCGATGAAAATGGTAAGATTTGCAACGGGGTACGAATCGAAGATAACGGATATAAAATGGGACTGAACGGTGTGGACAACGGTCGTATCTGGTTCGATCACGTCCGTATTCCGCGTGAGAACCTGTTAAACCGTTTCGCCGAGGTATCGGAAGACGGAATTTATACCAGTCCGATTGCCGGAGAAAACCGGCGCTTTTTTACCATGCTGGGCACGCTGGTGGCCGGACGAATCAGTGTGGCTGCAGGCACATTGAGCGCGGCGAAAGCAGCCCTGACCATTGCCGTTAATTATGCTTACTCACGCAGGCAGTTCGGACCGGCCGGTGAAGCGGAAACCCGTTTAATTGATTATCCGTCCCACCAGCGCCGCCTGATGCCGTTGCTGGCCAATGCCTATGCGCTGGACTTTGCGCTTAAATACCTCGTCAGCAGGTATGAGAAACAAGGCGCACAAAACGGCAGAGAAGTGGAAACATTCGCGGCTGCCTTGAAAGCCTGGAGCACCTGGAATACGACTGAAACCATTCAGGAATGCCGTGAAAGTTGCGGCGGAAACGGCTATCTTTCCATAAACCGTTTTGCCGATCTGAAAGCGGATTCTGAAATATTCACGACCTTTGAAGGTGATAATACGGTGTTGATGCAACTGGTCGCCCGCGGATTGCTGACCGATTACAAACAACAGTTCAATGAAATGAACCTTTTCGGTTTGCTGAAATATGCCGCTGGTGAGGCAGCCCGGAATCTCGTCGAGCTGAACCCGCTGGGAGGACGAAACACCGCTGCCGGCCATTTACAGGACGCCGTTTTTCATCAGGAAGCATTGCGGTATCGGGAGCAACGGCTGTTGAACTCCGTAGCAAAAAGACTGAAAAAACGAATCGACGGCGGGGAGAACCCTTATCGCGCTTTCCTGGCCTGCCAGACGCATCTGATAAAACTGGCCGCTGCGCACGCGGAACGGTTGATTTACGAGCATTTTTCCGAAGCCGTTGTCCGGATTCGGAATATCCGGATGAAAAAGGTATTGTTGAAACTGGCTTCTCTTTTTGCCTTGTCGCGGATCGAAACGGATCGGGGCTGGTTTCTGGAAAGCGGTTACTTCGAGGGGGTGAAAAGCCGGGCCATCCGTGGTATGGTCGATCAATTGAGCACCGACCTTGCCGGGGATGCACATGCACTGGTTCAGGCTTTCGGCATTCCCGACTCAAGCCTCGCACCCATTGCCCGTTCCGAAGGGGAAAACAGGGTGGCAGCATGAGCCTTATTCAAAAAATGGATAAAATACTGCAGAATTTCTACCGTAGTCTGCTGGCCAGACTGGATGAGAAAGTAAGTAATTACGACCACCGCATTCCCAACAATATGCGAAACCTGAAAAAATACATCCGCAAGGGAGATGTGCTTCTGGTAGAAGGTGATTCGGAGATAAGCCGCATCATAAAACTGTTCTCCACCAGTCATTGGAGCCACATTGCGTTTTATGTGGCCGACGAGCTGATTAAAAAAGGCAGTCCGTTACGTGAAACACTTCTGGATCAATACGGAGAAGGTGCCCGGTACATGCTGATCGAGGCATTTGCTTCACGGGGTGTAATCGCCTCACCGGTAACCAAATACCGGGATTTTAACATACGTATCTGCCGGCCGTTTGCCATTAGCAAAAGCGATATGCAGGAAGTAACGGACCTTGTTATTGCCGATCTCGGGAAGCATTACGACCAACGGAATATCGTCGACATTGCCCTGATGCTGATGCCGAAATGGTTGAATCCGTTCAGAAAAAGAAATATGCGTGCCTGTCTGGGCAATTGTAATGATTTTGAAGTGATCTGTTCAGGGATGATTGCCCGGGCTTTTCAAAATGTGGGGTACCCGATCGCTCCGGTTTTGCCGGCATCAGAGAGCGGTAACGTGAAAAGCCCCTACGGGGACCGGCTCGTCATGCGGCATTTTACACAGATTCTGCCCCGTGATTTTGATTTGAGCCCTAATTTCGAAATAATAAAATTTAACATTATTGAAAGCGGTAAATTTGATTACCGTTCACTGCCCTGGTTTGATCTGAACATTCGGAATCTGAAAAGCTCCGGGCAGGAAACCCGTACAAAGGAAACAGGAGAGCAGCATGAAATATGATGCAATAATAATCGGCTCCGGGCAGGGCGGCAATCCGCTGGCCCACCGTCTGGCCGATGAGGGCTGGAAAATTGCAATGATTGAAAAAGAACACCTGGGGGGCAGTTGTGTAAATTACGGCTGCACGCCCACTAAAACCATGGTTGCCAGTGCAAAGATCGCCAATTATGTCCGGCGTGCCGGTGAGTTCGGGATTCAAACCGGCGAGGTAACGGTGAACATGCCTGCCATTGTCGAGCGGAAAAACAAAATGGTGGCTGCCTGGCGCGGTGGACAGGAAAAGCAGGTTGCCGAACGGGACAACATAGATTTGTTCCGGGGTCACGGACGGTTTGTATCGGCACGGGAAGTATCCGTCGGCAATAAGCTTCTGACCAGTGAAAAAATATTCATCAATACCGGAACCCGGCCGCGAATACCGGATCTGCCCGGATTGAGCGGGGTCGATTTCCTGACCAATAAGAATCTGATGGACCTGAGACAGGTTCCATCCCACCTGTTGGTTCTCGGGGGTAATTACCTGGGGCTGGAATTCGGTCAGTTGTACCGACGCCTGGGCGCCGAGGTATCCATTGTGGAAATTTCGGGGCAGATCACGCCACGTGAAGATGAAGAAGTTGGGGCCGAGTTGCAACGGGCGCTGGAAAAAGAGGGCATGGTATTCTACCTTGATCACAAAGCGGTCGAAGTAAAAAAAATCGGCCCCACCATTCAACTGGTTATTGAATCGGGAAATAATCGTCGACAGATTCTTGAAGGCAGCCATCTTCTGATCGCCATCGGTCGTACCGCCAACAGTGATGATCTCGGCCTGGATAAGGCCGGTGTTGAGACGGATCGTTTCGGGTATGTGAAAACCAATGAATACCTGGAAACAAATGTACCCGGAATCCGGGCCATCGGTGACATCAAGGGAGGGCCGGCATTCACTAATGTTTCCTATGATGATTTTCTGATATTGTTTGATTACCTGATAAACGAAAAAAAACGAAGCATCAGGAACCGGTTGATTCCCTACGCGCTGTTCACCGATCCTGAACTGGGCCGGGTCGGCCTTTCGGAAAAAGAGGCGCGTGTCGCCGGATACCGTCTGAAAATCGGTCGTAAACCGATGGCACATGTTGCGCGGGCTATTGAGCGCAGCGAAACGGCGGGATTGATGAAAATCGTGATCAATGCAGAGAATGATCGCATTCTCGGCGCAGCGGTTTTGGCGCCGGAGGGCGGTGAAGTTGTACAGATACTGCTGGCTGCCATGCTGGCCGACGCTCCATGGACTATCTTTAAACGGGCCGTTTACATCCATCCGACGCTGGGTGAGGGGTTTTACGGGTTGATGGAAAGTGTGAAAGAAGTCGTGTGAAAGGGCGGGACAAAATAGTGAAACTTTGTGTTGAGCAGGTTATATTTCCTGCATAATGAATCTTAAAACGAAGGCTGAAAATGAAATTTGAAAAACTATGGTTGTTGCTGATTTTGACGTTCGTATTTCCGCACAATAAGGTCGCCGCCCGCCAAGCCGAGCAAAGGGTGCTGTTCACAGCCAATCTTGTTCAGCTGCAGGCGGATGATGAATGGTTCAATCAATTTGAATCTTTTTTAAATACACAGAAAGGTCCCCTGAATCTGGTGGTGACCGGTGACTTACTGAAGGGGAATCTGCGCGGAAAATATCGAAGACAGGATTCGTTGCGTGTTTCACGCGTGCTGGAACTTTCAAAACATCTGCAGGACGGAAAACTGGTTCTTCTGCCCGGGGACCGGGACTGGGACAACTCCGGAAAAAACGGTTGGAAATCAGTCAGGCGTCTTGAAAAACTGGTCAAATCCTTCAGGTATAAAAATGTAAAATGGGCCATAAAAAAGGGCTGTCCGGGACCGAAAATTATCGAACTGGACGACCATAACCGGCTGGTCACTATCAGTACGCAATGGTGGAACCATCCCTTCCGCAAACCGGGTCCCGTGGATGCGGATTGCAAAATCGCCACCACCGACGGGTTTCAGGAGGAGCTGGAAGATATCATTGACGAAAACAGTGGTAAAAATCTGATCCTTACCGGACATTTCCCGGTTTTTTCTCTGGGAAAATACGGTGGCCATTTCCCGTTGAGTGAATACCTTTTTCCATTGACCGAATGGGTGGACTGGCTTTACCTGCCCTTGCCTTTTGTGGGGAGCATGGAACCGGCATACCGACAGAATATCGGCGGCAGCAAAGATATTTCCAACGAGAACTATACCCCCTTTCGAAAATTACTCAAAAACATCATTTCTCACCGCAGCGGACTGGTTTATGTATCGGGACACGAGCGTAACCTGCAGATACTGAAAAAGGACGATAACTATTTTCTGAACAGCGGTTCGCCGCGCAAGGGAAAATTCACGGCCGATGACGATGATGCCTTGTATGCATCCCGTGAAGCCGGTTTGCTCGAATTGGTTTTTTATGATGACGGCGCCGTGGGCACACAGGTCTGGAAATACAAAGTGAAATCCGGCATTGAGGCCGGAAAGCAATTCACCCTGTACCGGTCTGCCTGCAGTGAAGAGACGGGTAATGAGCCCCTGAACACGGCGTACCGTCCCTGTGCAAAGGAATTAAAATCAACGGCAACGATGGCTGAAAAATATCCGCAGCCGGTGAAAACAGTCGCCGGCCCGGAATATGCCGCCGGCGCCGTCCACCGGTTTTTTCTCGGCGACCACTATCGGGATGACTGGACCGCAGAGATCATGGTTCCCGTATTGGACCTCGATACGACTTTTGCAGGATTGACACCCTACAAGCGGGGCGGGGGGCGGCAAACCAGATCGTTGAAATTTAAGGCAGGTAACGGACTGCGTTATGTTTTTCGTTCGGTTAACAAAGACCCGGTAAAAGCGCTGGACTACGAATTGCGTGAAACCATAGCCGCGGACATCGTACGCGATCAGACAACGACACAACACCCTTATGGTGCGATGGCCGCCGATATTCTGTTGAACGAAGCGGATATTTTGCACGCCCATCCGAAGCTCTTTGTAATGCCCGATGATCCGAAACTCGGGCCGTTTCACAGGGACTACGCCGGAATGCTGGGCATGCTGGAAGACCTGCCCTCCAATCCGGATGAGGGTGAAGTGTCATTTGCCGGAGCCGATAGAATTCTGCGCAGTTACAAACTATTTCGCAACCTTTACCGCGACCATGATAATATGGTTGATGATACCCTGTTCGCCCGGGCGCGTGTACTTGATATTTTGATGGGCGACTGGGGCAAGCACGAGGACAACTGGAAGTGGGCCGGATACAAACAGGGGAAAATGACTATTTACAAACCGATACCGCGGGACCGTGACCATGTGTTTTCCCGCTGGGACGGTATTCTGCCCTGGCTTGCAGACCGCGAATGGGCCAAGGAAAGCGGTGAAAATTTTGACTATGAAATCGTCGGGCTGCCCAGCCTGGTTTTTCAGGCGCGTCACCTGGACCGCTTTATCGGAAGTCGATTATCAAAACAGGATTGGCTGAATGCCTGTGCCTTCGTGCAGAATACGATTGATGAGCAGGATATTGAACGAGCCGTGCGCAACATGCCGCCGGAAACCTATGATCTTTCCGGCAGAGAAATTGCGGCAAAACTGAAAGCACGGCTGCGTGATCTTCAAAAATATATTGAGGAATTTTATGAACTTCTGGCCGGAGAAGTTGATGTCGTCGGTTCGAACAAGCGTGAGTATTTTTTCGTGATGCGTAATAAAGACGGAACGGTGGATGTTACCGTTTACAATGTTAAAGGGACAAAGAACAAAGGAAATCAGATCTATTATCGTCGTCGGTTCTTTCCCGATGAAACAAAGGAAATCCGTCTGTACGGGCTGGACGGAAAGGATATCTTTTATCTGGAAGGAAAGAGTGATGAGTCGATACTGGTACGCATCATCGGGGGGCCGAAGCAGGATAATGTTTATGACCGCTCACAGGTTATCGGTTCCGGAAGTTACACGCTGATCTATGAAAACAGTCCGAATGCGGACATATATGCCGGTACGGAAGCCGAACGTATTACCACGGCACAGAAATTTGTTTATAATTACGACCGTACCGCCTATGCCTACGATCATTATTTCCCGCTGCCCTCGCTGGGCTATAATGCCAATGACGGATTCAGTCTGGGATTTGGTATTGAATACACTTTTCAGGGATTCGGACATAAGCCCTATGCCGGCAAACATGCCTTCAGTGTCTCCGCATCCACTTCCAGTTCGCTTGTTTTTCAATACGACGGACGCTATCATCAGCTGTTGGGTGACTGGGATCTGACCCTGCAGGGTGTTTATGCCGTACCTTCGGCTTATACCAGTTTTTTTGGTTTCGGAAACGAAACTGTGAAAGATGACGGGTTGT
Organism: Calditrichota bacterium; assembly: GCA_024277055.1. GTDB lineage: Bacteria > Calditrichota > Calditrichia > JAJRVZ01 > JAJRVZ01 > JAJRVZ01. Next base: position 8,069 of record JAJRVZ010000335.1, read on the forward strand.
ATACGGATGATTTTTATGATACCCGTTTTGATTCGAGAACGGCAACAATCGGTCTGGTCAATGAATTCTGGAAACAAAGCAGTTTCGAATTCAAGGCACATTATGAAAATAATGAAGCGCAGGTTGATCAGGCCAAAACCCTTTTCGGATCGACGGATTTTTTCGGAAGGCAAAAAGTAAATATGATCGAAGCACAGGTATTGCTTGATCTGGATTTCCGGGATGACGCCTTTCTGCCCACCCGCGGTACCCGTCTTTTTATACAGCACAAGAATGGGGTAATCACCAATAATCGTGACAGCAATTACGGAATTACGCTGGCATGGTTTGAGCATTTTATGACCGCTGATTTACTGACGCCTGTTACGCTGGGTCTGGAAGCAGGCGGCGGCGACAGTTACGGGCAGATTCCATTTTACCGGCAGTTAAACCTGGGACAGAATAATTTCCTGCGCGGTTATCTGAATTACCGTTTTACCGGTGATGCAATTGTATTCATGAATTCCGACCTGCGTTTCCATCTGGCGGATATTAAATCTTCGGTTATTCCGATGCGCTTCGGAGGTAAATTGTTTTTTGACAGCGGCCGGGTAATTCAATCCGGAGAAAACTCGGATAAATGGCATAACGGCTACGGATTCGGCTTTTATCTGGTTCCCCTTGAAAAAAGCTTTACGCTGAACGTTTCCGCAGGTTTCTCGGAAGAAGAGTCTATGCTGATTAAGTTTGCGCTGGGTACGGTTTTTAAATAGGGCGGGGATTTGAACGCGGATTTATTGTAGCCGGCCTCTTCGGAAACAGAATACAGGTGCGCTAACCCGTATTCACCCCCTGTGGAAGGAATTGTGGATAAAATGATACATCGCAAAACAGTTTATGGTGTGAAAAAAATATGTGCCGTTACAGCTTTCAGCCGGAGCTGTCGAAATTATTTGAAACATTGAATCGTTTGTTTAAATTTGAGTGAGATTGTCTTTTTGGGAAGGGTGTGGAATGCGGAGTTTCATAATATTCCAGATTCTGCTGCTTATTTTTTTTCACCGGCCGTTGTCGGCATCCGATCGCTCCGAGCTGGCGATCACCGTTGCGCATTTCGATTTCTTAAAACAGGCTGAAGAATCGGTCGAAGGCCGGCTGGAATACCGTTTTATTGACAGCGAACGACCGATGAATCCGTTTGCCGGAGTCATGATGAACAGCGACGGCGCCCGGTATGTTTATGCGGGGATGATGATTGACCTGCCCCTGTGGCATGTGGTCTTTATCACCCCCAGTTTTGCCCCGGGGTTCTATTATGGCGGCAAAAGCAAGAATCTTTATTTTGGGCTGGAATTTCGTTCGCAGCTGGAAATATCGCTACGGTACAAAAACGACGTTAAAATGGGATTCAGTTTGAACCATGTATCCAATGCCGGCATGGGACCGCCCAATCCGGGTGTTGAAAGTCTGGCATTTTCCATTGTCTTTCCCGTTTATAAAATCTTCTAAACAAATCGTTTTTAGCGGTCCTGAAAAAAGAAGAGATTTTTACTGAAATGAAAGCGGAATTTCCTTTGCTGTAAATTCCATTATTTATTTTGATCCATTCTTATTACATTGAAGTGACTAAGATGAGGAATCAGCATAACATGTCAACTGGCGGCCTGATTTTTATACCTGATATCAGTGGTTTTACCCGGTTCGTTACGGAAAACGAAATCCGGCACAGCAATCATATTATTTCCGAATTGATCGAAGTGCTGCTGGAGGCCAACCGCACTGATCTTCAGGTTGCTGAAATTGAAGGTGATGCCGTTTTGTTTTACAAAATGGGGCAGGCGCCTTTGCTTGAATCGATTATATCTCAGGCACAAAAAATGTTTATTGACTTTCATACTTACCTGAACATCATTGAAAGGGATACTGTTTGCCAGTGCGGTGCCTGTAAAACGGTTTCGCAGTTAACCCTGAAATTCGTAGCTCATTTTGGAGAGTTAAGCGAAGTTCGAATACACAGCCATCGTAAAATAATGGGCGGCACGGTGATCCTGGCCCACAAACTGCTCAAGAATTCCATTAACAGCAGAGAATATATTCTGGTCACCGATGAGCTGCTGAATACGGCTCCTGCAGCTGAAATGACAAAACCCGACTGGCTGCAATGGCAACCGCTTGAAGAGCAGGTTGAAAATTTCGGCCCGGTGCGTTGCCGGTTTTCAGAGATGTCCGAACTGCGGAAAAGAGTGCCCAGGCCCGATAAATTACCGGTATTGCAACTGGATGGAAAACCGGTGGAATTTGTGATTGAGATCGATGCGCCGCTGGCCGTTGTGCACCGCGAACTGATCGATAACGAATCGAAAGTGCACTGGGCGCCAGGTATGAAGGAAATGCGCACCGAATACAAGATCAACCGTATTAATGCTTCACACGTTTGCGTATTCGATGACCAGGAAATTGTGTTTGTAACCATCAAAAACCAGGTTCATAAAAAAAGCATCGTGTTCGTTGAAAAAGCCTCTTCATCGCTGGGGCTTAATTTTGTTAACGACTTTAAACTGGAGCCGCATAAAGGCGGAACCCGCCTGAGTCTGCGCATTGTACTAACGGACGGGCAGCAATTTTCAGATGAAGTGGTCGCCGGCATCAGACAATCGATGAATACGACACTGGCGGCGTTCAAAAAGCATTGCGAAAGCGTGATGCGTCCCGGAGGGACCACTCCGTGGTAACGAGTGACGAGCAGCAACAAGGAACCAGTAACAAGCAGCAAGAAATGAGAAAGCCGCATTCATTTCAATTTCCCAATTCCTGATTGTTGATTTTGATTCCCTGAATTTTTTAATGCTTCTTTGCGGCTTAAGGCGGACAAAATTTTTTCATGCCGGGCTACAAAATTTCTCACCCATTCCGCATTCGTTTTGGCATATTCCCGCAAAACCCAGCCGATGGCCTTGCGTATGAAAAATTCCTTTTCGGGGGCCAGCGACAGAATCGTTTCCGCCAGCAGTTCGGTATTGGTTGCGGATTTGTGCTTCAGGTGTACCAGCAGTGCAGCACGGCGCGCCCAGAAGTTTTCATCTGAACGCCATTGCTTTATTTCCTTTTCAAGTTCACGATGCCTTTGTACCAGCGGCGACATTATTTTGGCTGCAATCCAGTCCAGTGTGTCCCAGTTGGTGGCGGTATGCATCAATTTGCAATAGAGGGTCCATGATTCGATGCCATAGTATTTTTTATAGCGGGTCACCGTTTCCAGCGCCAGGTACCTGTCTTCCCGGTATTTGCCCCGCCACAGTTCGCTGATAACCTGTTCGTATTCTTCCCTGTCGGCAGGCGAAAAAGAAGCGGCCCATTTTCTGAATATTTCCTTTCGCGGCCCGGCCTGAATTCCGTAAAACGGCTGGTCGGTTTTCATATAGGCCTGCATGGGAACCGCTTTTTTCGGGTCTGCAGATTCCTGCATCATGGTAAACAGCTGTTTAACCGCCGGATGATTCACAGACATTACACCATTTCGATTTAGTTTTCCAGTATCTGTGTATCCGGGTTGTTCAGGCTCCAGTTATACCAGAATGTATCAAATCCGGCAAGAGGTTGGACACAAGTTGCATCGCTGAAGTTCCGCTGCTGAACATCATAGCGACAATCGCTGCCCTTCACAAACCAGATACCGTCCTTTTGTTCAAAGTCCTGCCTGGAAATAAATGCCGAAGTCGATTCAAACATTTCGGCGTCATCATTGCGATACAGGAAAACATAAACGTCGGCTATATGGAAGACGGCTCCTTCTTCAATTTCATCCTGCTCGATTGCGTAGTTTTTATTTCCAATACGAAAGGCGAAGATCGGGTCTTTGGTGTCCAGCCGGTGATCGGAAGCCATTTGTCCGCGGAATCCCCGTCGGGAAGAAAAGTATTCGGCATACACATCGGTGGCGTCCTGTCTACCACGCACCGTAAGCACGAGTGTGTCCGGGTGCTTTTTTTTCCAGTCGGCCCAGCGCATCCTTTCGCCGACCGGCAATTCATTGACTTTCAGTCCCTTTAATTTTCCGGCTACGACTTCACTTTTCATCAGCGACCAGTAACTGTTTGTTTCACGATCCTGCATTACCAGCGAGCTGTTGGTCAGGCCACCGGAGGCTTCCAGCGTATAGGTTTTTCCTTTATATTCCCGGCCGTACACGACGGCCGTATTGGCCAGCGGTCACCAAACGGCCGCAAATTCGGTTTCACCGATCCTGTCGTTGACCACTTCATGTGAATTGAGCAGGTTCAGGCTGTATGCCTTCACCTGTCCGTCAATTACAACCCCGAGTACATAGGAATCATCGTCGATCACTGCCATGTCGGCAGTCACAAATTGCGGACTGGTGATGGCCGCAATCCTGCCGCGGGTCAGAATCTGCTCGAATCCTTCCGGTTTTTCCGTGCTCTGAGCTTGAATTACCGGGACCATCAGCACGAATAAAAGCAACAGGTAAATTCCAATATTTCTCATATTTCACTCCCGTTCAATTTCGGAGATTTAACCACATCGATGCGAATTCGACAGGCATTGACGTTTAAAATTGATACTTCGGAATAATTTAATTTTTCATCCGGCAAAACAAAAGTCTCCCGAGTAACCGCAGGAGAATCTGTAAATGAAAGATTACGCACAATTTGTTCGTCATACAAGCCAATCCGGTGGAAAGTATCGGTACGCTTACATTTTCTGTCAGGTGAAAGTTCTTAAATTAACCATTAAATAAATGTGATCCGGAAAATATTATGACCGGAATGCCGGAAAGGACTACGGCGTTCATCAGTTAAAAGGAAAAATAATATGAAGCATATCGGTTTACCGGCAAAACTAACGGTATTTTTTGCCGCTTCCCTGTTCAAACTGTTTGCCGGCGGGTCCAACCATACCGCGCCGGCGCCGGTCCCGGAATTCGGGGATTACTGGTTCCGGGGTAAGGCGGAGTTGACGAGCTATAAACTTCAGCAGGCACGTTACGGAGAAATTCACAAAGGGGATGCCGTGCTGATTTTCGTAACGGAGGATTTTCTTCCGCAAAAACAGGTTAAGTACGAATGGGGTCCGAAACAGGAAAAGCCTGAAACGGTACTGAAACTGAATTTTACACGAAAATTCAACACCGGTATTTACCCCTATTCAATCATGAGCTCGGTATTCTCGCCGGTGGATCTTTCAAAAATGCATGCCTATAAAGTATCGTCCTCATCGCAGGAATGGTGCGGGCATACCTACATGCAGATCAACAACCGCGGCGACCGGTACGATGTAATGCTGCATTCCTATTTTCAGAAAGAAGCGGATCAGCAACTGGCATTGCAACCGGCCTGGCTGGAAGATGAACTGTGGACCCGTATTCGTCTTAACCCGGAGTCCCTTCCCCTTGGAACGGTAAAAATGATACCGGGACTGCAATATGTCCGTTTACGGCACAAGCCGGTTAAAATCCTGACAGCAACCACAGCTCTGCAAAAGAATGATGCCGAATGGGTGTACTCGGTTAAGTATCAGAATGACGAACGTAGTTTGCGTATTCGCTTCGAAAGCAAGGTACCGTATCGTATTCTGGGCTGGGAAGAGTCCTACATCAGCGGTTTCGGGGATGGTGCTCATCTGTTGACGACCACTGCCGAACGCAATAAGGAAATATGGCTGGATTACTGGTCAAAGAATTCAGTCGCAGATTCGACCTGGCGTAATCGTTTGGGCCTGGAATAATCGATCGGGATCAATTTCCCGTATTACGAACGGCGATGCGTTAACTTGCCGGTACAATTAGTTCAGATTTGTTTATCGGGGTATATCACAACCCTAGTCAAAACAATTGTTCCGCACAAGTATTTTGGGTATCGGGAACCACAGCAGTAAATAAGCGCCGTATCCGGATATAAACACTTCTGTTATTGACATACATAACTGAATCTGATAATTTTACCCGGTAATTCAAATCGGAATTATTATGAATGAAAAAAGAAATTTCAAACGCCGGCACCTGATTTTTTATCTGCGTGTGTTTAATAATAATGCCGAACAGCCGTTCGGTTACATTGTTGATATCACACCACAGGGATGTATGGTCATTTCGGAAAAGGAGATTGAAGCCGGCAAGAAAATGACTTTGCGTATGGATCTGCCTTCCGGGCATGGCGGCAAAAAGCATCTCGTATTAAAAGCCGAAACCAAGTGGTGTAAACCGGATGTCAACCCTGATTTCTTTGATATAGGTTTTCGCTTTGACGACATTGACTATGAGGATGAGGAAATCGTACACAGCCTTATCAACATGTTCGGTTTTCAGGATTAGTTTGTTTCTGCACCTTAATGTAACCTGATCTGTACAGTTTTTATAAATTTCATTTCTTTAATGGGGAGAACGATAATTGGATTCGCATATAAAAATTGCCCAGTGGAGCAAACTGAAAGATCGTGAACCGACCTATGCCCTTGCCGGCGAGGTGGATCTGGTTGTTATTCGTTTTGATGAAAATGTCTCGGTTTTCTATGGTCGCTGCCTCCACCGCGGTGCACTTCTGGCGGACGGACACATTGATGGAAACAATCTTATCTGTGGTTTGCACAATTGGGATTACCGGTACGATAGCGGTGTATCCGAATACAACAACAAAGAGGCTTTACCGCGCTTCTCAGCCCGGATTGATGTCGGGCAGGATGCTGTTCTTGTTGACGAGGAGCAGGTGAGGGAGTGGGCGAAAAGAAATCCACAACCTTTCGACCGGAATAAATATCTCGGGCAGTATGAAGATATTCACGGGACGCCTGATGAGCCGTTTAATAACTATATCCGCGAACTGGCCCGCAACGGGTTAAGGAAGTACGGTCACCACGGCTCTGTTTCGGCCATGGGGGTCTCGCTGACGGAATTACCGAAATGGAAAGATATTCAGATACTTACCGCTCAACTGGCAAAGCAGCCTCTTGCGGACGATGCCCTGGTGGACACCTCTCTCGTCATCGGTCTGTCCGCGACGAAACCGCTACGGCTTGAAATACCGGTTTTTGTGAGCGATATGAGTTTTGGGGCACTGAGTGAAGAGGCTAAAATAGCATTGGCAAAAGGGGCGGAAACGGCAGGAACCGGTATCTGTTCCGGTGAAGGAGGCATGCTGCCCGAAGAGCAGGAAAGCAATTCACGTTATTTTTACGAGCTGGCCTCAGGAAAATTCGGTTGGGATATTAAAAAGGTAAAAAAGTGCCAGGCTTTTCATTTTAAAGCGGGGCAGGGCGCAAAAACCGGAACCGGAGGTCACCTTCCCGGCGAAAAAGTAATGGGGAGAATTGCAAAAGTACGCGGTCTGAAAGAGGGAGAACCGGCGGTCAGTCCTTCCCGTTTTCCCGATTTGTCTTCCGTGGAGGATTTCCGGAAAGTTGCGGGAGAGGTGAGGGATGCGACAGGCGGTATTCCGGTCTGGTTCAAAATGTCGGCGCAACATATCGAAGAGGATATTGATTTTGCTTTGAATGTTGGTGTGGATTATATCATTCTCGATGGACGCGGCGGGGGAACCGGGGCGGCGCCGAATATTTTTAAAGAAAATATTTCGGTTCCCACCATGGCCGCACTGGCCCGGGCCAGACGACACCTGGATAATCGTAACGCATCTGCCGTCACCCTGATCATTACCGGCGGATTACGCACGGAATCCGACTTCGTTAAAGCCCTCGCTCTCGGGGCCGACGGAGTTGCGATTGCAAATTCTGCTTTGCAGGCTATCGGGTGTCTGGGAATGCGGGCCTGCCACACCAACAATTGTCCGGTCGGTATAGCGACTCAAAAGGCCAATCTGCGGGCAAGGCTGGAGATTGAAAAATCGGCCGAACAGTTGGCCAATTATCTGCTGGCCACCACTGAATTGATGAAAATACTGGCACGTGCGTGTGGCCATTCTAAATTCTCTGAGTTTTCGGCGGAAGACCTGACCAGCTGGAAAAAGGATATTTCCGATTTGACCGGTATTCGATATGCAGGCATAACAGGATGAGAAGAATGCATTAATCTGAAAATGAATTTTTTTTTACCGGAATCTGAATACAATAGAAAAAGGCGAGACACTCATGCATGGATTCCGCAATCTTACACGAGGCTCGCCTTTCCTGCCCGAAGACTTGAAAAGACCCGGCCTCTTTTCAGAAGCCGGTTCTGATATATTGCTTACTTCACCAACAGCATTCGTTTTACCTGGATGAAGTTGTTTCCGGCTTTCAACTGGTAGAAGTAAACACCGCTCGGCAACAGGTTGCCCGCATCGTTGGTGCCGTTCCACTTGAAGTTGTAATTACCGGCGGCCAGTACTCCGTTATAAAGTGTTTTCACTTTCTGGCCCAGAATGTTGAATATCTGCAAAGTGACTTTGTTGAAACCGTTACCGGTGATGGCAAACGGAATCGTCGTTGTCGGGTTGAAAGGATTCGGGTAATTCTGATTAAGGCTGAATGCCTGTGGCAGCGTTCCCGGATTCGGATTGGTCAGCGAGGTGACCTGAGGATCCAGCTGTACCTGCATGGCGCCCGGATTTGAAGGATCGGAATTGTCGATCCACACCCTGGCGACTACGCCCGGCTGAATGTCAGCCACGGTTACCGGATTAAACTGGCTGTCCAGTACGACCATGTTGGAGGTAAAGCTTACCACTTGCTGTGATACACTCATGGAAGTTCCGCTGACATTGTTGATCGGTCCGGTTACCTGGGAAAAATCGGGACTGTCTTCAATTTTTATCTTAACAGCCAGCGGATTACCGGTCGTTTGAACCAGACCCTTGATCTCCACGAACAACCCGGAAATGAGATCCGTGAAATTAATCGGATTCCTGAACTGATCAAACACCATGGTATTGGCATCCACATCAAAGGTTACTCCCGAAACGGTGATCCAGTCCGTACCGAGCGTATCGATGGAACCATGCATTTCTATTTCATTGGCGTTAGTATCTTCGATCTTGATGCGTACGGCAAGCAAGGAACCGTCTGCCTGAACAATGGCTTTTACTTCAACTTTGGTACCAACCGTCAAATCTCCGAAAGAAATCGGAAGCCGGCTCGCATCCAGAACGACCGTGTTTGAATCAACATAAATGACATTGCCCAGTACCGCCAGCCAATCGGTTCCGAGACTGTCGATGTAGCCTTTATATTCCATATCTTCATGGAAGAAATCTTCGATTTTGATCTTTGAAGCATACCAGCTGCCATCAGCATTCTGGAAACCTTTTACTTCCACAAATTGACCAACCAGCAGATCGGCAAGTGTAATCGGCAAACGCTGATGATCGAGAATGACGGTGTTTGAATCGGTCAGGAATGCAACTCCGGAAACCGTGACCGTGTCTCCACTGATGGCTTCGATTGAACCTTTAATCTCGATCTCATTGGCGTGATCTTCTTCAACTTCAATTTTAACGGCCAACAGGCTGCCGTCGGCCTGATAAATCGCCTCGATTTCCACATACATGCCTGTGGAAAGATCGCCGTAGGTCAGGGGCATGTGATGATCGCCTTCAACAACGGTATTGCTGTCAACCCAGACCTTCACACCGCCAACCACCAGATAGTCGGTATTCAGAGAATCGATGGTACCTTTAAATTCCACATCCTCATCAGGACCATGTTCATTTTCCACTTTAATTTTTCTGGCCCAATAGGTACTGTCCGCCTGAAACCGGGCTTTAACTTTTACATACATTCCCGCGCTGAGATCGGAAAATGACAGCACCGAATGATGCTCACCATAAATTTCAGTTGAATCCGTTACGAAAAAGGTATAACCTGAAACCTGAATAAAATCGATACCAACGGAATCAATCAACCCTTTTACACTGAGATCCTGATCCATATCATTGTCCGGCTGGGCCCATTCGATTTTTTTAGCCCACCAGTTTCCGTCGGCCATCATTTGTGCTTTTACTTCCACATAGTCATCAACCTGTAAATCGGAAAAGGAAAAAGGCATGTGGTCATGACCGTCAAATTCCGTCATGGCGGTTACCCAAAAAGTATAGCCGTTAACTACCAGGCTGTCATTTCCGAGACTGTCGGAACCGACAGAAGTGATATAACCTTCAACTTTTAAATCGTCATCGGCAAGGGCAGCACTGGATAAGAGCATTAAGAACGTGAAACCGGCAAGTAAGGTATAAGCCAGCAGCAACGGCTTTTTACTCGTAATCATGGAACGCATAGTAACTCCTTTGTTTGTTATGTAACTCCATTTTGTACCAACTACAGTAGCAAGCGCTATGCCAAAGATATACACAGGCTGCAACATTAATAATAACAACAGATAAGAGGTGATACTTCTTTGCCGGATATATGAAATGCAATTTATTCGATGCACAGCATGCACCCTGTTGAGCAAAACATGCACACTGCAGAAATGTGATTTACAGTAAAGCGGATACACCCTGCACAGGGAGATCGAAGTCGGTAACGGCTCTTCCTGCCATAAAGAACAGAGAACGGAAAATAAATCAGTTGTCGGATTCGTTACACAGGCCGGATTCCTTAGGTTAAGAAACGTGTAAACTTGTTGAAAAAATTAAATAGTATGCCTAAATTCAACGGCTTGACTTTTTGAGGTTGGTGCGTTTTAAAATAAAACCGGGAAATAAATTTGTCACAAAATTCAGATATAAAAAACACTACAGGCCCTTCACGGACGGCGGTCTGGAAAATGTTCGATCGCATTGCCCACCGCTACGATCTGCTGAATCATCTGCTGTCTTTCGGGCAGGATATTCTCTGGCGCAGAAAAATGAGCCGTTTTCTGCCACAAAAGGAAGATATCCGTTTGCTTGATCTGGCAACCGGGACCGGTGACCAGGTAATTACATTACTGAAAATGAATCCTGCAATTACCAGGGCAATTGCTACGGATATGGCGGAAAAGATGATAGCCGTGGGTGTGGAGAAGGCGAAGAGATTGAATTTAAACGGCAGGCTGCGCTACGGAACCGGCGATGCGACAGCCCTTCAATTCAAGGATCATTCCTTCGATGCCGTAACCATCTCCTTCGGCATCAGAAATGTTACTGATGTGGGAACCGCGCTCAGGGAAATGTACCGTGTGCTTCGTCCTGATGGCAGAGCATTGATTCTCGAGTTTTCCCTGCCGAAGAATACTTTGCTCAGGAATCTGTATCTGTTCTACTTCCGAAATATTCTTCCCGGATTAGGTTCGGTAATTTCAGGAGATAAAGAGGCATATTATTATTTGAACAGGACGGTGGAATCCTTTCCCTACGGCGACGATTTTTTACGGTTAATGCAAAAATCCGGATTTGAAACGGTTTTCGAAACCCCGCTCAGCGGAGGCATAGCAACTATTTATTGTGGAATCAAAGCAGATACGAACTCATGAACCGAATCATCAGCGAAACGATTATAAATACTCTTCGGGACAACCTGATCGCCCTGTTGAAAAGTGAGACATTAAGACCAAGATCACTGATCCAGGTGTCCTGCAAGGCGGAAGGCGCAGATCCGCTGAATTGGTTGCACCGACAAAACGCGGATCAGAAAATATACTGGTGCGATCGCAAACAACGGCTGGAGACGGCAGGTATCGACACGGCCTGCCTGATTACAGCCAATGGAAGCCAGTTGCACCGGGGCTTATTTGAAAAATTGAACACTGTTCTGGAGAGCAGCCGGGAAAATATTCGTTTTTACGGCGGATTCAGTTTCTATCGTCAGAACACAGGGGACCCCGACTGGGATGTATTCGGCCATTACCGCTTCTGGGTTCCGGCATTCGAAATGCAGAAACAAAACGGTAATTCGAAACTTCTTTATCATACCGAAGTGTTGCCGGATGATAATCCGGATAGCATTTTAAAACGCTTCGATATGCAATCCGGTCAATTATTCAATGGAAATCAGGATGGCAATGAAAAGCACTTTACGCTGATTAGCCGTAAAAATTATCCGGGGCAAAACGAATGGTCGGAAATTATCGAAACGGTTTTGAACCGCATCAGTATTCAAAAAATTGAAAAAGTCGTTCTGGCCAGGAGGGCGGTGTTCACTTTCACGAAAATGATCGATCCGCTTTTCCTGGTGGAAAAATTGAAATCCTATAACCCTGGTTCCGTAATTTTCTGTTTTCAGACGGATACCCATCACGCCTTTATCGGCAGTACGCCGGAACTGCTGTACAGACGAAATGAAAGAACCATTTACAGCGATGCCATCGCCGGTACGCGCCGCCGGGGAAAAGATGAGGCAGAGGATGTCATGCTGGAAAATGAATTGTTGAAAAGTGACAAAGACCGCAGAGAACATGCTTTTGTAGCACATTTTGTCCGGGACGCGCTGCACCAGGTATGCGAATGGGTTTCTCCCGGAGAGGAAGTGTCGGTTTTGAAGCTGGCCCGCATACAGCATTTGCACAACAATTTTACCGGACGTTTGCAGGCCGGGATCAGCGATCATGAGATTATTCACCAATTGC
>JAJRVZ010000336.1 GCA_024277055.1 Calditrichota bacterium
ATAAAGCCAATCTGATGAATGAACTCGGAAAGATCATTCGGGTTATGCAGAAAAAACTGCCCCGGGCCCCCCACGAAGTTGTGCTGGTACTGGATGCATCAACCGGACAGAATGCCATAAATCAGGCGAGGGAATTTAAAAATACCGCACGCGTTGATAGTATTTTTCTGACAAAACTGGACGGAACGGCAAAAGGCGGCGTTGTCTTGGCTATAAATCAGGAACTGGGTATTCCGGTTAAATATATCGGGGTTGGCGAAAAAGCGGATGACATGGCCGTTTTCAGCCGGCGCGAATTTGTGGAAGGATTGTTCGCAAAAGAGTGAAAAAAATACATATCTCAACAATGGGCTGTCCCAAAAACCTGGTCGATTCGCAGGTTCTGGCAGGACATCTCCGTGAAAATCGCTTTGAAATCACCCGTGATCCGCAGGAGGCTGATACGATCATCGTTAATACCTGCGGTTTTATAGAAGATGCAAAGAAAGAATCCATTCAGGCCATACTTGAAGCCGTCGGTCTGAAGCAATTCGGTTCGGGCAAGCAGATACTGGTAGCCGGTTGTTTAACCCAGCGCTATAAGGATGCCATACGCGAGGAAATTCCCGAAATCGATGCCGTGTTCGGTACGGAGGATTTTTCATCCATTCTCAGCTATCTTGGCGGTACGGCAGTCAATGCGGAGCAAATGTACCGGGCGCGATTGCTGGACGCTGATCACCATTATGCTTATCTCAAAATCAGTGAAGGATGCAATCATACCTGCTCCTTTTGTGCGATCCCCGCCATCCGCGGTAAACACCGTTCCCGAACCATGGAGAGTCTGATCGAAGAGGCCGTCGTACTGGCGGAAAAAGGCGTTCGTGAACTCATCCTGGTTTCACAGGATACCTCTTTTTACGGCAAGGATTTATACGGAGAGCAGAAGATTGTTGAATTACTGGAAACGCTTGCCGGGTTGAAGCGATTCACATGGATACGTCCGTTGTACTGGTACCCGACTAATTTTCCCTTTGAATACATCGAAAGAATGAATGCCGGCGGTTCGCTGATCCCTTATCTTGATATGCCTGTCCAGCATGCCAGTGACAGGGTTCTGCGTTTTATGCGACGCGGTGAAACAAATAAAGGCCTTCGTGCACTTTACGGGAAAATTCGTAAAATTCAGCCGGAAATTGCCCTGCGAACCACGATTATCGTCGGTCATCCGGGTGAAACTGAAAGCGATTTCACAATTTTGAAGGATTTCTTGCAGGAAATCCGCTTCGAAAGAGTGGGCACTTTCGTATACTCGGATGAAGAACACACCGCAGCGTTCGATCTGGATGAAAAAGTGGATCGGGAAACAGCTCTGAAGAGACAAGCGGAGATAATGGAAATACAACAGCAGATTTCGCTCGAAAAAAATGAAGCCTTAATCGGCACGAAGCAAAAAGTAATTATCGATAGTTACGACAGCGAAAATAAAATGTACGTAGCCCGGTCGTACCGTGATGCTCCGGAAATAGATAACGAGGTCCTGATTTCCACTGATTCTGAAAAAAGGGAATTGATCGGGACGTTTCAGGAAGTGAAAATAGTGGACGCCAGTGAATTCGAACTATACGCAGAGCCGGGCGTAGATAAATAAAACAGAAGGAATTAGTGATGAAACGTAACAGCTTTTTTGCCCTTCTGGCAATATTGCTATTTGCGAAATTTGCTGCTTATGGTCAGTTTTATGAAAAATCCCGTTACAGTGGCATCGGCATGCCGTTCTTTGAAGTTGAGATCTTCCGAACTTTTGCTGAAGATGCCAATACAAACCGTATTTATTTCTGGCTGCAGATTCTGAACGATGATCTTACTTTCGTACGCGAACCCAACGGTGAGTTTTCTAGCGAATTTGAGATTATTATTGCCGCCTACAATTCTAATGACGAAGAACAGGTAACTTCAAAAACTCAACGCCATATTGTAAAAGAGACCGATTTTGCCCTGACCAACAGCCGGGAACGAAAGCATGTTTTAAAAGAATATATCGATTTACCGAAGGGCAGCTATGAAATACGCATGCAGGTCAACGATCTGATTTCGAAAAAAACAATGAACCGCAGAATCGCATTGAACGTGGTGGACCTGAGCAGCAGCAATCTTGAAATCAGCGACTTGCTTTTTGTAACCGATGACCGCAAAGATGAGATTTCAGAAATAATACCGCGGATTCATAATAATTTTCCGAGCCGGGAAGGTAAGTTGTTTATTCATTATCAGTTATTCGTGAAAGATTTTCCGGCGAGGGTTACCCTGAATTACCGATTTGAAACTGAAAAAGAAGAAGCACATTTTGACACTACTATGGAGGTCAGTGTTGATCGGGCGGTTACCGGCATATATTTTCCCATAGATAAAAGGATACTTACACGAAACAAATATAACTGCATCGTCCATGCCGAACGTGAAGGCATAGTGGTGGAAAGAAAAAAAATCTTATCTTTTTACTGGGTTGATGTGCCTCAGACGGAAGAGGATATAAGCATGGCCCTGCGGCAAATGCGCTACATCGTACCGGAGGATTCTCTGGATAAATATGAAGAATTGCCCCTGGAGGAACAGAAGAAATTTTTCAAGCGCTTCTGGGCAGAACGCGATCCGAACCCGAATACCGAAGTTAACGAATTGATGGAAGAATATTTCCGGCGCGTAAACTATGCGATTCGTGAGTATTCCGCCTTTAACCGTGACGGATGGTTGTCCGATCGCGGAAGAATACTGATTAAGTTTGGTTTCCCTGATGATATAGAACGACATCCGTTCGAAATTAACACGGTTCCGTATGAAGTATGGAGATATTATAATCTGCGCAAGGTATTTGTTTTTTCGGATAAAACCGGATTCGGGGATTACCGTTTATTGCCGGCTTACCTGGATCAGGAGTATCGTTGAGATTTAACCCCCAAAAAAAAGCTGAGAAAAACTCAGCCTTTTTTTATGAAACCGCTTTCAGAATCTTTCCCGCCTGAATACAGGAGGTACAGACACGCATCCGTTTCGGTCCGTCCGGTGTCTGAACCCGTACACGTTGTAAATTGGGAAGGAATCTTCTTTTCGTTTTATTATGTGCATGGCTGACATTATTTCCGGATACCGGTTTTTTGCCGCAGACTTCACATACCATTGCCATTTTTTTTCTCCCTGTAATTTTGCAAACAATAAATTTAATATTATGTTATATTAAAAGCAAGCCGCGAACGGTTTGTTTCAAAGGCTTAAATTAGTAATAAAATTTTTATTAAACCAATAAAACCGGGAAATTTTGATTTGAACCATCTGGTCTGGATAATTCTTGACAGCTGCCGGTACGATTCCTTTGTGCAGGCAGAAACCCCTTTTTTTTCTTCAATTGCTGCGGTGGAAAGGCGCTTCAGTTATGCCAGTTGGACCTATCCCGCTCACCAGGCATTTTTGATGGGAATGGTTCCGCATACGTCTCCGAGCCGCGTTTTTGCATCGGAAGTGTATAAAGAAGAATTTAAACGCTGGCGCCGAAGGCTGAATATACCCGACCTTTCCTATTCGGATTTTATACCCGAACTGAATTTAGTGCTGCGTTTGAAAAAACTCGGTTACCGGACGATCGGGCGGGTGAGTCTACCCGTACTGAATCCCTATACTCAAATGGCTGTTCCTTTTGATGATTACAGATTAATGGAAGATCACAACAGTTTTGCGGAAATGGTAAATGATATCTCCTTTACACCGCAACAGCCTGTATTTTATTTTCTAAATCTCGGAGAAACGCATTACCCCTATATGCTTGATGATCCGAATCTGCCCCGTCTCTCCGGTGTCCATGGCGTTTACAGGAAACTGGATGCCCATCTCAGTGAAAAGGA
>JAJRVZ010000337.1 GCA_024277055.1 Calditrichota bacterium
ACTGTCGGTTAAATGAATCGAGTGGGCGCCGACACCGGGAAAACCTGTCTCCAAATTACCGTTGAGGTCCGGAGGCGGAGCCCAGTTCACGGTATCGTCGACAGCCGCGGAAAAATTCCCGTGACAGGTATTGCAGTTTTCCGGTCCGGCCGGTTCGCTGTGACATCCGCTGTCAATACAACTGCGGCCGGTCACTCCGCCCCGGTAATCATCGCCGTGACAGGTTTTGCACGGTTCGATATTCCAGCCTTCCGATGCAAGATAATCGCCATGAAAATTTTCAGACTGCGGATCGTCCCAACCCGTATCATGCAGTGTCATGTATTTTATATCGATGACACCGTTCACATGCAATGCGGGGTTTTTTATTGTCCGGTCGGGATTGATAACATCAAAATGGCAGGTAAAACAGTTGTCGTTCACCGCACCGCCCTGTGGATGGGTGCCGCCGGGAGCCTGTCCGTGGCATGCTTCACAATCCGGCTCCCCTTCATTAACCTGTGTCCAGATTTTTTCCGTACCTGTATTTCCGTTCTTGAATTGACCGTGGCAATAGACATTGCTGCAGGAACCGGTCTGGTAATTGTACACCGGAGAGGGGATAAAGTTACCATTATCGGAAACCTGCAGGGCGATTCCGGAAAAATTTATTTCCGCGGCAGCAGTGCTGTCCGTAGATCCGGGTAAACCGGGAATATGCCCGTCATCCGTTACCGATTCCGGTTTGATATGGCAAACCGAGCAGGAAAAAGCGGCTGCCGTTTTTTCTGCGCTGTTTTTGGTGTGCACCCGATGGGCGCCTACCCCCCGGGCAGTCGTTTCGGTATTTCCGTTTATATCGGCCGGGGGCGCCCAGTTTGCGGAATCCAGCGGGCTGCCGGTAAAATTACCATGGCAGGTATTGCAGTTTTCAGGACCGTTGGGTTTGGCGTGGCAGCTGAAACAGGATGAGTTCACTTTGCCCCCCGCCCAGTCGGCACCATGACACCCGGCGCAGGAAGAAAAATCCCAGTTCAGTAACCTGATCTGGGTACCATGAAAATTCTCCAATTGCGGATTCACCCAGCCAACCGGATGAACATTCGGGGCTGATCCGTAATAACAACTGTCTTCCACGATCCAGGTTTTTAAGGCGGAAAAATCGGCTGGAGCAACCTGATGATAGTTCTTTGCCGGATTTTGCAAAACCGTAATCAGCAGCGAAAGGGATTCGCCGGGAACCACATTGGCGATTTCATCGGTACCGGTGCCGAAAATACCGTAATAATTCGTCAGATCATATTTACCGAGTCGGTAGCCCGTATTGGTTGTATCCTGTTCATCGGTAGTTATTCGGTGACAGGATACACAGTTGTTTTCCAGAATCAATGATATTTCATCGGAGTACGAAAGTTTTTGAACCGTACTTGCAACGGGTTTTGCTTTTTTCAATTCGCTGCAAGACGAAACAAAAATCATGATGCCCGCCAAAACAAATATTGTCGTCTTCATAATTGCCCCTTTTTTATGGTGACAATATCCTGCGTACCTGTTGCCTCCGTTAACAGGCCTTCTTTTCTGTCTGTGCTGTTAATTGGGAAGGTGCGAACGTTTTTTCCGTCAGAAAATAAAATCAGAAGATTGGAAAAGCAAGCCGGCCCGGTTTCCGTTCATCCGGCCGGCATCCGCTGTTCGAATCCCTTAACCATCCTGATCCATTTTTACATAACCCGCTATTTCCAGGGTTGTGTTGTCCCGAAAACGTTAATAACGCCGTTCATGTGTTTTGTATTGTCCTTGAAGGTCGTATCCGGATTCATCGTACTGAGATGGCAATTGCTGCATGTTCCAACGAACACGGAATGTGTTCCTCCGGGCGGAAGTGTATGACAGGTACCACACGCCGCCAGTCCGGACCCCACGTCGGTCCACGAAAGCGAACGGTCCTTATTTCCGTTTTTGAATTGACCGTGGCAGTAAACATTGCTGCAGGTGGATTGTTCATGCATCCAAAGCGGATTTGGGATGGAATCCGTTTCCGTGTTGGCCAGCAATCCGAAAGTGATTTCCGCGGGCAGGCTGCCGTCAATATGCTCCGCGGCATCGAAAGCCGCCGGTAAAATATGACAATCCTCGCAGGTGCGTGCCGGAAGGATCTCGCTGTCGGTCAGATGACTCTCATGTGCACCGACACCTGCAAATACCGTCGAAGTATTTCCGGACAAATCAGCCGGGGGAGCCCAGCTGAGTGTATCATCGGGTGCCGCAGCGAAATTCCCGTGACAGGTATTGCAGTTTTCCGGGCCGTTCGGTTCCGAATGGCAACCGCTATCCATACAGCTTTTACCGGATTCCCCTCCGAGATAATCCGATCCGTGACAGCTTTTGCAACCACTCATATCCCAGCTGTCATCCGCAAGGGATTTGCCGTGAAACTGATCGGAAAGGGGATCATCCCATCCTTCGGCGTGCAGCGATTTCAAATTAACGGTGCCGTTTACATGTAACGCTTTATCGGTTATCTGTCTGTTCACATCCACTACGGTAAAGTGGCAGGCGTAACAGTTTTCCTGCACCCATGTTCCCTGCGGATGCGAGCCGGAGGGCGGCGTACTATGACAGGCTGCACAATCCGGTTCACCACCGGAGATGTCGGTCCATTCAACCGTATTATTCAGTTTTCCATTTTTAAACTGCCCATGGCAGTAGGTATTGCTGCAGGTAACATTCTCATCATCAAATACCGGTGCAGGTATAATATTTCCGCTGTCGGATGTTGTCAGGGCCAATCCTGAAAAATTTAATTCGACATGATCCGTCGTATCGATAGAACCTGCCATTCCTTTGATATGGGTGACCGCAGTAACCTTTTCGGGAACGATGTGGCAGGTCCGGCATGGAATTGGCTCATGTATACCGCTGCTCCCGGGGTTCAGATGGAGCTGATGCGCCCCGACACCATCCGCCGTTGTTGCCGTATTACCGTTCAAATCCCTGGGCGGCGCCCAGTTGACCGTATCAACGGGACTCCCTGTAAAATTGCCGTGACAGGTATTGCAATTCTCAGGTCCGTTCGGTTTGGCATGGCAACTGAAACAGGAAGATTCAACTTTGCCGCCGGCCCAGCCTGCCCCATGACAGCCCGCGCAGGAAGAATAGTCCCAATTGGCCAGTTTGATCTGTTCGCCGTGAAAATTTGCCGATTCCGGATTTATCCAGCCCGCAGGGTGAACATTCGGCGACAGCCCGTAGTAACAGCTGTCCTCAACTACCCAGGTTTGAAGTGCGGCCAGGTCGGAGGCATCCACCAGCTGGTGGTAGTTTTGTGCGGCAATCTGCAGCACGGTAAGAAGTAATGATCCGTCATCACCTTTAATTGCATTGGCGATGGAATCGGTTCCCGTACCGAAGATTCCGTAATAATTTGAAAGATCATAGTTACCTGAACGGTACCCGGTGTTGGTGGTATCGTTTTCACTCGTTGAAATACGGTGACAACTGACGCAATTGTTTTCCAGAATCACCGCAATTTCGGAAGTGTACGAAAGCCGCCTGTTTTCACTGGCCACCGGTTTTTCTTTTTTAAATTCACTGCAGGATGATAAAATCATCAATGCCGCTGTAATTGCAATTAGGCTAGTTCTCATGATTGTTTTACCTTATTGGTGACAGTAACCACAAAAGCCGATTCCCCGCTGTCCGGTATTTTGATGGCAATTAAAACAGACATCGTTGTTGTCGTCATGCCAGGCGCCAAAACCGACATCACCGGTAAAGCCGGAAGGATGGGTTTTGGGGTCATTCCCCTTACCGGGCGTCAAATCCATATGACATTGCAGGCAAATCGGATCTTCTCCCTGCTCATCATGGCAACCCACGCACGATTCAATGTCGCGCCGTGCTCTTTCGGCATGAATACCGCCGCCGGATCCCCGCACCCCTACCGTAGCAAAACCCGGAACGACATGCCACTCCGGACGAAAATCATCGGCCTCCCCGCCGGGTACATGGCACTGAACACAAAAGGAAGAAGCTTCATGACAGGTAATACAATCAATCGCTTTATTTCGCACGTCAATGGCATGTGTGAAACGATAGTTCAGGTCGTGCACCATATTTCGCTGCAACCCTTTTTCCGAGGCAGAAGTTTCATGGGCTTCATAGGGTGCAAACTTTGCGGTTGACAACCCCTCTTCGGTCATCAACTGAGCGCCTTCATGGCATTGCTGACAAAAACTGCGCTGGTGACATCCCGCGCAATCTTCTGCAGCCAGCCGGGCAGCGGGACTGTGGCGTTGCTTCCAGTCAATTCCATGGGACGCAGGCTTTAGAGCCGCAAGTTCCTGAGTATGACATTGGGCGCACATTGCCGGGGCCCTTGAATCGTTATGGCATTGTATACAGGTGGCCATAACCGGCAGATTGTCTTTACTGCTGTAATCTACGTTTTCCAGGCCCTGATGGCATGTCTGGCAACGGACACCTTCCATTTCAAGATGTTTCTGATGATTATAAATTATCTGACGGGGCGGATTATCCCAGGAAATATAATCGGCGTCTTCATCATGACATTGCATACAATTGTCGTCACTATCATCATGACAATTGAAGCAGGTATCCATTACCGGCAGCAGATTGTCATCCGCCTTTGTACTTTCACCGGCGGAACCGTGACAATCCTGACATTCCAATTCGGCTTCCGTAATATGAAATTGATGGGAAAATTTGACGACCTTTTGCCTGTCCTGCGCGGCAAGCAATAAAGGGAAAACGAGTATCAGAATGAATAGTGATTTCATTTCAGCAACCCCGGTTTAGAGTTTTGAAAACAGACGATAGGAATAACGTAAAAAGAAACGGTAATCCGAGCTGTACTGCAGGTTATTCAGAAACTGTCCCTGCAGATCGACCCGCATGTTTTTTGCCGCGGCCCAGTTCACGGAAAGCAATGCCGCAAGGGCGTTGTTACGGTTTTCGCTGTCACCGGCAAATTCATACCAGGAATAAGCCAGTTGTGCATTGGCCGTAAAACTTTCATTCAGGGGCCTGCGATAGCCGGCTGCAACTCCATCCAGGTTGCCGCTGTAACCGGCATTATTCGTATAAGTGAAGAATAGTGATTTGTAAGCCAGGCTTAACCCCAGGCGCTCGCTGGTGTCATCGCCGTAATCAACGGAAGCATAGCGCAGTGTTGCCTGCAGATCCGGAATAAACGAATAGGTAATCCGGCCGGCAATTTCCGTGCTCGGTTCATAATCGAATACCCAGAATATTGAATTCAGATTGATCAACGGTTCCCGAAGTATATAATCAAGGCCGACACTCAGGTTTTCCAGCAGATTAAGTGTGTTTACCGATTCGAAACGGTTGAGCTCAAATTCTCCTTCAAAACCGTTCAACAAAGCCAGATCAAGGCGGATATAGCTATCGAGCTTTCCGAACGAAGTTCTTTGAATATCCAGCCCCAGCAGACGTCGTTGCGTGCTGCCGGTTTTCTGTAAAACGCCGCTCCAGCGTCCCGGCTCTGAATATTCTCTTGCCTCCCGCTCGCGAGAGACGAAACTGAGGCTCGAGCGGATACCGTAAAACCGGGGAGGTCTTAACCGGAAACCGTACATGCGTGAATCACCCCATGATTCGGCCAGTTTTCCGGTTTCGAGCGGCATCTGGGCGCCGGCATAGGCCTCGAGCAAATAGGAACTGAAATTGTATTTCAGGTACAGCCCATCGATGGTGCCCCAGCCGACGCCTGCATAAATGCGCTGCCTGCCGACCTGCAAATCCAGGCCGCTGAATAATCCGGGAATTTTAAAATAGAAGTTGTACAGCCGCAACAACGGATCGCGGCTTATATTGCTTCCGAGATCGGTTGAGGCGGAAAAATAGGTTTGCAGAAAAGCGCCTGACGAGGACAGATTTCCAAGACGCAGACGTACACCCTGATGTAACCGTAAGTGCGTGTTGTCAATCAGGTTACCGTTCGCATCTTCGGATTGATATTGCCAGTTGTAAACGGAAGTGGTAAACCGTGCGCTGATGTTTTGCGCAGACGTGCCTGAGGCCAGAAACATGAAAAGGACAAGCACCAACAGAGAGTAGCTGAAGTTTTTCATATGTAACCCGCAGATTATATGTAAAAAGAGAAAACCGGAAAAGAAACTAACACTTATTATACTTTATCTCAAGAAAAAAATAATAAGAATCGGCTTCCCTCCCGGCTTTAAAGGAAAAAAAATGAATGACTTATGGATTCAGCCCCGTGTGGCAGTCGGTACAAAGACCTTCTTTCCAGGCCTCTTCAATATCAACCGGGTGTTTAAACTCCAGCGCCTGACCAACCAGAGCAACCTCCATTTCACCGGGCGTACCCTGCGCACTGATCTCATGACACAGATTACATTCCCGGCTGATCACCTTTCCTTCATCGTTTGCATGGCCATCGTTGTGACAGCGGAAACAGCCGTTAAATTCCAGATGACCAATATGATTGGGATAGGCGCTCCAACGGGTTTTCATTTCCGGAAAAATATTCTGGCCATACACGGTTTGCAGCCCGGTAATCGCCTGCTCGACCAGTTCTTTATTTTCAGAAAATATTTCCGGGTAATCGGACGCGTAGGTTTCAAGGATTGTTTTTTCAATATAGGCCATCGCCGAATCCGTTGTTGAAAATTCCTCGGCGCAAATGTCCATTGCCAGCGATTTGATGCCCGGAAGCTCTCTGGGAATAAGCCCTGCGGTTATGGCTTCATTGACAAAAAATGCCGGCGGACGGTAATTGTGCGACGGCCGTGTATGGCAATCCATACAATCCATGGTACGTATTTCGGAACCGGCTATGGTTTCCTCATCGATCGGGTTTTCCTCATCCATATAAATCGTCGTGTCGCCCGTCTGTTTATTGATAAGACGTACCCAGGGTATTTCCTCCCGCTCCCGGTCGGTGGCGATATAATCAACCTGTACGTTTTTATTTATATGCCAGTGAATGCCCTCCCGCAACCCGAGTGCAGCATGATCCGAACCGATTTTCATCGTCAAGCGGATATCCCACTGGGTATTTTCTTCATCATTAAGATAATGGCGCTCCAGACGCAGTTTCTGTGCATAAAATTTTTGCGGCCAGTGACACCGTTCGCAGGTCTCTCTCGCCGGGCGCAGATTTTTTATGGGCGTTTCGATGGGGCGGGGATATACATCGGCTACCACTGCATATACCTGATACATACCCGATATTTTCGAACGGACATACCAGTCGGCGCCTTCACCGACGTGGCATTCGACACAGCGCACACGGGCATGGGCGGAATTCTGATAGGCAACATATTCGGGATTCATCACATCGTGGCAAAGTTGACCGCAAAAAGTCACCGACTCCGTAAAATGAAACGCCTCGTAGCTGCCGACAGCCGACATGAAAAGAAAAATAGTGGTTCCAACCAGAAAAATGAGTGCCGCATTTCGATGGCGAACATTCTGCAAGTTGATATTTACCCATGAAAAAACGTCGCCGCCTTCATTCTTTTTACGCTGACGGATGGTAAAAATCATTCCGACAGGGATGAGAATCAGACCGACGATCATAACACTGGGCAGTAAAATATATGTTACAAGGCCGAGATAGGTCACATCCCGCGCAATTACCGTTGTAATGGTGAACAGAAAAACGATCATAAAAAAGGCAACCAGAGCGATTACCGCGCCGACGACCGAAATCCAGTTCTGTACGGAATAGGGTAGTTTTAGCTTCATTCCATCCTCATATGGTTATATAATGAAATTTTTAACAAAGTTTAAATTTAGGGAGAATAATGTAACTTTTCAAATTAAAGACGAAGTATTGTTAAAATTATTTTAAAACAAAATCAAAGAGCGGATACAACACGAATTTACCCGCCCCCTGAACCGTGGGCTTGTTCAGCCAGGGTATCAGAGGCCGGGCAAACAGGTGCTGCACAGGTTAAGAAACAGCGTGTGTTTTGCTGAGTTTCAACTCTGTGCCGGATTTTCAAACGGCGGCAACACTTTGAACAAAACATACAATATTACGAAGGGCATCACCATTATAATAATGGAAACAAGTAACCCTTCGAGACCAAAAAATCCCATTTTGTAAACCGTCAGACCGCTGAAGCTTTTAGAAAACAATTGTCCGCCGACAACTACATTCCAGCGTGTGGAGAAAATACCGACCTGCACAAGCAATGCCGACACAAAATAAACCAGCCTGCGCAATTCGGCCGGAGCATCCATTATTTTTACAACGGCAATTGCAATCAGCGGTACCAGCATTCCGATCAGTAATTGTATGATGACCAGACTGACAAACAGTTTGCCGGAAACCAGTTGCGCCAGAATTTTAATGGACTCTTCCGATTCATAAATCCGGTGAATAAAATCCAAAGCTTCCAGTGAAAAATCGACAATCATGGCATAAAACAGGAAACTGGCAATTTTGTTCAGACAGGTCATATCGATCTTATTGCCCCGCATCGGGGTAACTACCATGTAAATCAGCAATACCAGTGCAATTCCGGATACTATTGCGGAAAACAGGAAAACGATCGGCATCAGTACACTGGACCACCAGGGATTGGCTTTAATTGACCCGAATATGAAACCTACATATCCGTGCAGCAGGAATGCGGACGGGATTCCGATGATGGTCAGAACTTTTGCCGCTTTCTTGTCAAACTTTAGTGCCTTATCCGAAAGATCGGAGGAAAATAAAGAAAGCAACTTGTACATCCACCTGCGCAATCCGCTCGATTCCGATGCCCAGACGATCATATCTTTTCGATAGTCGAACCAGATTTCCAGCAACAGAACCGCCATCAGGTACCAGGCATACACGAAACCGAACATGGCCATGGCCGAAGTGGTGTTTGGTGTTAAAAAAATCTCAAATGATTTTTCAGGGTGACCAAGATGTGCGAGCAATGGTAACGGCGCGATCAGTAAAAAAGCGAGCGCCGTAAGAAGCGACATACGATAGGTCGGTTGAACTTCCTTTACATTGAAAACTTTCACCAGTGATGCGAGTATGAAAGCCCCGGCCACCAGTCCGGTCAGATAGGGGTAAATAACAACCAGTAATCCCCAGTGCAATTCGATTTCATTCGGATAAATATATCCGGTAATTTCTTTTAAAATCGGAGTCAAATGTGCAATGATTTCTTCCACAATTATTTAACCTCCATATCAAAGTTGGCGTAGTAAACTTTTGGTTCGGTATTCAATGACGGCTTCAGCACATTGATTTTATTCATTCGCCGGAAACGAACCAGGGGGCTGGCTTTTTTGTCCAGTTCACCAAAAATTCGCGCCTGGGTCGGACAGGCCTCAACACAGGCGGTTGTCATGCCCTTTACCACCCGATGATAGCAGAAGGTACATTTTTCCGCCGTACGGGTCTCCGGGTCCAGGAAGCGGGCGCCGTAGGGACAGGCCTGTATACAGTAGCGGCATCCGATACAGTATCCCGGATCGACCAGTATAACCCCATCGGGTGTTTTAAAGGTTGCACCAACCGGGCATACCTGTACGCACGGAGGGTTTTCACAGTGGTTACAGATCTTGGGGACAAAAAAACTGCGAACAATTTTTTTATCACTGTCCGGAAAGTTTTTGAATCCGTCGACTGCCCCGTTTGGACTGTCTATGGCGACCTCACCATCTTCAAAAATGCGATAGCGTTCTACCCATGTTCTGAAAAAGAACGGTTCTCTGGGCACATCGTTTTCATTCTTGCAGGCGGCGGCACACCGGCCGCAGCCGATACATTTATTGATATCGATGCCCATACCCCAGTGATGTTCGGCGGGTTTGTAGTTCTCTCCCAACACCCAGTTCTGGAACTTTTCGAGCACCTCACCGGCTTTCAGAATACCCGGTGTAAAAAAACCGGCGATTGAAAGCGCAAGATTTTTAATTACTTTTCTTCTTGAAACCGTTGATTGTGATTTTCCTGTATTCTTCATCATGGTGCCTCCGGTAAATGAGGATAATGACATTGCCAGCAGGTATAATGCTCATAATGCTCGGCCAGATCAATTCGTGGAATGCCTTTATCGCTGTCAGCGTCTTCGCCGTGACAGCCCCCACAGAATTCTCTTGTTTGCGGTTTGGAAGGCAGCACCTCCCGGGGTTTGATCTTATGGTCGACCGGTGCTTCATGGCAACGGACACAAGGCACATAAATGTGTCTCGAAAGCGATTTTGTCCGTGCAATTTCCGCATGACAGGCAGAACACTCCTTTGGTGTTTGCGGCGGTTTCGGATCATGCGGGTTGTGGCACGTGATGCAGGGTTTCATCGGGTTGTGTGAAGCGGAAACGATTTGCGGGAAGCCTGTCGGTCGGGAGGGTAAATATTCGTGACACAACGGACAGTACCCCCTTCCCCTTGGAGCCCGCAAAGAAACTTCATCCGGCGACTCTGTATGCTTCGCGGCGGGACCGTGGCATACTTCGCAGGATACTCCTTTGTGATAGCTGCTTTGCTTTTTTTCAACAATGTCATCATGACATTCCAGGCAGATTCCATGCCCTGCATAATTAATTTCCTGAGAAATAATTTCATCAATTGCTGACGCCCGATAGTGACCGTACTTCCCGAAATCCGCAGGCACCAGTAACCCTCTCACAAAAATCAAAGCAAAGATCAGCACAATGACAATCACTGTTAATCGCTTTACCTGTTCAGGCAAGCTCTTCCAGAATGATTTCATAGCCCGTACACTTTCCTTTAGTTTCTTGTTAATTTCTTCCCAATTGAAATTGTCCAAATCCATACCACCCCATTTCTTTTTTTATTTATTTATCGTTTTAGAGCGAACTTTCGTATAAATAAGCGATACGACCAATAGAACGACACCTAATATCAGGAAAGAAATGATCCGGTAAACCGGCTCCAGTTTTGTGATACCTATAATGAATACATAAATAACCGTGAGCAACAGATTTCCCAACGCCATCCAGCGGTATTTGCTGCTTTCCAGCCATAAACTCAATGCGTAATAGACGATTGAAATGCCAACCCATGAAACGATCAGCCAGCCGCCGGGTATAAGGTGATATAAGGCATAGGGAAATATTACAAAAGCCGTGAACAGGTAGACGTTGCGCATGTTTTCCGTATGCAATTCCAGGCGGTCCTTTTGCCAGTTCAGTATTCTTGCGCTAACCAATGCTACAACACCGAAACTGAGACTCGTGATCCCAATATCCTCTACCAGAATGGCATAGGCCATAAAAATGATACAGTAAATAAAAAAATTGGCAACTATGATGAATTTTGACCTGAACCAGATGGCTGTGGAAATGACGAGAATACTCTGCCAGCTGAGCCAGACGAAAAAATCAGGCTGCGGAAATTGCGCGATGATGGCCACACTTAAAGCCGAATAGCCGAGCATGGCATAAAAGAAAGTCGAAAAACGGCTTTTTTCCCGTAACCAGAAAATCGTGGCAATTGCCAGAAATACGATCGAAACAGATATATGTGAAATGACCAGTTGAGCCTTAAATGTAGTAAGGGTTATCAGCAGAAACAAAGTGTAACATCCGAAACTGTTCAGAAACGTACTGACGATAACCCGGTTTTTTTCCTGAAGATCTTCACCCCGGTAAATATTTCCATAGGCGAAAATAACCAGATACAGAATTATAAAAATGATATTTGAAGCCGGTTCGGTCACCAGCGCAGGCTTGTTTCCAAGCAGTGGATTGTTGATGAACCAGACCAGGTGACTGAAATACGATAGCACGATGGACACAAACATCAGATTGTACCATTGGTATTTTTTATGGAGCAGAACGGTTATTATTCCCAGAACAACAACCATCGAGAACTGGAAGTATGCACTGCCGCTGATAATAGCCGCGATATATCCCAGAGTCAGGCTGACACCCGCCAGATAGATTGATCCCCGTCGTATGGAAATGAAAAGATTTATAAAAACAACTGCAAAAAGCAGAACATTTTCGAGCGCCTGTCCCGCAATTAACGATCCGTTTCCGAAATAGTGTAATCGCATGGTTGTAAAAAACAACAGCACCATTGCCCCGCCAACCATGTACCGGGAAATCAGGTTGTACGATTTCCGCAGTAAATAGGACAGACCGAAAATTGCAGCAACCAGAAAATATCCGAAAATACTCGGCAATGCCGGTGGCAGATTTTTATATGGAAACGTCAAAAGAAAAGCGATGCCGATAGCCAGCACGACGATGCCGAATTTTGCAAACCAGTACTGCCCGATATGAAACTCGAGTGACTCTTCCGTTTCACTTTCGGATATTCGTTTCAGGATTTTCGGCTCTTCCGGCTCCTTTTTCCCGGAAGACTCAATCCCGAGTTCTTCCTCGATACGGGCAATTCGGGCTTCTAAATTTTTCAGGTGGGAAATAATTTGGTTGCTGTCCTTGAATTCAGGGGAATCTTCCAAATTCAATTACCTCCTCGTAATCATACCTTCCGGTAAGAACGTATTATGTAGTTGCCTTGTACATTCATTGCAGCAGTCAGCTGCCGGAATATATTTTCACGGCGAAAAAAACGCCGGCCAATTACGATTCGATAACGGTTTCAACCGCCCCCTGAACACATACGGAAACGGATACAACAGCAGTATGGTAGTCAAAAAATATGTATAAACCTGCCATCCATTTCAGTACTTTGAGAAATAATATACATAAATTTGTGACTTTGTGCGAATAATAATTTGTTTATTTATAATTTTTTTTACTTTTCTTTAATTTTATGTAACTGCCGGCAAAACAACGATTACAATATTAACTTTTTTTAAACAAACATGAGCATTATTAAACAGGAAAACAAAAACAACTCCGGCACAACAGCCGAAAATGGGATTTAAAGATTCGGACGATTACAGCTATTATTGAAAAACGAGCTATTCAGTTTTATTTGCGGTAGATAATATTATACTTATTCACAAGGCGGTGAATACTGCGCCGGTCCAGGCCGCATGCTTCAGCGGTGCGACTGATATTGCCTTTATTATTCCGTAAATGAAAGGTTAAATACTCAATTTCGAACCTTTCCAATACACTTTCCTTAGCCTGTTTGTATTCCAACTGCAACATATCTCCGGTAATCGTCACCGAGCCGCTGGCCCTGGGCATTGGCAAGTCCTTTGCATCAATCACATCACCGGAAGACAAATAAAAACCGCGGCTGATTATATTCTGAAGTTCGCGGGCGTTTCCGGGCCAGGAATATTCCATCAGCAACTGCTGGGCATCCTGGGAAAAATAACTTCTGTCTCTCCCATTTTTTTCACACAACTGTTTTAGGAAATGATTAGCCAGCGGCAGGATATCTTCCTTCCTGTTGCGCAACGGGGGTATATCGATCAGAATGGTATTCAGACGGTAATACAAATCCTCTCTGAATTGATCTTCCTGAACCATTTTTTCGAGATTGCGGTTTGTTGCGGCAATGACGCGAACATCTATTTCTATTTCCTGCTGACCACCGACATGGCGGATTTTATGGTCTTCCAGCATACGCAACATTTTCACCTGCAGGGTGGGACTCATATCACCGATTTCATCAAAGAAAAAGGTTCCGTGGTTGGCGAATTCCAATAAACCGGGTTTGGTTTTAACCGCACCGGTAAAGGCCCCTCTTTCGTGGCCGAACAATTCGCTTGCAAATAAATGCTCAGGCAGGGCACCGCAATTCACCGGTACGAACGGATTGAGATTCCGTTTACTCAACCGGTGAATGGCTCTTGCGATCAGTTCTTTCCCTGTTCCGCTTTCCCCGGTAATCAGGACGTTCATGTTGCCGGGCGCGACCTTTTTGGCTATGTTCAGCGCTTCCGCGAATAGTTTGCTTTTGAAAATGATTCCTTCGAGTCCATCGTCATTTTCATGCTTTCCATCATGCTCCGGACTATCAGCGACATTTTTCAGAGCCCTGTCGATACATCTTAAAAGTTTTTTTGAAGTAAACGGTTTTTCGATGAAATCAAAAGCGCCGGCGCGCATGGCATCAACACTGGCTTCGATGGTACCGTAACCGGAGATAATAATAACCAGGGCGTCCGGATATTTGCTTTTCGCGGTTTCCAGAATATCAAAACCCGAAGCACCCGGCATTTTCAGGTCGGTAATAATCAAATCAAATTTTTTGTCTTTAACCGTATTTTTTGCTTCATGGGCATCGGGTTCCAGTACAAGATTCAGGTCTTTTCTTCTGCTCAGGATCTTTTGCATGCTGTAAAGCATGTCCGGTTCATCATCAACGATTAATATCCTGTACATGTTTTACCCCGCCGAATTAAATTTAATAGTGAAATTAGTGCCTTTTCCCGGTACGCTGTCACAAACTATTGTTGCCGAATGATTATTGCAAATATTCCGTACGATGTATAATCCCAGGCCCGTACCGTTCTTATCCGTTTTTGTTGAATAGAAGGGAGTAAATATATTATCCAGTTTATCTTTTTCGATTCCGCAGCCGGTATCGGAAACCCTTACGGTTACCGCATCATCGCCATCACATTTAACAATAATTGTTAGTTTTCCACTGTCCTCCATCGCATCCAGAGCATTGTTGATCAGGTTTGTAAAAACCTGTTCCAGCTGAGTGGCATCACCCCTTATTGCGGGCAGTTTTTCATCGATTTCCGTGAGGATAGATATGTTTTTCTTTTTCGTTCGCGGCTCCATAATCTGCAGGCTTTCTTTCAGAATCCCAACCAGATCGATTTTTTCAAAATTCTTGGGTAGCTTCCGGCTGTATTTCAGAATGCTGCCTGTAATCCGGGAAATTTTTTCGGTCTGATTGATAATTGCCTGAAAATCTTCATTAAATTTTCTTAATTCCGTTCTGTCGGCAGCCTCCATTTGCAGATAATCCGCCCTGGACATAATGATTGCCGCCGGATTATTTATTTCGTGCGCCATTTCCGCGGCCAGTTCACCCAGCGTCACCAGACGATCGGCGCGTTGCAGTTGTTCAAAGTGAAGTGCTTCGATTTTCTCCCGGGATTCCCGCAGGTGTTCAACCATACTGTTAAAATGTTTTTCGAGTCTGCCGAATTCATCGTCCTTTTTCGCCGGTAATGAAATTTGCAGATTGCCGTCATCAACTGCATCCAGCGCCTTTAAAAAGTTAATTACCGGCTTGTCGATAAAATAATTAAAAAGAAAAAACGAACCGGCCACGAGGATAATTATCGCAATCCCTGAAATAAAGATAATGTAATTATATCCCTGCCTGAAATCTTTTTCAGCCCTTGTCAGATTCGTATCAACATCCAGGTAGGCAATTATTCTTTTTGTACCGTGGCAGCTTCGGCATTCCTTACCGTTATAAATGGGTTCACTGGCGGAATACACCCCCCGGTCATTAATAATATCCGTTCTGCGTGAATATTCGGTCTGGTACTTTCCGTGATGAGGGGCAATATCATTAATATGAAATCCCACTTCATCGGGATTGGTAGCATATTTTATTTCTCCCGAAAGACTGAATATTCTGATTTGGTCAACGTTTTTATTTTTTGAAATTATATTTATCACTTTCCGGATATTCTGGCTGTGTCCCATCAACATTACATCAAACAAGCCGACTCGTACGATATCCAAAGTGGCATTCAGCATAATTTTTGAACGTTCTTCAAAATTTCTTTCAAATTGTACCAGTAAAAAATAGGTAGGAATACCCACACTCATTAAAATGAATAGAGTAGTAAGAAAAATAAAATTGCTTTTTACGGTCCTGAATATTCTCATGATAGCTAATATAAAAGTATCATGGTTCACTGATTTTATATAATTGGCCCAATATACAGCTTAAATTTATTGAAAACTTAAAAAACTGTCTCATTTCTGTCCCACTGCGACGTATCAGTCCTATTTCCGACACAAACCTCTTATTAACAATTTTATATTTACTTAAACTTTCTCGCTTAATCGAATTAATATTTTCACAATAAATTATTTGGCATATCTTTTGTAAAAACAACAGCATGCGAATCACGGTTTTGTCCAGGGACGAGGATTTAATCCAAACGGTTTTGGAGATGCATCTGAAAAGTATTTCAACAATCGATTTATTTAATGAGTCAAACAATCCGCTCGACGTGCTGGCGCATGTAGTCACGATTCAGCCAAACATCCTCGTAGTGGACGATGATTTTACAAAACCTGAAACAGTTGATATTTTAAAAGCCATCAAAAAGGTTTTTTCAGATATATCAATCGTTTTTATTACACCAAGTTCAAGCCTGGAACTTGGCCGGGAGATCAGTCAGGTCGGTATACATTTTTATATGCTGAAACCCATAAACCAGATGATGTTGAAGGAATCCCTTACACATATAGCGAAACGGAGAGTGGAAAAAAGCCGTTTCTGAATTTCATTAATTTAAGAGGAGGTGCTGTGATGAAGCAGTTTTTAATAATTTTTTTCTGCCTGATTCTGGTCGGCGCTACGGCGTTAGGTCAGAATTATGTAGGATCCACTGTTTGTATGGGTTGCCACAATAATACCAATACCAATCTCGGATACAATATCTGGGAAGAGTATTCTATAAGTGGTCATCCATACAAATTGAACGAGGTAAACGGTGTACCGCCGACCTATCCTGCCAATACCAGTCCCGGTGTCCCGTTCGCTCCCCCCTTCGCTCCCGATTGGAATAATTATTCCTATGTGATCGGTGGTTACGGATGGAAAGCGCGATTTGTAAAAACGAATGGTCGTATTTTTACTGAAGATGCCCAGGCGCAATACAATCTGGAGACAGGTGGTTGGGTATCCTATCATTTGGGTGAGGAAAAAAAGTATAATTACAATTGCTTCAAATGTCATACGACCGGCCCCACGGCCGAAGGATCCTGGAATGGTGTGTCGGCTGACAGCCTGGGTACTTTCAGCGAACCCGGAATCCGCTGTGAAGGATGTCATGGCCCCGGTGGCGATCATATTCTGAACCCCACCCAGGTTACTCCCCCTATCGTCGGAGACAGCCTGAAGATCGATAATTGCGGGAATTGCCATAATCGCGGAGGCAAGAGCAATGCAATACCGGCAAGCGGCGGTTATATTCGTCACCACGAACAATTCAACGAAATGGCTGCCTCCAAACACGGACAGCAGAATTTCACCTGTGCCACCTGTCACGATGCGCACGTCGCTTTACGGTATCCGGAAGCTGCCGGAAGCGGATTATCCGGTATCAAAACCGAGTGTATCACCTGTCACGCAGATAAACAGGTTCTGCTGAACGGCCAACCGAAAGCCAATGTTTCCTGTGAAGATTGCCACATGGCGCCGGCATCCAAGTCGGCAGTGGGTAAAACGCTTGGCAACGGCTTCCGCGGCGATGTTGCTACTCACCTGTGGCGCATCAACACCAGTCCGGTCCCGCGCGATTCCATGTTCGAAGGAGGGCTGGTGAAACTGGACGGAAACGGCCTGGGTGCGGTTACCCTGGATTTCGTCTGTTTGCGCTGCCATCAGAACAAAACGGTAGATTGGGCATCACCGCTGGCTACGAATATCCACACAGAAGGACTGACTACGGATGACCAGACTTATGTCGGTTCGACAATTTGCGCCACCTGCCATGACGATGTGAATACGAACCTTGGTTACAACATCGTTGAAGAGTACTCGAAATCGGGTCATCCTTATAAATTGAATCCGGTTAACGGCGCTCCACCGGTTTATCCCGACAATACCAGTCCGGGCGTACCCTTTGCCCCGCCTGCGGCACCCGACTGGAATGATTATGCTTTCGTAATCGGCGGATACGGCTGGAAAGCCCGCTTTGTAAAACATGACGGCCGAATTTTCACAGCGGATAGTTCCGCACAATACAATCTGGCAACCGGCGGCTGGGTACCCTATCATTTCGGTGAGGAGAAGAAATACAACCAGGGTTGCTTTAAATGCGATACGACCGGTGCAACC
>JAJRVZ010000338.1 GCA_024277055.1 Calditrichota bacterium
CCTGCTCTTCCAGCCGGTTACGCACCGCGAATACATAGACAGGCAACTGCAGACTCCGGCCTTCATAAATCTGCCGTGCATTCGTTGAAGCCGAAGCTTTCCCGGTCTTGTAATCCAGTACGATGAAACGGCCGGTCTCATCGCGGTCGATCCGGTCGACACTGCCGGTTAACCGAAAATGTTCGCCCTGCCGTTCGATTTGCAGCGGTTCTTTCATCGAAAGCGGATCGTGTTCGGGGGAAGTCCTTTTCCTCCCAAACGAAAATTCAAAGAAATCCGGTTTCAACATCCAGCCGGTCTGGTATTCCTGTTCCCTGTTTAAAAATTTAGCCCATAATCCGCGCCGGATCGGGTTGCCGAAATAGATTTCCTTTTCAAGTTCCCAGAGCACCCCTTCGTAGGGCAGCTTATTAAACTCTTCGTGAGCTATTTCGACAAGACGGTCGCCATGTTCCCAGGCCCGATGGTGCTGATTCGCCACTCTTAATTCGGTATAGAAACGGAACAGGATACGGTGAATCATTTTTCCCCGTTCCAGCGGAGTAATGGTTTCTTCAATTGTTTCCTCCTCTTCGACACCGATAATTCGGCTCAGGAAAAAACGCATCGGACAGAAGGCAAATTCTTCCAGCGCCGTTATGGAGAAAGAGTAATCACCGAATTTTTGATTCAGCAGTTTTTGAACGGCGGCACTACCTGACAGATTGCCTTCGAACGGGGTAATCTGTCGGCGGTTTTTTCGCTGATACAGACTGCGGGTCGTTTCCAGCCAGAACAGAATGTCTTTGGTGTCATACCATCGCAAGGTGTTCAATTCCTGTTCAGGAACAGAGTCGGGCAGCATGGAACCGAGCCTGCAGAGAAACCGCTGCTGGGTGTCCAGTGCCGCCGCTTCCGGTAATTCCCGGCGATTTACCCGCGCCACCTGTTCCAGATTCGCCAGGAAAGTAGACGGCAGCAGCCCCGTTTCGTCATTGAAAGACGGATAGCTGAGAATGATCTTCTCCGCGGAATTTAAGAGCTGGAAGAAAAGAAAACGGTCCTGGTGCAGCAGATCCTCACTGGCATTCAAACCCAGTTTTTCCCGTTCTTCATCATTAAAAAATATATCCCGCGTAAAACGTCGCGGAAAATCGTTCTCTATCAAACCACCTACGAACAGAACTTTGAGCCCGGCCGATTGGATTTCAAGCCGCGGCATGACCTGTACTCCGTATTCCGACCATTCTCTCAGGTTATATACGGCTTCTTCCACCGCCAGCCGGATATTACGGTTGTATTCGCCGAGCGAGATTTCCTTTGTTTTATAAATATATTCCAGCGCCCATTGCGTCTGATCAAGCAGTTTTATAAAGCGGTTGAACGCACGAAATTCCCGTTCCCGCTCCGCAAAACCGAGCGCCGTGTTTGCCGCATCGTACCACTTAAGCAATCCGAGTTCCTGCAGGGTTTTCAGGTATGCGGCATGAAGGTTTTCGACGGTTCCCCGATCAGGAATCTTTCCCAGTTCCGCCAGAACACCCTTTAAAAAATCAAGCGCTTCGCTCCAGGGTTTTATATCCCGCCCTTTTTCCCTTTCCTCGAATGAAAGCCACTTTTCGCAGCGGGTCAACCAGTTTCCCGAAAAATACCTCAATCGAACATTCAGGATTAATTCCTTCAGCCGCTTGATAAAAATGGTTCTGTCCGGAAATGAACTGAGAAAAGGAGAAGAAAGAAATTGAAGTGTTTTTTCACACTCAAAATTATCAGCCACCAGGTCCGGCACCTGTAAAAAGTATAATATCAGCGGCGACGAGTTCAACGGATAGCCGGTGGAAAGGTTGAAAGGTATTCCGCTCTCCCCGAAAACGCGCCGTAATTCATTCGCATATTTCTCGGGTGAGGGAAAAGTGATGCCTATTTCGTGCAGTGCAATCCCCTGTTCCAAATGCAGTTTCTTAATCTCATTGGCCATTAAAATCAATTCTTCCATCCGGTTGCCCGCAGGTTGAACGGTTACCCGGTTATGCAGATCGGCTCCGGGTTTCAGGGGATACAGCACCTGAAAAATGTTGTCTGCGACAGGATCCTTACTGTTCAACGAAACTGTTTCGTCCGCAACGGCCTGCAGGGCAGAGAACGCGTTGAAGGTGTGTCGGAAAAGCGCCGGATTGTTTTCGGCATATTCCAGGGCGATATGTACATCGCCGTGGTTTCGAAGACCGCGCAGAAAGCGAAGCATCGGCGGAGTTATAATGCCGTAGCCGTTCATAAAGAGCGTTTTAACTCCGGGAAACAGATTTTTGAAATGATCGCTCTCCACCAGTTCAGCGGCCGGAAACAACAGGGCATGCTCATCGATCAGCTGCCCATCGTATTTTTTCCACAGCTGATCCAGAAGAAAGGCAAAATCACTCAGCTTGCTTCCGGACAGATCCTTTCGTTTTGCAAATTCTTTCTCATCATATCCAAACTCACAGAATTCGCTCAGCATGGCATCAATCTTTCTTACCAGGCCGTTGCTGATCTTTGATCCCGCAAAATATTTCATTCGCCCGGCTGTCTCGTTCAGACTGCCCGCAAGCAGCATCAGGCGCATGGTCTGGCTGATAATACGCCTGCGTTCCGGCGTAGTCCGGTAGAGTTTTTTCATTAAACCGTTAAACGTAAATATCGGAGGATCGGGCAGGGCATCCGGCATATCTTTTTGCATCAGCAGCTGTTTTTTCAAATATCGAACCGCCCGGTTCACCGGCAGCAAATAGATGAATTCATCCTGCTGATTTTTTCTGCAAAGATCAAACACCTGTTCTTTGAAATGATAATAGGAGAAATGAGCCGCTGTATAAAGTATTAATTTGCCCAAACGAAAATCACCGGTTCATTAAACTAGGGTTTATGAATTCCATAGGATTCACATTTATCCTTCAGTTCCTGTTCACTGATTTCCATGGCCCTGGCCGCAGCCCGGATATTCCAGTCGTTTTCCTGCATATGACGAATGATAACCACCCGTTCAAAATCGGCCAAAGATTGTTGCAGGCTGCCATTGTAGAAAACGGAACGCACCGCCCGATCGGCATTCAGAGCACTTACCACCGCTGCATAATCGATCACCGGTCCTTTGGCAAAAACCACCAGCCGTTCGATTACGGAGCGCAGTTCACGCACATTCCCCTGCCAGTCATTTTTCATCAGCAAATCCAGAGCATCTCTGCTGAAAGCGGTGATTTTTTTATTATACTTCTCGCACATCGTCGTACGAAAATGCTCGGCGAGCAGCGGAATGTCTTCGCGGTGTTCATTCAGAGCCGGTACTTTTATCGTAACTACATTGACGCGGTAGTACAGGTCTTCGCGAAACGTTCCGTTTTCAACCATACGGGCCAGGTCCTTATTACTGGAACAAATCACCCGTGAATCGGAAATGATGGTTTCAGATCCGCCCAAATGCTGATAGCTGCCGTCATTCAGAAAATTCAATATTTTGGCCTGCGATTCTGCGGAAAGATCCCCAATTTCGTCCAGAAATACTGTCCCGTTTTCCGCCAGACTGAGCCTTCCGGGATTCGCATGATCCGCTCCGCTGAAAGCGCCTTTTTCAAATCCGAATATCTCCGATTCCAGCAGATTTTCAGGGATGGCCGCACAGTTTATCGTGATGAACGGATTTGCTTTGCGCTCACTCCGGTAGTGAACACTCCTGGCAACAAGGTCCTTTCCGCTGCCTGAAGGTCCGAGGATCAGCACTTTACTGTCGGTTTTGGCCACGTTTTCTATTTCGCGGCGCAGTTTCATCATGGCCATACTATCACCGATCATCCGGACACCACTGTCGTCGTTCAGCAGATATTTACTGAGACGGGTTAGTTCGTGCAGTTGCAAAGTATTTCTGATTGTTAACAACAGCCGTTCGGGAATCACGGGTTTCTCAATAAAATCGCGCGCGCCCGTTTGCGTCGCTTTCACAGCTATGTCAATGGTGGAACCGCCGCTGACCATGATTACCGGCAGGTCAGGTTGCATATCGAAAATATCGGGCAGCAGTTTATCGCCCCTCTCACCGCCGTCGAGGAATACGTCCAGTAAAAGCAAATCCCAGGATTTACTTTTCAGCAACTCCATACCTTCCTTCACCGTACAGGCACAGGTCGTATCATATTGACGGGATTCCAGAAGCAGTTTCAGTTCGCGACAGAACGGCTCGGAATCGTCGATCACCAATATACGGGGCATTATTTCCTTATCCTTACCGTGAAATAAAAACGCTATTAAATACGAGAATTCTGTATAGATTGCAAGTGTATTTTAGTTAATTCGGACGACTCATACAGGCAGATAAATATGAAAGGTTGAGCCGGCTTTTTCGGGGTTTGTACTGCTGTCCAGTTCGATCTGCCCGTTACAGGAATCGATGATACTCCTGGCAATATACAATCCGAGCCCGGATCCCTGATTTTCGGATTTACTTGAAAAGTGCGGTTCAAATATCTTTTCCCTGTTCTCGTCCGGGATTCCCGGACCCGTGTCGGCAACCGAAATATGGACGAATCGTTTCGAACCTTTCTGACAATTCCTGGCACGGATCATGATAATACCGTTCCCATTCAGTGCATCCCTGGCATTAATGCACAGATTGAGCAGAACCTGGTACATTTGCGTCGGATTCACGGCAACCGGATGCAGATCTTTTGAAACGGACTTGAGAACAAGAATATTTTTAGGAAATGTGACTTCTACAAAATTGAAAACTTCGTCGATAAAAAACGACGGCGGTATCGGTTCATTGCCTCCAATCAGGTTTGCCTTCGAATGCTGAACAATCTGGTTGAGCACCTTTTGACCCTGTTTTGCAAAATCGGAAACTTCCGATAAACGCCGATGTACTTCCTTTTTTCCATGCGGATTCAATTCTTCGAGTTCTCTTTTCACATTTTCAACGATGAGTGATATCGGCGCCAGAATATTTTTTATATCGTGCGAAATCCCGCTGGCCATCAGACCGATATTTTCCAACTTTTGGGCATTGATCAGTTGCTCCTGCAGTAATCGAATATTTTTCTGTACTTTCAGGTTTTTCCTTTGGATAAGCAAAATGAAAACAAATAAAATGGTGACGGCAAACGCTATTACCAGAATAATCCAGGTATAATAAATCGGGTCAATCGTTTCAGGAGCGCTGTTCATTCTATCACCTTGCAGCCATTCGATCTTCCACTATCAACGGCGAAGATTTTATTTCATATTTCCAGTAGTGGTACAAAGCGGAATAGAACATTATGTACAAATAAATATTAGCGTAATAATTCAGCAGTTTGAATTCAAAGATTTCGGCAAACAGCCAGATGATCATGGCAATTCCCACGTAACCTGTGATTCCCAGATTAATCAACTTGCGGTATTTCTTTTCCAGTCCGGTCTGCTCATAAATTTCATATAGACCCAGTGCCATCACAATAAGTTTTTCCAACGGAGATGAAAAAACATTAAACTTAAATTCAGTCTGAATAAAAAATTGTCCGAACAGCCAAAGAGCAATATAGGTGAAAATTATCAAGTAACCTGTTTTACGAGTGAAACGACCCGGCTGCCAGCACATATGCAAATTAACGACCAGTACCAGCTCGATCATCGGGAAAAGCGAAAAAAGATAAGAATGCATATTATGCTTCAGAAGAAATGATGCCAAAATCAATAAGTCATTCAGCGCCGACAGAATAAGATAAATACCGAATATTTTTATATCCTTTGAGAGTCGGTCTGCTGATGACCCCAAATATAAAATAATAAACAACCCGGCCAGACCGGTTTCCATGAGCAAAAAAAAGTAATATGAATAGGATTCGAAAGTCATCAGCTGTTTAACGCTCCCGGCGGACAATTGGGAGGACAGGGCGGGTTTGATTCTTCCAGTATTTTCCCGTTTTCCATGTCTTTATCATTTTTATCGACTCCAATTAATATAATCACCGGTTCACCATTCTCATTTTCACCGTGGTAGTACCGCATGTACAGGCATTCTTTCTGATTCAGTAATTCCAGCACTTCATCTTTGTTAAAACGTCCGCCATATTCACCCATGCGCGGTTTGGATATTTTACTCCGGTGGCGTTCGATCATTTTTTTTGCCTCGTCCAGAGAAATTTGATGAATACCCATGTCAAACCCTCCCTTTATGATACATTGTCAAAGTGTCGGATTGCCGGCCTGATACTTCTTTCCGGATACCCGGAACAAAGCTACAAAAGGAAAGCGACACGGGCAAGAAAAATACAGGAGATCGGTTACAGGTTGATTAGCGAGTGGTGGGTGATGGGTAATGAGTGATGAGTTAAAAAGTATTTGATGAATTTTCCGAAATGTAATTTTTTTTATAAATTTGCTGCCAGCCATTTTTCCGCTGTTTTCAGATCTACTCCTTTTCGCCGGGCGTAATCGGCCAATTGGTCTCTGCCGATTTTACCCACGCCAAAATACTTTGCCCGCGGATGGGCAAAGTAAAATCCGCTGACCGAGGCCGCCGGCAACATGGCAAAATTTTCGGTCAGCGTAATACCGGTGGTTTCCGGTACCTTCAGCAGTTTGAACAGGGTCTGCTTTTCGCTGTGGTCCGGACAGGCCGGATAGCCGGGCGCGGGACGAATACCGCGGTATTTTTCGGCAACCAGGTCTTCATTGGAAAGGTCTTCATCGGCGGCATAGCCCCAGAATTCACGTCGCACCCGTGCGTGCATCAGTTCGGCAAACGCTTCCGCCAGACGGTCGGCCAGCGCTTTGATCATAATTGCGTGATAATCGTCGTTATCAGCCTCGAAGCGCTGCACCAGTTCATCCAGGCCCACCCCGGTAGTAACGGCAAAAACACCAAGGTAGTCTGTTTGTCCGCTGTCTTTCGGCGCAACGAAATCGGAAAGGCACAGGTTCGGCCGCTCGTTGCTTTTTGCCGCCTGCTGTCGCAGCATGTGGAATACGGCCTGCGGTTGTCCCCGTTCATTCAATATTTCTATATCATCGCCGATGCTGTTAGCCGGAAAAATACCTGTCACGGCATTGGCTTCCAACAGGTGCTTTTTAACGATCTCATTTAACAGCCTTTCCGCGTCGTCAAACAGCTTTCGGGCCTCCTCGCCCGTATGTGTATCATCCAGAATTTGCGGGTACCGCCCTTTCATTTCCCAGGCGGTAAAAAACGGAGTCCAGTCTATAAATTCACGAATTTCGGACAGGGGATATTGCCGGAATGTTTTTATTCCGGTCATTTTCGGTTCATCTGTTTGCATTTCAATGCGCAGGCGACGACGCCGCGCTTCGGAAAGGGACAGCAATTTACGGCCGCTCTTTTTTCGCGCATGTTCCTGACGTTTCTTTTCCTGTTCTTCGTGCAATTCGGCAATATAGCCGGAGTTATCCTTTGCCAATAAACCATTGACCACGCCAACGGCCCGGGAGGCATCCAGCACATGTGCAACCGGACTGTCACAGGCCGGTGCGATTTTCACCGCGGTGTGCGCCGGCGAAGTTGTCGCGCCACCGATCAACAGCGGCAGATTCAATCCGGTACGTTTCATTTCCGATGCCACATGTACCATTTCCTCCAGCGACGGCGTTATCAAACCGCTTAGCCCGATAATATCCACTTTTTCATCGCGGGCGGTATGCAGTATTTTTTCCACCGGCGTCATTACTCCCAGATCGATCACTTCAAAATTATTGCACCCCAGTACCACACCGACAATATTTTTGCCGATGTCGTGTACATCACCTTTTACCGTGGCAAGCAATATTTTGCCGGCTGTTGAATGACCACCCCCTGCCTTTTCCGCTTCAAGATAGGGAATAAGCACGGCCACCGCTTTTTTCATCACCCGCGCGCTTTTCACCACCTGCGGAAGGAACATTTTTCCGGCGCCGAACAGGTCGCCGACAACATTCATTCCGGCCATCAGCGGGCCTTCGATAACTTTCAGCGGTGAAGCGTATTTCCTTCGCGCCTCTTCGGTGTCCGTTTCTATAAATTCGACAAGGCCCCGCACCAATGCATGTTTCAGCCGTTCTTCAACCGGCGTTTCACGCCAGGACAAATCAACCATTTTTTCCATGCCGGTCGACTTTACCGATTCCGCAAAACGGACCAGACGCTCCGTGGCGTCGGGCCGACGATTAAGCAGCACATCCTCCACGTGTTCCAGAAGATCTTTGGGTATTTCCTCGTACACCGTAATCTGTCCGGCGTTTACGATGCCCATATCCATCCCTGCCTTGATTGCATGGTAAAGAAACGCCGAATGCATTGCCTCGCGCACCGGGTTGTTGCCGCGGAAGGAAAAAGAGACGTTGCTCACGCCGCCGCTGATCAGCACCTGCGGCATTTTGGCTTTTATGAGCCGGGTAGCTTCAATATAATTAACTGCATAATTATTATGCTCTTCAATTCCGGTGGCCACGGCGAAAATATTGGGATCGAAAATAATGTCCTGCGGCAGAAAACCGATTTCTTCCGTAAGAATTTTATAAGCACGCTCGCAGATTTCCAGCTTGCGTTCCACCGTTTCCGCCTGACCCTGTTCATCGAATGCCATAACGATAACCGCTGCACCGTACCTTCGGGCAAGGGTGGCATGAGTGCGGAATTCATCCTCACCTTCTTTCAGGCTGATCGAATTGACGATTGGTTTACCGGGCAGACACTTCAACCCCGCTTCGATCACCGACCATTTGGAAGAATCGATCATCACCGGCAGACGGGCGATGTCCGGTTCGGAAACCAGCAGATTAAGAAATTTAACCATGCCGGCCTCGGAATCGAGCATGGCTTCATCCATATTCACGTCGAGAATCTGTGCGCCGTTTTCCACCTGTTTTCGGGCCACCTCCAGCGCTTCTTCAAATTTTTCCTCCCGGATCAACCGTGCAAAACGCCTGGAACCGGCCACGTTACATCGTTCGCCGACATTAATAAAGTTGCTGTCCGGACGCACCACCAGTGCTTCCAGCCCGGCAAACCGCGGATAGGCTTCGACCTGCGGTATTACTCTCGGTTGAACCTTTTGTACCCGCCGGGCGATCGCAGAAATATGTTCCGGCGTTGTACCACAACACCCGCCCACGATATTGGCAAATCCGCTTTCGCAGAAATCACCGATTACGCCGGCCATGAATTCCGGTGTTTCATCG
>JAJRVZ010000339.1 GCA_024277055.1 Calditrichota bacterium
CGGTGCGCTGGCCAGCGACGATGTGGTTGCGGATGACTTTCGGCGCCAGTGCGGTATTTTGCGTTGCGACAGTCTGCAGGAACTGCTGGACAGCGCCCTGTTGCTATCTTCGCAACCGCTGCCCGCCGGAAACCGGATCGCCGTACTTACCAATGCCGGCGGTCCCGGTATTCTCGCCAGTGATGCGCTGGAGAAATATGGTCTCCGGCTTGCCGGGCTTTCTGAAAAAACAAAACGGGAATTGCGCGGGGTTTTGCCCGAGGAAGCTTCGGCAAATAATCCTGTCGATATGATTGCCAGCGCAAATCACGAAACCTATGCCGCCTGCGTAAAACTGTTGCTGGATGATGAAAATACGGACGGCCTGTTCATAATCGTAGTAAAACCACCGGTAGACACCACCCCCGGCCGCATTGCCGAACAGCTGAAACCGGTTATTGAAAATTCAGACAAGCCGGTCATCGTCACCCTGATGGCCCGCAGGGATAAACAGGCCGGTATGGAAACGTTCCGGGAAATGAACGTACCGGTGTTTTCCTTCCCCGAAGATGCCGCCCGTGCGGCCGGCAATATGTTGCGTTATAAAAAATTAAGAGCATCGACTTCCGAATTCGAAAACGCGCACAACCATCCAGTTCAAACCGTCCCTCAGAACCGGCAGGCCCCCGTGGAAGAGGTCGCCGGAATTTTACGGCGGTACAAAATGCCGTTGATGCCGTTTTTGGTAACCGGCGATCCTGAGGCTGCAAGGCGGTTTTTAAGTGAAAACGGACCGGTTGCATTGAAAGTGGCCAATGAAAATGTTATTCACAAAAGCGACGCCGGATTAGTTCATTTGAATATTTCCGATGATCAACGGCTGAGAAAGGTTTTTGAAAAATTACTGTTGCAAATTAAGGATTATATTGGCCCG
Source organism: Calditrichota bacterium (assembly GCA_024277055.1). Lineage (GTDB taxonomy): Bacteria > Calditrichota > Calditrichia > JAJRVZ01 > JAJRVZ01 > JAJRVZ01. The sequence continues at coordinate 914 of JAJRVZ010000339.1, forward strand.
GAAGATCGTCCGCAAATACTGGTGCAAAAAATGGCCCCTTCCGGTCGTGAACTGGTAATCGGTGCGAAACGGGATATGCAGTTCGGACCGGTGGTGATGTTCGGCCTTGGCGGCATTATGGTAGAGTTGATGAAAGATGTATCTTTTCGCGTTGCACCTTTCACTCTGACGGATGCCCGGGAAATGATCGACGAAATCCGCGGAGCGGCTTTGCTGAAAGGTTTCCGGAAATACAAGCCTCTCAACCTCGATGTGCCGGCGGAAATGCTGGTGCGTACCGGTTCACTGATGCTTGATAACCCGCAAATCAGCGAGCTGGATATGAATCCGCTTATCTGGCCGGACGATTCGGAGCACCCTTTTGTCGTAGATTTCCGAATGACGGTTTACGATAGTACTGATAAGAACCGAGAAAACTGAGCGGCTATGTCGGCAACACTTCACAAAACTTATCTGCTGCTCTTGTTTTTCCTGTTGACGCCGGTCGCCGCGGCGCAGAATTACCTCTGGCCGACGGATGCCAGTAACCATTTGACTTCCAGCTTCTGCGAATACCGCCCGGGACATTATCATTCCGCTATCGATATTAAAACCTGGAATCAGGAAGGGTTCAAATGTTTCGCCGTCGAAGATGGTTTTATAGAAAAAGTACGGGTATCCCCTTTCGGTTACGGAAAAGTGATATACGTTCGATTAAAAGACGGAAATACAGCCGTTTATGCCCATTTACAGCGTTTTAATAAACAGATCGAAGCGGAAATCCACAAACTGCAAATGAAGCGTCAGCGCTATTCCGTAACGTGGCGGCCGAAAAACCGGAGAGTGAAAAAAGGAGATGTACTGGCGTATACCGGACGCACCGGCATCGGCACGCCTCACCTTCATTTTGAGATACGCAACTGGAAGGGTAATCCGGTTAATCCCTTGCTCTACTATCCGAAATTTGTAGACAAAATCCGGCCCCGTTTGCAAAAACTGGCGGTATTGCCGATAACGGCTTCCAGCCGGGTAAACGGAAGCGCTCTGCCGAAGATATTTGATCTGGTTTATATCCGGGACCGCGTGTACTTTGTTCGCGAACCCATTCTGGTACAGGGCAAAATTGGCTTGGCGTTGAAAGGATATGATCAGGCCGATGGTGTTTACAATAAATTCGCATTTTATTCAACTTCACTTGCCGTCAATACCCGCCCGGTTTTTCGCATTACTTACCGGGAACTGGATTTTTCTCTTACCGGTTTTATCGAACAGGAAATATATTATCCTTTCCGGGCGGATTACCGCGAGGTTTTTCACAAACTGTTTATCGAACCGTTCAATCTTCTCGAATTCTATGATGACATACCCAACGAAACAGGCGTAATCGCTATCGGGAAGAAACCGGTGGATTTCCGCATCGAGGTAACCGATTTTCATGGAAACCTGAGTATAATTAAAGGAGAACTTTTACCCGATTACCACCCGCAAATTGAAATCAAATCTCTGGAAAAAAAGGGGGATTGGGCCTATGTGCATTTTTCGGCGGAACCGTTTACCGAAATGTATTTCGCCACAGCCGGCGTCGGTGAGAATTTTCAACCGAGCCGATATTTTGAAGTGATTTCACAGCAGGCCACGGATGTACGCAAATCCATTTATACCCGCATAAAACTGCCCGACAGTACCGATACACAGCTAAAAATCGGACTCGGTTCCGATGCCGATAACAGCTTCAGCAGAATTATACCGATTATTTCCGCTCAGGACAGTATACCGCCGATTGAGCCGCCGCAAATCATTTTTGCGGGAAACCGCCTGGTACTGACGAGTCCCTATCCGTTGGAGGGCATGGCAAGCCAGATCGGCGGGAAGTTCATTCCACTTGCTTTTAACTATGTTTCCGACAATTACCACGAAGCCGTATTGCCGGTAAGCAGGCTGGCCGACGCGCCACTGCGATTCAACCTGGAATATGCCGGCGAAAACGTATGGCAGGACACGCTCAGGTTTTTCAAGATCATTCCGGGCGAAAAGCGCGCAAAGGTTTGGTACGACTCCGCGCTGGTTATGTTCAGCAATACACAGTCCGCCTACGATACGACCCTGCTGACGGTGCGCAAAAGCACGGCTGATTCGCTGGCGCGGTTTTTTCAGGTACAGGGTTCCGTATATGAAGTTCATCCGCAGAATATTGCGCTGTGGAAAGGAATAAACGCCCATCTAAAAGCCGCCGGCACCGGGATGAACGGCAACTGGGCGGTTTACACCACCAATGGAAGGGATCATCTTTCTTTTGTATCGGCAAAGTTTGACTCCGCTACGGGATATTTCAATTTTAAAATTTACAAACCCGGTAATTATATAATAGCTTCCGACACACTGGCGCCTCAAATCAGCGTGGACTCTCCCCGGCCCGGAAAGACATATCACCGAAACCCGAAAATCCGATTTACCGTTTCCGATTCCCTTTCCGGAATCGGATCGGATTCAAACCTGCAGGTAAGCCTGAATTCAAATTTTGTTCTGGCGGAATGGGATCCTGAAGATGATCTGGTTACCGCGAAAATCGATTCGCCGCTGGCCGCCGGCGATTATGAACTGCTGATCAGCGTTCGTGATATTGCCGGTAATCGTACCGAGCGCACAATTCTATTTTCCATCAGGTAACCCCATGATTCCAATCAGAGATGAGGGTCCTAAAGGTTTCACGCCATTTGTTAATTATTTCTTCGTACTGGTCAATATCCTGTTATTTTTTCTGCAGCCCGGTACGGAAAAACCTCTCATCGACTATTTTCACCTTTACGGTACTATCCCGGCGGAAATCGCCCATCCGATCGATCTCTGGCTTTCCGGTCATGGATACCGGCTGTTATCGCTGATAAGCGGCCTGTTCGTTCACGGAGATTTATCGCATCTGCTTTACAATATGCTGTACCTGTGGATTTTTGGGGACAATATTGAATATGCTATCGGTCACCGTCGCTATTTTATATTTTATCTGATCAGCGGAGTGACGGCAACACTGGTTCAGATTGGGGTTGATCCAGCATCGACGGCACCGGTCATCGGCGCCAGCGGAGCTATTTCAGCGGTAATGGGCGCCTATCTGATCAAGTTTCCCCGTAACCGTGTGAGCATTCTTTTTTTCTTCTTTTTCTTTATCCGCATCATAAAAATTCCCGCGCTGCTGTTGCTGTCGCTCTGGTTTCTGTTGCAGGCAGGACAAGCCTGGCTGTACTGGGATCAGACGGGACAGTCCGGAGTTGCATGGTTTGCCCACCTCGGCGGTTTTATTGCCGGTTTAATTCTGGTCAAGCTGTTTGAAATCCGGTCGAAAAGAAAGTACATAACACGTGGTTTTATGTAGAATTAACTAACCGGTTTCGATCACACGGATGAACCATGACCAAAAGGATGATTGGTTTCTGGGCGCTGCTCTTCGGTATCAGCTTCAGCCCCGCCCAGCAAAACACCAAACTGCATGAATTTTTCGGAGGTAATTATAATTTTAATATGACCCTCTATTCCGGGTTGTTGTATGGCGTCGGTGCCCGAAGTATGACGACTCCGTCCGTTCTGGCTTCTTCCGGTGTCGAATCGATTTACTGGAATCCCGCCGGAATTGCCGACCTCTCCCGGGGTGAGGTCCTGATCGACTATTCACCACCGCTCACCTTTCAGCCTGACAAGTTCTACGATTTTCAGCAGGCGCTTAACCGTGAAGTAAATTCCGAATTTCAACCGAAAGCCGTACCGGGTTCCGCATACAATCTACCGGTATTGGTAACCGATTTCGACGCCGGGCAGCGCCTGCATTCTTTCGGACTTGCAATTCCCTGGCGGAATTTTGCCGCCGGGTTTCTATGGTATAATCCCTTCGAGCTGAAACTGGACCTGCTTGAAAGCGGTTTCCGTGCGTTGCTGATTGAAGAAGGAGGAAATAACACAGCTTTTCGTGTTTCCGGTGATTTGAACGGTTCTTTCAATTTTTACGCCCAGTCCATGGCTTTTGCTTTTGCCTGGCAAATTGAGGAACAAGCCGGCATGGGAATATCGCTGGAACGTTACGATTGGTCGGCATTATTGAACAGCCATATCAATTTTTACGGTTCACTTTCCATACAGGGCGGCGAGGCGGTGCTTTTTAACGATCCGTCCAAACCCTATCCCAATTCACTGTTCACCTCGGCGCAGGGAAAAATGAGTGGATCGGGTTGGGGAATCCGCCTTGGCGGATATTATCGCCCGGATGAACAGAGGGAGATCGCCGCTTCCATCTCCATTCCCCCCCGGGTTACCATGAAGGGTAAACTGTTCATCGAAAACAATACCCCCGTATTTCTAAGTGGCGGCGGGATTGATGAAAACCGAATCGATCCCAATGCGACCACCAAAACAAAAAAAGTGGAATACAGCGCCTCCGAAATAAAAATATCGCAGCCGGTGAATATTTCCCTCAGCTATACGCAAAAATTTCCGGGAATTTCGATTATTGCCATGGCCGGTTATTTTTGGGGGGATCTCGGTTATGAATACGCGAATCTCGAACTGGACACAAGGGATTCCAGCCGGGTATGGCGCAGCTATCGCCAGGGTATTGAACCGGCAATGGACCTGCGTATCGGTTTTGACATGGACTTTTTAAAAGTAACGGTCGGCAGTATTTATGCACAATCCTTTTTCAAATCCGGGAGCGGAAAAGAATCTTCGGCGCCGCTGATGATACCCGTATTTTCCATTTCATTCAGCCGGAGCATCAGCGAGCATTTTCGTCTTGACGGCAACATTGTTGCGTTGAGTATGCCCTTTTCACGATTAACCATTTCTTATCTTTTTTGATTATGAGAGGAAAATACTTTACATATTTCGCAATCGTTGTACTTGGTACAATCGGCCGCAGTGCCGAACAGATATTACCGGCAAAAGCAGATCAGCTGAACGCCGGATTGCTGCAGAGCGTGTTGAATGATAATGCACCGGTCACCCTTACCCGCATTCCCACCCGTTTTTTTACAAATCTGGATTCATCGGAAAGCGGAAATATTGTAATCGAATGGCAGGAATCCTCCGTGCAGCTGGGTGATTTTTACTTCAGCCGCTTTCCCAATGTCGCTTCCGGTCAGTTTCCCAGACGAATCATTCCCGATACTACTCCGGGTGACCGAAAAATTGTACTGAATGCCGGGCTTGATTCACTGACCACCGGTATTTATTACTGCATTATCGTAGATGCCGCCGATCCAGATTCTACCTCTATCGAATTCAACATGGTCATCGAACACCATTTGTCGCCCGGCAATTTCCAACCGGATACAACAACCTCGGGATTCCTCAGCTGGGACCCCAGCCATGCCAATACTCCGTTTTATCATGTAATTGTTTCCAACCGCCCGGTTCGGCTGGATAATATCGATCAGGATCCGGACAATGAAGTGATCGGCATAAATGTTATTTATCAGGCTATTACATCCAATACTTTTATTACCTATCGCGAAAGCGATCCGTCCGGTTTTTTCGACAACAGTAAAACTCCGAGACTTGCCTCCGGAAATACCTATTACTGGATGGTATTCAACAACTACGGCAACAATCATGCACTCAGCTCGCAGCTGGTAACCTTTGCTGAAGTTCCCCGTTTTGTTTACTCCGATCCCGCCAGCGAACAGCCGCCCCCAATCAACCGGTACCCGGTGGATACCCTGGTTACCAATATAGATACGCTTACTTTCTCCTGGTCGGGTGTCGGCAATTCAAGTTATCATTTTTACCTGTATGAAGAAACCGAACAGTCGGGAAATGTCGGCAGCTATCTTATTTTTGACACCACGATCGTAACCGGAGATACCAGTTTCACCCTGCCGGCGGCTGATCAGTTACTTGTCAGTACCAACTATTACTGGAATGTTGCAGCAGAGAACGGTCCCTTTTATTCGGAAAGTACCGTCGACAGTTTCCGGTACGAGAATACCGGCAGCGGAATTCTGGAAGTGCACACACAGACGGATGCACCCGGCAACCCGCCGCTGGCACGCGTAAATCTTCGTATCATAAACCTGAACGGCCCTTCTTCCAACATTACCTACCTGACCAACGAAAGCGGTAACTTTGATCGACCGCTTTCCGAAAGCAGCTATCGGATTCTGGCCGGTAAAGAGGGATTCTCGACCCTGGACACGGTAGTGAACATAATCCGCAGTCAGACGACCCGTCTGGACCTGTCGTTGCAAAGCAATCCGACATTTTTCAGCGGGCGGATTCAGATTCCCGGGAATTCCGTCATCCCCGGTGTAAAACTCGTATCCGAAACTACGGGTAATACCTACAGTGTTCTCGGTGAATTGCGCCTGAGCGATCCGCAAACTTCCGAATATACTTTCCGTGCCAATGTCAGCCCGGATACCTGGACTATTTACCCGTTTGCAGATGGGTTCAAAGCTGTAATCGGAGATACGATTTCCCGCAGCATTACTTTCGGTGAATATGTCGAACTGCCTGTGCTCGATCTGGAAACGCTTCCGGCACGTATTACGGTCAATGTTACCGACGATAACAACACGGGACTGCACGACGTGTGGCTCACCTTCGAAAAGGGTCTGCAACAACACACCGTATTTGTAACCGATTTTCCCTTTTCGTTTACCGTCGATCCGGGTTCATGGACTGTACGGGCGGAAAAACAAGGCTATTTTTCGCAGGCACAGCAATATCAGGTTGAAGTTGCCGATCAACAGGATGTTCAATTGGATGTCATCATGGTTCGTGCCGGTAATTTGCGTGGCACGACTTTCTCCGCCACGGGTTTTCCCCTGCCCGGCGTTGCCGTTTCCGCCGAACCGCAGGATGCATCCGGGCGCGCTGCACAAACGAACAGCAATGATGCCGGCGTGTACGGACCGCTGTTACTTAAACCCGGAACCTACAGGATCACAGCCTTTAAGACCGATTACAGCCCGGCTGAAACCACGCTGACGGTTACTCCCTATGATTCCATTCTTTATAATCCGGTTTTGAAGGAAAACCGCAGTTATGTACGGGGAATGATCCGCAATCAGTTCGGCGCCGCCGTTGAAGGTGCGATTGTACATTATATTTTCGGCTTCAGCGGAGGATTTTCGCTGCCTTCCGATTCGGAGGGAAATTATATTTTGCGAGTTCCCTCTGATGTCGCCATCAGCGTTTTTGCCACCCGGGATGGTTACGCCACCAGTGATACTGTTACGTTGACTGTTCCCGAAAATATTATTCAGCAACAGGATTTTGTCCTGTTTCGACTAACTTCCGTGATTTCCGGAATAGTAAAAACACTGGGCGCCCAGAATTTTGACCCCCTGCCGGGCGTAGCGGTCTCTGCAGTTGATACGGTCAGCGGGCAGCTGATTTATCGCGACAGCACCGATGCTGCAGGACATTTTAAAGTTTATGTGGATGCCGGCATATTCAGGATTCTTGCCGAGAAAGAATACTATTTGAAAGCGGACCGTATCGTCAACGTGGGCAGCGGCGATTCACTGGACATTGAATTTGTACTGATAAAAAACTATGGTACGCTTCACGGAAAAGTACTGAACGGCCAGGGGCTGCCGGTTTCAAACGTCAACATCGAAGCCCGGCACACCAGCAGCGGTCTGCTATCCGCAACCGTTACCGATTCTGCGGGCAAGTATTCCCTGACCGGATTGGAGCCGGGGGAGAATTACAATATTTCCGCAACACTGTTGCGACATTTCATCGATCCGCCGGAAGGATACGACTGCACGGTTCAGGGCGGAGATACCAGCGGTTTTGATTTTACGGTTACCCGGGCCATTATCACCGATCTGCAAATTGTTAATACGGTAAAGAAATTACCCAACAACCACCCGACCCGGTTTTTTTACAAAGCCTGGCAGGACGACAGGGAAATTACCATTGATCCGCCGCTGTGGACCATTAGCTATCCTGATTCATTTATTTATAAAACCGCAAACTTCAGTGTTGTCGAAAACGGGAAACTGTTTCCGGCCATCGACGCCCTCGATGCAGGAATTACAATTATCGTAACCGATACCGCCCGGGATGGTGGATTGAGCGCCAGGCTTGAGGACATTTCCATTTACGCTCCCCTGACGCGCAATGATTTTTTTATTAATCCCTTTCGCCTCCGGGACCATTCCGGCATGGTTCTCGAAATAGATTCCTCCGCCATTGACGCCGCATCCGGGTTGGAAGGAATTCATTTGTCACGGCTTCCGGTAGCGGAAAGCAAGCGCGTGTCGGCCGGTACCGAAAGTTTCGGCGATTCCTATAAATTGACCGGAATCGACAACCTGCTGAAGCACATCCGCCTTACCTTGCCGGTTAGTGATGAGGCCGCTAATATCAAAATTACGGAAAGCAGCAGGAACCTGAATATCGGTCGGTGGGATGATTCACAGCTGACCTGGGAAATTTTACCCTATTCCAGTATTTCGACTTTTCCTTATAATTCCGTTTCCCATACCATCAACAGCGGCGGAGAATATATTGTACTGGTCTCATCCCGTCCGCTCGGCATCCGCGATCTGCGCATCCTGCCCAACCCCTTTTCACCCAATCTTATCAACCGCAACGATCCGTTCAAACGCGGTTTACCGGGACAGATTATTCGTTTCACCCTGACCTCCCTCGATCTGAGACGGCCTTTTGTCACCGCACAGATTTTCAACATTAACGGGGAATTGGTCCGGGACCTGGTGTTGAACGAACCGCAGACGAAGGGAACCGTGGCACTGATCTGGGACGGTAAAACCAACAGCGGAAGCTTTGCCCGTAACGGTCGTTATATTCTGAGATTGCGGGTACAGGATTTTTCCGGTGAAAAAGAGGAACTCAAAACAACGGTGCTGATCAAATGAGACTGTATGTATTAATAATACCGTTGTTGCGGAGCTTTTTATTGTTTTCCGTGATTACTTTATCGGCGCTTCACGGTCAAAACATATCCAACATTCCCGGTGCTTTTGCCAATATCGGATACGGTGCACGCCCCATGGGAATGGGGGGTGCCTTTACCGCCGTCTGTGATGATCCGAATACTTCTTTCTGGAATCCGGCGGCCATGTATCGTAACCGTTTTCCCGGTCTGTCGTTAATGTACACCCGGCAGATGAATCTTATCCCATATTATTACATGGCCTTTTCCCAGGCCCTTGACGAGCAACAATCCGCCGGTGGAGCTATTCTGTACAACGGCGATGACGTTTACAGCGAATTCATGCTGCAAGCTTCCTACAGCTACCATATCAGTCGTTTATTACCGGAAATTTTAACCGAGCTGTATGCAGGCACACAGATTCAGTACCGTCATTCGGGTTATGGAAACAATTCTAACGGGGGTATTGGACAAATCAGCGGTTCAGCGAACGGATTCGGAATCAATCTGGGATTATTTATGCCGGTAACATCCAGACTGGCGGCCGGACTGGTGTGGCGTGATTTCATGGACTACATGAACTGGAATGCAGAATCCCCTGAACTGAACTATTCCAACTCCTACGGCGAGGATATTCCGGCGGAACTGGTAGCCGGTCTTGCCTTTTATCCGCAACGCAAATTGCTGCTTGCCCTGGACTACAGTATCGCCCTGCATGCAGACCGCTATGATCGCATTTCGCTGGGAGCTGAGCAGGAGTTTTTCCGCTTTCTCAAAACACGGCTCGGGATGAGCCAGAACCTGTTCAGCAGGAATTCCGAGATGAACCGTCAGTTCAGTGTCGGCCTTGGAATTGAGCCCGAATTCGCCGATTCTCCCTTCGGGATTTCTTTCAATTTTGCTTACCAGTTCACTGAAATCAATCCGTCATTGCGTTTTGGAATGGACCTGCACTGGAATGTTGTTCATGAAAAACCACTGCCTCCGCGAGCCGTGATCGTGGCTGAGCCCGATACGATTCTGCCCGGAAAAGAAACCCGTTTGAAATGGATAGTGCGCGGTGCCGGCCTGATTACCATAGAGCCCGGTATCGGCAGGGTTGATTCCACCGGCAGTTTAACCGTCCGTCCGGAATACTCAACACGCTACAAAATAACTGCCATCGGACCCGGAGGGAATTCAACCTACCGGACAACCGTCACGGTACTGAGGGAAATTCCCCGTCCCGTGCTCGAAGTTGCCGTTGTACCGGAGAGAGTACGTGAAGGCGAAAAAGCGCAATTGATCTGGAATTCAAAAAACGCTCTGAAAGTAACAATAAAGGGCATTGGCGAAGTCGGTCTCAGCGGAAAACTCCCGGTAATTCCGGCCGGTTCACGCGACTATCATTTCAGTGCCTTTGGGGCCGGTGGTAAATCGGAAGCCGTCGCCCATGTAGAAGTAGTTTCACCTTCTTCCGCCAACCGTTCGTTTACCCTTACGGGTGTGCGCTTTGAAAGTAACAGTGCGGAACTACTTCCGGAGGCTTTTGAGGTACTTAACAAACTCGCAAAAACCCTGGCGGTCCATGAAAACATCCGCCTGGAGATCAGGGGATACACAGATAAATCCGGCAGTGAAACTACCAATCTCCGACTTTCGAAAATGCGTGCCGAATCCGTAAAGGCCTATCTTGTCAGACTGGGAATTAATGCCGGCCGTCTCATGGCGCGGGGTTTTGGTTCGGCTGATCCCATCGCTCCGAATGACACACCGCAGAACAAAGCAAAGAACCGTCGCATCGAATTTCATCGGCTGGATTAATAAAGAGATAAATTTTGTATAAATCAATGAAAGTGTTTAAATTTCCTGCTGTTAAAAACTATGTTTCAGAGTAAAAATGTCAGCGAATACGAAAATACGTCCGGCCATGGTTGCCGGCTTGTTCTATCCCAAAAAGAAATTGACCCTGGAACGGGAAGTTGCTCTTGTACTGGAAAACTCTCCCGAGCAACAGCTTTCCGGCAAAATATATTCAATCATCGCCCCCCATGCCGGTTACATGTACTCCGGCGGAGTAGCCGCTCGGGCTTATCGTCAGCTGCTCGATCAGGATATTGAACTTGTAATTGTCATTTCCCCAAGCCACCGTGAATATTTCAGTGAAGTTTCAATTTATGACGGCTATGCCTATTCAACCCCGCTCGGGGTAATACCGGTCGACCGGGAAACCGCTGCGCAGATTGCCGATACCAGTGAGCGTATTATTTTATCCGAAAAGGGCCATCGTTTTGATGAACATGCCCTGGAAGTGCAGCTGCCGTTTCTGCAAAAGGTTCTGGAAGATTTTAAACTGATCCCCATTGTGATGGGTGATCAAAACATAGAAAACATTGAAGCGCTGGCGGACCGCCTGGCTGCCGTACTGACCGGTAAAAAAGCCCTGATCGTCGCATCCAGCGATCTGTCACATTTTTACAATTATGACAAAGCGGCCCTGCTGGACAATGTCGTTCTTGAAAATGTTTCACGATTTGATGAAGACAAACTTTTTGAAGACCTGCAGGAATCCCGTTGTGAAATGTGCGGCGGCGGACCGGTGGTGGCGATGATGAAGGCGGTAAAAATGATGGGGGCAACCCATTCTGAAGTTTTGCTGTACCGCAATTCCGGGGACGTTACCGGTGACAAAAGCGAAGTCGTTGGTTATATGTCCGCCGTATTTTACGGTGAAAAATAACGGGCCGATAAGTTGAAACTTGAAATAAGTGACAATGAAAAACAATTCCTGATTCAGGTTGTACGGGACGTCATCCGGGTCAGTATTGAGGGCGGAGAATACTCCCCTTCTCCATTTCAATCCGAGCTGTTTAACCGCAAATACGGTCTGTTCGTTTCCTTGCACAAACACGGGGAACTGCGCGGATGCATAGGGTATGTCGAGGGCATCAAACCTCTTCTTCAGGCTGTTATCGATATGGCCGAAGCGGCCGCCTTCAGAGACCCGCGCTTTGAACCCGTAACGAGCGATGAACTTGAAGACCTCGAAATTGAGATATCGGTCCTGTCACCGCTTCAGGAAATCAAATCCGTTGATGAAATTGTAATCGGAGAACACGGCCTGGTTATTGAACGTGGTTTTGCCAAAGGTTTGTTGCTGCCGCAGGTTGCTACGGAATACAACTGGGATCGCGAAACTTTTCTTGAGCATATCTGTGTAAAGGCCGGCCTGCCGAAAGATGCCTGGCAAGACCCGAAAAGTAAAATTTATACCTTTTCCGCCGTTGTTTTTTCCGCATGATTACCGGCATTCGCAAAACATATTGAATAATTTCCCGTAACTTGGGTACATTACTGAAAAATAGTTCGGAGGAAAAATGAAAAAACTGTGGATAGTACTGATTGTCATTGTTCTGTTCCTGTTTATGACCTATAGCTGGTTCACCGGCAAATACAATTCTTTCATCACGCTTGAAGAGAGTGTCAACGAAAAATGGGCACAGGTGGAAAACCAGTACCAGCGGCGTCTGGACCTGATTCCAAACCTCGTTGAAACAGTAAAAGGCTACGCAGCACACGAAAAAGAAACATTGACAGGGGTAACGGAAGCGCGGGCCAGGCTTGGCGGGCAGGTCAATATCGGGCCGGATATTCTGAATAACCCACAGGCTTTTCAAAAATTCCAGCAGATGCAGGGAGCTCTCACCTCCGCTTTGCAACGACTGATGGTAGTGGTTGAAAAGTATCCCGAACTCAAAGCGGATCAGCGCTTTGCCGACCTGCAAAGGCAACTGGAAGGAACCGAAAACCGCATTGCCGTGGAGCGCCAGCGCTTCAACCAGGTTGTCCAAAGTTACAATTCACAGATCCGCCAGTTCCCGAACAATATTATCGCCGGCATGTTCGGATTTCAGCCTAAAGCCTATTTCCAGTCACAGGCCGGCGCGGAAACAGCACCGAAGGTTAAATTCTGATGAAAAAGTTTATCCTGATTCTTTTATTGACGTCCGTCAGCTTCGGGCAGATTAAAATTCCGGACAAACCGGCCGCCTGGGTAAATGACTACGCGAATGTTCTCAGTAACCGCCAGGAAAACCGGTTGAATGAAATGCTCAGATCCCTGCAGGAGGAAACATCCACGCAGATATTTGTAGCCATTTCGGACCGCTTGCCGGAAGATGAATATCTGGAATCTTTCGCCGTCAATCTTTTTGAAAAATGGGGTCCCGGCCGTAAACAGGAGCAAAACGGTATCCTGATCGTTTTATTTACGGAAGACAGGAAAATCAGGATCGAAACCGGTTACGGGCTCGAAGGCGCATTTACCGATCTGCAGGCAGGCCGGGTCATCGATAATTACATGAAACCCTTTTTTCGCAAAGGGGATTATTACGGTGGACTGGAAGCGGGGTTAAAAGTAATTATCGCCGCGGTAAAGGGCGAATACAAAATCCCCACGGAGTCTCCACGTAAAAAGAAAGATAAAAAGAATCCCATTCCTATCATCGTTCTGATGCTGATCATTTTTTCGATATTAGGCCGCAGACGGCGCGGTTCCACTTTCAGTGGCCGGGGTATGCGCAACCGACGCACCGGCATGGGCCTTCCGTGGATATTCTGGGGCGGTGGTTTCGGCGGCGGAGGAGGAGGTTTCTCTGGAGGAGGATTTTCCGGCGGCGGGTTCAGCGGTGGTTTCGGGGGACTTTCCGGCGGGGGCGGCGCCAGTGGATCATGGTAAAATACAGAAAGTGAAGCAATTCAATTATGGCAGCAAGTAATATATTTTTTTCAGAGGAAGACCAGCAAAAAATCGTCGCAGCGATCGGGCGGGCGGAAAAAGAGACCTCCGGCGAGATTCGTGTGCATGTCGAAAGCCGCTGCCGTGGCGACGCGCTTAAAAGAGCCGTTCAGGTATTCAAGTCGTTGAAAATGCACAAAACCGAATTACATAATGGTACATTGGTCTACCTGGCAATGAAAGATCGCAAATTTGCCATCCTCGGTGACCGTGGTATTAACGAAAAAGTACCGGATGATTTCTGGGATGACGTAAAGGAACGGATGTCCGTCCATTTTAAAAAGGGCGATTTTGCCGCCGGTATAACCATTGCCGTCGAAATGATCGGTGAAAAACTCAAAGCCTTTTTCCCTTACAAGGCCGACGATATTAATGAATTATCAGACGATATTTCCTTTGGTGAATGATCTTTCTCCCTTTCCATGGAGACATGGCATACCTTATTGTTAAATTTTTATTCACTTATTGAATATTTTTATTATATTCCGATTCCTTTCTTTTTCAGGCTCGTAAAACTGTACCAGGAGGAATTTCGTCCATGGACGTACAACGTGGTCAATGGAGCTCTCGTATGGGGTTTATTTTTGCCGCCGCCGGCTCGGCCATCGGCCTGGGGAACATCTGGCGTTTCCCCTATGTCGTCGGTGAGAACGGCGGTGCTGCTTTCGTACTGTTGTATGTGGTTTTCGTTGTTGTTATCGGTTTGCCGTATATGTTTGCCGAACTTGCACTCGGACGCAGTGTACAGCGCAATCCGGTCGGTTCCATTGAAGCTATCGTGCCGGGATCGTGGTGGAAATGGGTCGGATTTCTGGGGGTACTGACCGGTGTCGGGATTCTATCGTTTTACGGCGTTGTTGCCGGCTGGACCGTAGGTTATATCTTTAAAATGGCTATGGGCAATTTTACGGATTTCACTTCGTTTATCGCAAACCCATGGCCGGTTTTGGGACTCTTTGCACTGTTCATATTCATCACTGCCAGTATTGTGTACGGTGGTGTTGAAGGGGGCATCGAGCGCTGGTCAAAAATACTGATGCCGGTTCTGCTGGTTCTTCTCCTCGGGCTGATCATTTACGCCAACACCCTCGATGGAGCCTCCAGGGGGCTGACATTTTACTTGAAACCGGATTTTTCGAAAATTAACGGTTCGATTGCCTTACAGGCATTGGGACAGGCTTTCTTTTCATTAAGCCTCGGCATGGGTTTGATGATCACTTACGGCAGCTATTTGTCAAAAGAAGAAAACATCATCACTTCCGGCATTTATATCGGACTGTTCGATACCGCCATTGCAATTATGGCCGGATTGATTATTTTCCCGGCCCTGTTCGCTATGGGAGAAAGCCCGACAGCAGGTCCCGCTCTGGTTTTTGTTGTTCTGCCAAAACTGTTTGCGAATATGCCCGGCGGGGTTTTGATTGGAGTACTCTTTTTTATCCTGCTTTCAATTGCGGCGTTGACTTCAACGATTTCCCTGCTGGAAGTACCGGTTGCATATCTTGTGGATGAATTCAAATTTCCCAGAAAAAAAATTGTATGGCCCGCCGCTCTGTTTACTTTTATTATCGGAATTCCTTCCGCGCTTTCTCAGGGGGCTGTAGATTTTTTCACCAATCTTGGCTGGTTGCCGAGGGCCCTGTCTGCTCCCGATGTACTCAGCCACATGAGTTTCCTGTGGGGTACTTTTTCACTGGCCTTTGGCGCCCTGATGCTTTCCATTTTTGTCGGCTGGGTTTGGGGAACCGATAAAGCCAGTAATGAAATTGTTCAGGGCTCCCCTTTCTTCATCAAAACTAAATTTATCTGGGCATTTATGATCCGTTATTTTATTCCGGTGGTCATTTTTATTTTGCTGCTGAATATTTTTGGACTGTTTTAATTTTACGGGAAAAATTACATGGGTTTTTTCGACAAACTTCTGGAATGGACGACCGAGCTGGACCTGATAATGTGGGGCCCGGCGCTGATTTCGCTGCTGCTGCTGACCGGTGTATTTATGACTATCGCCACACGGGGACTGCAGTTCACGCACCTGTGGTACTCACTGAAACTTATTTTTTCCAAAGAATCCCGCTCCGAAGAAGGGCACGGTGATATCTCTCCTTTTGCCGCACTGATGACCGCACTGGCGGCAACGGTAGGGAACGGAAACATCGCCGGAGTTGCAACCGCTATCGCCATCGGCGGACCGGGAGCGCCGGTTTATATGTGGATCGCCGGATTGTTCGGCATGGCCACCAAGTATGCGGAAGGTTTTCTCGGTGTCAAATACCGGGAAGTGGCCCCCAACGGCACGATGGCCGGCGGCCCGATGTATTATGTTAAAAACGGTTTGAAGAATAAAAAACTGGGACGGATAATCGGCGGTTCCTTCGCCGTATTCGGCGCCATTGCCTGCCTGATCGGTACCGGAAATATGGCACAGTCCAATTCGATGACAATTTCACTGGCCAATACTTTTAACCGTTATTTTCACGGCGGTGTTGCCGGCGAGCAGGCACCGGCTGTTTACTACCTTGTTATTGGTGCGCTGATCGCCTTCCTGGTGGGAATCGTTATAATCGGAGGCATCAAAAAAATCGGCCATGTTTCTGAAAAACTGGTTCCGGCAATGATCTTCTTTTATATCTTCTGCGCAATGTGGGTGATCATTGCCAATATCACCCGTATTCCGGATGCCCTTATCGTTATTTTCGAATCGGCATTCGGATTGCAGCCGATGGTCGGTGCAACGGTCGGTCTTGCCATCCAGAATGGGGTCAGTCGCGGTTTGCTTTCCAATGAAGCGGGACTCGGTTCAGCGGCTATTGCGCAAGGGGCTTCCACTTCGGACGAACCGACGAAAAACGGCCTGATTGCCATGACCGGCGTTTTTATTGATACTATCCTGGTCAATTCGATGACGACCTTAACGATTGTTCTTACCGGGGCCTATATGCAGACCCAGGCCTGGCAGGGATTTGATGCAGCCAATAACATTACCAGCATTCTCGTAACACAGAAGGCCTTTAACGCCGTCATTCCTTTCGGACTGGGTGGTACCATCATTGCCTTTGCCTCGTTTCTGTTCGGTTATACCACGCTGATCGGCTGGTCCTATTACGGTGAGAAATGTATCGAATATCTCGGCGGCAGCAGGGTTGTTATTCCTTATCGCTATGTTTTCATTGCATTTCTGTTTTTCGGCGCTATTCTGACCCCGATCGCCGGAGAAAGTTTTAATTATCTGAATATCGTTTGGAATCTCGGCAATATCGGTAATGCACTTATGGCTTTGCCGAATCTCATCGGGTTATTGTTTCTGGTCGGGGTGGTTGCCCGAATTACCCGAGAAAAATTTGCCGGGGCTTGATTTTTTTCAGGGGGCTTTAATCATTCAGCACGGCTTCAGGCCGGGGAGGTATCGAGATGGAATTTGTAAAAATCTATTCTGCAGACTGGTGTTTCGACTGCAAGAAGATGATACATTTTCTGGATTCACAGGAAATAGTTTATGAAGTGATCAATGTTGAACACGAGACCCGGGCGGTCGAAAAACTCAAACAGATATGTGGCGGCAAAAAAATCATTCCCACCCTTGAAATCGGCAAACAGGTTTTGATCAATCCGTCCATTGCAGATGTTTCGGAGTGGATTGCGGGTCATCAGCACCATTGATTTTTATTCCGGGATTCGATAAGTTCAATTTCACAAAAAAAGGAGTTGTTACGAAGAAATTAATCATTTTCCTGCTTGTTTTCACCGTCGTGCTCCTGGCAGCCGATCTGAAAACCGATAAATTGACGGTTAAAGGAATGACCTGCAGTGCCTGTGTGGAAAAGGTAACATCCGCACTGAAAGGTGTTGAGGGCGTAAAAGAAGTAAGCGTTTCACTTGATAACGGAATTGCCGTCGTTAAGCACGAAGGGGCCGAACTCGGCCGGTTACAATCTGCGATTCAAAAGGCGGGCTTTGCTCTGGGCGAAAAGGATGACACGGTAAAAATCGATGAAAAATCCTGTGAAACTTCAAAAGCATCCTGTGAAAAGTCCGGAAAATCGTGCTGCAGCGGAAAATCTGAAAAAAAAGAACTCTAGAACAATGCCATTAATTATCAGAGCGGAACTCCTTTGAGTTTCGCTTTTTTTTTGTGGAGGATTTATGCAGACCGGAATCGTCGGCTTACCTTTTGCCGGCAAAACCACCCTGTTTCAAACACTTCTGTCCCATAAAACCAAAGAAGCCGCCGGCCATTACGGCGCAGCTGAAAGAGGGGTGGTTCACGTTCCCGACGAACGACTGGACAAGTTGACGGAAATGTTTAACCCCGAACGTAAAGTACCGGCCAGTATTGAGTATGTCAAAGTACCGGGAATAGACCAGGAAAGCCATCGCGGCAGCGGCCTTCCGGCACAATTTCTTACCAACGTGAAAACGGTTGACCTGGTTTTATTGCTGGTGCGGGCATTTGAAAACGATAATTATCCTCATCCATCGGGCAGCGTAAATCCCGGTCGTGATCTCGATTATATTCTTTCCGAATTTTTACTGGGCGACCTGGCGATAATCGAGAACCGAATTGAAAAACTGAAGAAACTGATTCCCAAAACCAAACAGGACAGGGATATCCGTGAGCTGGAAGTCCTGAAAAAATGTCGTGATTCGCTGGAAGAAGAGCAGCCGCTGCGGGAACTGGAGCTGACCGCGCAAGAGGAGCTTCTGGTACGTGGTTTTCAGTTTATTACCGCTAAACCGTTGCTGATTGTCCTGAATATTTCCGAAGACGCCATCGGTTCGGAATTTGAATTAATCTCCGGATACGAACGATATAAGGGTACGAATGCCGCCATCACGGCCCTCAGTGCGGAAATAGAAAAAGAAATCGCAGCACTTGAACCGGATGAAGCACAGGCATTTCTGGATGACCTCGGCATTAAAGAACCTGCAACGGCAAA
>JAJRVZ010000340.1 GCA_024277055.1 Calditrichota bacterium
AACCTCGCACTCCCCAGAATTTAATATAGGCCATAAAGTACTCCGGTTATTTCCTGTGCATTCAAAAACCTCAAGGTATTATCGTTAAATCTGCCGCAAAACTTAGCATAATCAGCGCTCAAATGACAGTTCTCCGAGCGGGGAAAACTGTGCAGGGTTTAAATAGGTTCTGCTGTAGTCAACATAATTGGCGGCATAATTGAGATTTTTTTCAATTTCTTCATCGGTCAGTTCCCATTTCACTTCCGCCGGGAAGCCGGCAATTAAAACGCCGGGCGGAAAGGCTTTTGCTTCACGTACCAGTGCACCGGCAGCGACAATCGATGATTTTCCGATAACCGCACCGTCAAGAATAACGGCACCCATCCCTACCAGCGTATCATCGTGAATAGTACAGCCGTGCAGGGTTACACTGTGTCCGATAGTTACACGGTTTCCCAATTGCAGCGGAAATACATTATTGGTAACATGAAGACAACTGTTATCCTGAACATTGCTTTCGCGGCCGATGGAAATGTAATGCACATCTGCGCGGATGGTTACGTTGAACCATATACTGGATTGCGGACCGATGATTGTTCGCCCGATGATGTCGGCGCTCGGTGCAATGAAAGCGTCCTGTGCAATTTCCGGTTTAAAATCTTTGTATTTATAAATCATTTCGCTAACTCTTTTTAAAATATAATCTTATAACAATTTCTTATGTGACTGATGTCACAGTGCCCGCAGGACGTACAGAAAAGAAAAACGAAGGCCGGTGCGGGATTAATTCCGGTTGGAAAATTCAAAGGCGAATAACTAAGTAATATTTTGAAATTATAATTCAGAGTTGTTAAATTACACACTTGCTTCAGGCATGAAAAAATACTATTGGCGGGGGACTACAAAACAAAATCTGTCATACGTTCATTTCCAGTAACAGGATTCCCCGTTCAATAACAGTTAGCACAGTGCATTGGTAAACAATCAAATTTGGAGGACATTGCGGTGATAATTGCAATTCCGAAAGAAACACATCCGGATGAAAAAAGAGTGGCCATGATCCCGCAGAATGTGGATCAACTGGTCAAGCGCGGCGCGCAGATCCGGATCGAAAGCGGCATGGGTTTAGCGGCCGGATATGATGACGCGTCCTATTCGAAAGCGGGAGCAACGATTGAAAAAGATCGCAAAAATCTGCTGGAAAAGGCAGACCTTGTACTGAGGTTGCGGAAACCGGATGCTTCGGAAATCGGGCTGTTGAAAAAAGACAGCATTCATATCAGCTACCTGGACCCGTTCAACGAAAAGGGATTGGTCGATGAATTCTGCAAACAAGGGGTAAGTGCCATTTCTGTGGAAATGATACCGCGAACGACCCGTGCGCAGAAAATGGATGCGCTCAGTTCGCAGGCGAGTCTGGCAGGGTATGTAGCCGTCATACTTGCGGCGGATGAACTGGACAAGATTTTCCCGATGATGATGACGCCGGCGGGTACAATAGCCCCTTCACGGGTTTTCATTATCGGTGCCGGGGTGGCCGGTTTGCAGGCAATTGCCACGGCAAAAAGGCTGGGCGCCAGGGTGGAAGCTTTCGATACACGGCCGGTCGTGGCAGAACAGGTGGAATCGCTCGGGGCGAAATTTGTAAAAGTCGATCTGGGTGAAACAGGGCAGACGAAAGACGGCTATGCGAAAGCCCTTACGGAAGAACAGTTGCAGAAGCAACGGGAAGCGATGGCCAAACACTGCGGTATGGCCGATGTAGTGATTACGACGGCACAGGTTTTCGGCCGAAAGGCGCCGGTAATCGTTACCGAAGAGATGATCACCCAAATGAAACCGGGAAGCGTTATCGTGGATTTGGCCGTTGAAACCGGAGGAAATGTTGCCGGTTCGGTTGCCGGAGAAGTTGTGGAAAAAAATGGTGTTCGGATCATCGGCCTGCGTAATCTGCCGGGAAGAGTGGCTGTTCACGCCAGCCAGATGTATTCCAGCAATCTCTACAATATGGTTACGGAATTCTGGGATGAAGAGAACAAAAGATTCAACCTGGACCTGGAAGATGAAATAATCAAGGGTTGCCTGATCACGCACAAGGGTGAAATCGTAAATGAAACAATTATAAATTTTAACAAGTGAGGTCCTGATAATGGATTCAACCACATTTGTATACCTGGCATTTTTGCTGATGCTGTCCATATTTCTCGGATTTGAACTTATTTCCAAAGTACCGGCAACATTGCACACACCGTTGATGTCCGGCAGCAATGCCATATCCGGAATTACTATCGTCGGCGCGATCATTGCCGCAGGTACGGCCGGAAATGATACCGTCAGCATAATCCTCGGTACATCGGCGGTTGCATTTGCCACGATTAATGTTGTAGGTGGTTACCTGGTAACCGACCGCATGCTGGGCATGTTCAAGAAAAAACCGGGGGAGAAAAAATGAATTCTTTTCTAATATCAAATCTGGTTTATATTGTTGCCGCAGCACTGTTTATTTACGGATTGAAAAAACTGAGTTCACCGGCGACCGCCCGGAGCGGCAATCTGATTTCCGCCATCGGCATGTTTCTCGCCATAGTGATGACGCTGCTTGATAAACAGATACTGTCGTTTCAGTGGATTGCCGTCGGTATCCTGATCGGAGCGGTTATCGGCGCCCTGGCGGCAAGAATCGTTGCAATGACGCAAATGCCGGAAATGGTAGCCATGTTCAACGGTTTTGGCGGTATCGCCAGTCTGCTGGTTGGCTGGGAAGTATATCATGCCCATCCTGCAGCCGGTATGTTCACGCTGGTAACTATCTTTTTGTCCGTCCTTATCGGTGGAATTACCTTTTCCGGAAGTATTGTAGCCTGGGGGAAGCTAAGCGAGATATTTACAAGTAAACCGATATTATTTCCGGGTCAGCAATTCGTGAATGCGATACTGGTACTGGCCGCCATCGGCGGCGGTATTTATTTCTCCATGTTTCCGCTTGAATCGTATCAATTGTTTATAGGTCTGATAATTTTATCCCTGATACTCGGTGTCATGGCGGTGATTCCGATCGGCGGAGCCGATATGCCGGTCGTTATTTCTTTATTGAACAGCTATTCCGGATTGGCGGCATGTGCCGCAGGTTTTGTAATTCAGAATAATGTGCTCATCGTATCCGGTGCACTGGTCGGAGCCAGCGGAATAATTCTGACAAATATCATGTGCAAGGCCATGAACCGTTCTTTGGCAAATGTACTGTTCAGCGGATTCGGAGCAACCACTGCCGGAAAAGGAAAAAGTCAGGAAGGTGAAGTGAAGCCCATCACCGCAGAAGATGCCTATCTGATTCTTGAAGCGGCGAACAGTGTCACTTTTGTGCCGGGCTACGGTTTGGCGGTGGCACAGGCACAACATGCGGTTCGGGAATTGGGTGAATTGCTGGAAAACAACGGTTGTGAAGTGTCCTATGCCATACATCCGGTTGCAGGCCGTATGCCGGGGCACATGAATGTGCTGCTGGCGGAAGCCGGTGTCGAATACGACAATATTTTTGATCTGGATGAAATCAAT
>JAJRVZ010000341.1 GCA_024277055.1 Calditrichota bacterium
AAGCCCGTATTCGAATAGGAAAAGGATTGCCCCGCTTTCTGTCGCAGAACCGCATCTTTAGATAAACTTTCTTTCAAAGAAGGGACTTCACTATCCGGCGCGTAACGCACGCCGATCGTTCCCAATGGCAAGCCGGCATTATGGCTGAGCAATTGTCGGATGGTAATCCTTTTTTCAGAAAATTCAGATTCCGGAAACCACCAGTTTTTCAGATAGGTCACGACCGGTTCATCCAGATCGATTCTTCCCTGTTCCGCCAATTTCATAACACCCCAGGCGGTAACCGATTTCGAGATAGACTCCACCCGGCAATAGGTATCGATGGTCATCTTGCGCCCGGTTTTAAGATCCGCAAAACCATAGGCTTTCAACCAAACAGTCTGGCCTCTTTTAACAAGGGCAATTTGAACTCCCGGAATATCATATCGGTTCATTAATACGGGAATGTGTTTATCAAGATCGGCAGTGAATTTTTCCAGAGAAGCGTGTTCTTCAACGATCTCTGTTGAATAAAATTTGGGTACGGATATGGCTAGGACAAAACCGAATAGTACTATTAATAATTTTAACCGTCGCCTTTTTGGAGGATTGAATGAAACGACTTTTTTTACATTCATTTTTTTCAGAATCATCTTAAAAAGCCTCGCCAATGGTGATATACATGCCGGAAGTGTCCTTCCCGTAAGCCAGGTCCAGGCGAATATTCAGCTTTTCCTTCCGATTAATCAGAAATCGAATACCGCCGCCCATTACATACTTGAAATCCTGTACGAAAAAGTCTCCTATTTTATCGGATACGTCGCCCGCTGCGGCAAAAGCCACCAGGCCAAATTTCCACCAGACCGGCATAAACCGATACTCAATCTGAAACGTCATCATATGTTTATCTCGGTAACGTCCTTCGACATAGCCGCGCATCAAGTTGCTGCCGCCGACGCGGTCGCCAAGCATGGACATTTTCTGAAAAGGCGGCTCGCCGGTGATGATATTCAAATAGCCCTGCAAAGCTAAAATATGGGAAGAAGACAGGGAAAGATATTGCCGAATATCCACGTTGTACCGCGTAAAATCATAGTCGCTCCCCAAAGCGCTGTTAAACCGAGTGGCGGTAAATTGCCAGTAGCTTCCGGAAGTGGGATAAAAAATATTATCACGGTTATCCCGGTTAAGCAGCAGCCCGAAGCCGGAAATGATTCCGCCTTTACCGCCCAAAATGTCGCCCTGTGCCAAAAGACCATCGGGATCCACTTCAACCAGCTTATTCCGCTCGAATTCATATTGTATTCCTGCGTTTAATCCTGAATGGATTTGTTTTTGAATACTAACCCTAACTTTGGCGGATTGCGGCGTATAGTTTTCTTCATTGTTTTGCGGCGTGTTGCGGCCGATTCCATAGAACTTGTCCGGGAATTTTTTATAGCCGATGTATGCTAACAGGTGATACGCCTCGTCTCGCCAGTATAAATCGGCAACCAGTTCACTCATGATCTGATTTTGTTGCGTGTACGTAATAGATGGCATCACGGTGGACGGCCGGCTGGAGGCGGCACTCCCGGATTCGCGGAAATAGTAATTCACAGCGACGCCTCCGGCCCATTTGGTTTCCGGCGCATAGAACAGAACAGGAAGAATCAATGTGCCACTTCTTTTCCGACTACTTGAATCCTCTTCTTTCCCGCTTAAAAAAGCCGGAAAGAATAATGCAACGAGCAAGATTGAATAGATCCGTTTTTTCATTATTAAACCCGTTCATAATTATTTGGTAAAACACCCCTTCTGCATGTTTTGGTTGATGTTTCTACCTATTTGTAAATTCAATTAATTCTATGGGTGCGCCGTGTTCAAGGATCATGGCGACCTTTACACCCGGTGAAGGATTAGAAACCTCGCCGATGATTTCTTTTCCTTCAAGAGCCTGCTCCAGATCATCCACTTCAAAGGCAATATGCGGGACGGTTTTTATGATGTCCGCCACCGGACTGTCTCCTTCAAAGCGCATCCACTCGATACCGTACAGACTGGTTTCAAAGCCGGATACATACATTTTTAAATGCGCGATGTACTTTTCGCCGTGCTTTTTTTCCGTGGTCGGAATCCCCAGATGATGATATTTCCAGCCTAATTGTCCGGTGACAAAAGGCGGCTGGTGATCCGGACGTTTGTTTCCTGGATAATTATCCATAGCATATCATCTCCATTTATTGTTCATATTGAAACGGCAGCAGTTCCGCAATCTTTATTTTTTGCGGCCCATTGTCTTTCAGTATAATAATATCCGCCTGTGGGGAATAGTCAGCGATCATTTCCCGGCACATGCCGCAGGGTGAAACAATGCGTCCGGTTTCATCCACCGCCACGATGGTTTCGATGTCCGTATCCCCGGCTGTGGCGGCGGCGCCGATGGCTACGGCTTCACCACACACCGTTATCCGCCCCACATACACTTCCACATGCACCCCGCCGAACAGCTTCCCTGATTTTGTTCTGAGTACGGCAGCAATATGATGTCGCCCTTCGATAAAACGTTTTTGGATAAGTTTACGAGCGGCTTCAATCAGTTCTTTGTCTTTTTCATTCATTTTTTTATCCTTGCGGTTACCATACCATCGGGTTGTCTTAAAAGTAACGCCTCTACATTTCCATTTTTATCCTGAGAAAAACGAATGCTCACGGTTGAGTATGCTTTGAGCACAAATTCGTCGCCCAATGCCGGCACCAGCGTGTAAGGCGGTTGTCCGGGGACGATGAGTTTCAGGATATTTCCTGCCAGATCAATACGAATGGTGCGTCCGGCGAGGTCATATTCACGCGTGAACCGTTTCAAATAGTGCGCATCGAACATTTTTGCCGCCGGTTTTTTGGTGAAGACAATGTTGTCCACCGCCGGCTCAAAGGGCACTTCCACCGCGGCAACATTCCCCTTCAAATCGGTTCTGAATTGCAGCTTTTTGTTTTCAAAAGCGTCATCACGACCTTTCAAAGCGTTAAAGACCTCATAATGCCAGTGTTCCAGCGGCGTGGTAATTTCGTTGAATGTGAATTCCAGACGATCCTTCACCTTGCGCACGGTAAGCGTACCGTAACCCGGATGCTCATAGTCGCCCACATATTCATCCAGCCGATGCGCCGGTTTGGTACCTTTTTTGCGTTCCGCCTTTTTCGTCGCTTTCGCTTCCTTATCCGCCTCTTTCTCCTTTTTTCGCCGCTCCAGGCCCTCATGGTTCCAGTTTATGGGTTCAAGTTCGAAAATCCGATCCGCCGCATGACGGGTGAGTATTTCGGGTAATTCTGCGCCGGATTTATTCGCCAGAATAACCAGGCCAATTCCATCGTTAGGAAATAAGGTAACCAGAGCCGTAAATCCGTCGATGTTACCGCCGTGGTGCAATCGCTTATGTCCGCGATAGGTATCGGAAAACCAGCCCAGAGCGTAATCGGCCTGCGAAATCTCCGGATGCCTGGCCGTGGCGCCGGTGGTCATATAGGGTGTATGAATATCGGTGAGCGTAGCCCGGTTAATAACCGTTTTATCTTTGAAGCGGCCGTTGTTCAGATGAACCATCAGCCAGTGACTCATATCCTCCACGTTGGAATTAATCGAACCGGCCGGCCCGATTAATTCGATTTGGCGAAAGGGAATCTGTTTTATTTGCTCCTCTTCTTCGGTGTACGGCAAAGCAAAATCCCCGCTCTGCTGCGATTGCCGAACGGAACAATTGCTGGATGTCATCTCCAGCGGTTCAAAAATCCGTTGCCCTACGGTTTCTTCCCAGGTTTTACCGGTCAGGTATTCCACCAGATAGCCGGCGGTCAGGTACATCAGGTTATTATATTGGAATTTTGCCCGTAAATCGGCGTTGGTATCCAGATAGCGCAGCCGTCGTACAATTTGTTTACGGGTCAGCTTATGATTATTATACCACAGCATGTCATGGCGCGGCAGTCCCGAACGATGCGTTACCAGGTCGCGCGGGGTGATGCGTTGCGAGATCAGCATATCCTTCAGTTCGAAATCAGGCAGGTAATTTCGCAGCGGTTTATCCCAGTCCAGTTTACCCTCATCCACCAGTGTGCCCATCACAAAGGTTGTAAATGCCTTGGTGCTGGATCCGATGGCAAACAGTGTGTTCGGGGTTACCGGCAGTTTCTTTTCCGTATCGCAATAACCAAAACCCTGTTTAAATACAACCTCATCATCGCAAACCACAGCCAGGGCTAAACCCGGTACTTGCCAATCCGTAATCGCCTGTGAAATAAAGGCATCAAAACCTCGCAGGGAATTCTTTACTTTAGCGGCCTTTGCTACCGCGCGCCGGATTTGGAAAGCGAACGACTGTCCGGATTGATAAAATTTGCCGATTATTTCCCGGCCGTCATCAGAGATTTCGCCTCTAAAAACGGCATTCCCCGGCACGTCCGGCAGTTTAAAACAAATTTTTTTGCGCGTATAGCCGATTTCGGTAAGCGGTAAATCCTTTGCCCCCTGCAACGGGATGGAAATATCGCCCGAAAGAATATTGTTATTCTTTAAAAAGAAATCGATGTCAATATCCAGCGCTTGCCCCGGCAGTTCAATTTTGCCTTCCCAATGGCTGATTATGGTATGGCTATCCCTTGCCGATAGACAGGTAAATCCGAAACTAATTAAAAAGTACAAAACGACGGATTGGATGGATCGGGATTTGAAAAACTTTGGCATGTTTTATTTTCCTGATATTTTTACCGAGTTATTTCTCAAAAAAAGTATGGCATCGTATTTTAAAAATCGTTCTGCTTCATAAAGTTGAACGTCTTGTTTCTCCAATTACGGACTTCGCGGTCATCTTTGCTCATTTTTTTTATCCTGTTTATGAAATCAATCGGATTAACCACAGCGCCGGCTTTTGTGGAAGTGGCCGTTTTAATTAACATTTCTTTTATTTCCTGCGGTGTTATTTGCGGATTTACCTGAAATGCAAGCGCGGCCAGTCCGGCCAGATAGGGCGCAGCCCAGCTTCGGCCGCCTTCTCTTTCGTAAACATACACATTTGTTCCTGAATAACCGGCCAGTGTTTTATTGCCGGTGGGAACGCGCAGCACATCATCGGGGAAACTGTACTTTCCGATACGATAACTCTGCGGATTATCCGGACTCCCGCCTTCCGACAGCGTCAATGTACCAAAACGCCAATCGCTGGTATCGCACGTAACCACAAAGAGACCTCTTTCCCGGGCTTCGTTTAGCACGTTCTGCCATTCCTCATATCGTTTTTTCCCGGCAAAGCGGCCGTCTGAAATACTTACCACACGGATGGTTTCATCTTTGGGAAGGTGCTTATTTAAATCGAAGATTAAGTGCAGCGCGCGGATATAGCCCGTATTATCTTTTTGCCACATGGGCACGGCAAACCAGGAAAGCGTGGCTTCCGGGGCAACGCCAATGTTTTTACCAACGACAATGGACGCGATGGGCGAGCCGTGCATTTGCGGCGGGAATCCTGCCATCTCCGTAGCGTCGTAGCGGACGAGACGCGAGACGTATTCCTCGTGATTAAGCAATAACGGCTGATCGATAATCGCTATACCGACGCCCCGGCCGGTAATGCCCTGTTCGTGTAAAGAACGGACGCCCAAACCGGGATTCTTTCCGTTTTCAAGTAGACAGCGGGGATTAAACCCGGCGGGCAGGCTGTCCGCTTCGGGCCATTCGGTGCGGGAATCAAAAGGCATGGAAGCCATAAATTCGGCTTCATTTTTCAAATCCACCTTTTTTAACGATACGTTTTGAAAACCCTGAAACCGGTCCAGTTTTTTCAGATCACGGCTATCGCGCAACACCAGCTTTCTGTTTTGCCCGATGTCCACCGGTTTATTATCCAGCGTCAAATGTAAAAGCGTAAAGATCGCGTTGGCATCCTTTCTATATTTACCGAAAGTGAATTGAGCACCAGGATATACCAATTCGAGAACATCCATGCCGCCGTCCCTTCGCCGGTTTTCCTGTTGCGGTGCCCCTGATATGCGCTTCACTTCCTGCGGTTCGGTCAGCTTGTAGGCAATGACGCCGGAATCTACCGCGATTTGTAATCTCGTAATAAAACCGGTCTGATTGATCTGTGATTGCGCCGGATGTTCCTGAGTAATGCCGAGGAACAGCACAAACATTGTAAAGAACAGGCTCTGTTTAATCTTCATTTTCAATTCCTAACAATATGTCAGATTTTTGCTATAAACATCATTTTGTGCGGGTTCGGAGCGACCGATAATCATTTATAGTGTGAATTAAAATACAGATATTTCCTGTGATACATACTTTTCGCTCGTCCGGGAAGGCCGCGGTTCCCTGGTTTTTATTGTACATACTTTCCATTGACTATACGTTTATCCGCTTCATCAGGTTACCATCTTTTTAAATTTACCGTTCATAAACTCACTATTGCGGCGAAGGCAACAAGTTTCAGACAAACGTGTTTATTCGCTTTTATTTTGTTCCACTCTTTAATAGGGCTCCGTAACATTGTATTCGATTTCATAAATTTCCGGTCTGTACCAGCAAAAATCGCCGTCATCGAGTTTCCAGATCACCTCGGATTTTTTCGGTATCTGCACACCGTTAAAGGCTTGGTATTCTCTAATTTGAATTTCCCAGTCCGCCAGTTCGAACGAACCGTCTTTTTCCATGTAGCGTTTGGCGGCAATGCGTTCAATCTGATTCTTTTCGTTAAAATAAAAAATAGCCGAAACCGAAAGATCGTTCAGAGTGATCGTCGCTTTGGCTGCACGATCATCCAGCGACTGCCAGTCAATATAATCGTTGACAAAAACCGACGGGAACCACACGCCCTCGGCCAAAAAACGCAGGATTTCCCCCTGATCCACTTCCGGTCCCTCAGCATAAGCCACTCGGATAAAGCCGAGTAGTTTTACAGTTAAGTCGCCTTTGCTACCGATAAAACGGTCGGTAGCGGTAACGATGTTCACTTTTCCCTGCCAGTGAAATTCCATTTCATCCACATTAAAATACTGCACAGCTTTCATCGTTTTGAAATCCTGATGCGGTTTTAAGCGAAAGTCGCCGCCCTGTTTTAGACGCACGGTTTTCACCTTTTCTTTACCAATAATACCGGTGTAGCGCAGGTAGTTTTGTACCGTCTGCGGCAGGTTTTCAATATCCTTTTCAGACACTCTTTCCACATCGTTCGTTTCGATGTCCGCGAACATTTTGGTAACGGTCTTATTCATGGTGGAACACCCCGTTGTTAATAGGATGAATAAGAACAGCACGGCTATTTTTACTTGTGATTTCATTTTTTCTCCTCTGTTTTACGGTTTCCCCTTTAAAAAATTGGATAAAGCCCCGCCTAACCTGAATAAGTATTTTAAAGAAAGAAGTACCAGGCTGCTTATGGCTATAATAGAGAGCAACAAATAGTGAATGCTGATCCCTTGCCTTAGGTGTATTAGCAGTATTATCACGGAAAATGGTAGATTTAATAACAAACCCGTAATTAAACCCGGCGCATATTTTTTAATGACGATCGTTGCTATCAGGTGTGGAAAAATGGCGTTCAATCCCATCATTCCAACAAAACCGAGATAGATATAATTAACGCCAGTTCCTAAATCGGCCATCAGAATATCCAACACGGTTAGCACATAGCCCATCATTGTTATAACAACCACAGCGAAAATGAACGGAATGGTTTCCACAGGTTTGTGAAATCTTCCCGCCTGTTTCGACCATTTCGGCAACCAGACGGCTTCTTCGAGATTATGCAGTGAAAATCCGAAAAGAAAGGCCATCTTGAGTGCATTTAAATAATATAAATCCATCGTATAGCTGTTTATTTTAATCCCATTTTATGTTTTCTTTTTCGTCGTCATCCGGTCGTTTACCTTGCGATTGATGCTCTTCCCAAACGGTATGATTCACCAAACCAAACTCCTTTAAAGCGGATGCAAGGCGCTCGCTTAAAACACGAACATCGAATTCCTCAGATTCCGCATCACATAATAAGTGGATACTGAAATCGGTATCCAGCGCCGCATGCCGGTATATCTTAACCAACGGCGCATTTTCGACGGCGATCACTTCGGCCTGCCAGCTCGCCAGATAGGCTTTCAAGGCATCATGATTCTTTTCCGTTGTCCGAATTTCGATAATTTCCAGGCGCGTCATCACCTCTGTCTTCCTTTTTGATTTTCATTTTCGCATCTTATTATGGCCAAAATCGTGCCGTTCTTGTAATTTCATATAAAACAACGGATTAAAAATTGGCTATAAAAACTATTTACCATATACGATAATTTTAATTGACAAATACGGTAATTTCCGGCATATTTATCATATTTGGTAACATCTATTTGTCCGGGGAATTCAAAATGGATAAAAACCGGTTCTTCAGGGAAGCCACTTTAAGCATCTGCGGTAATCTGGAAATCGAACAGGCCCTCTTTTCCGTATTGCGTTTTTTACGCGGGGTCATGCCGGTTGACCGCATGTCGCTTCAGTTGTACGAGCAAGCGTTGAAAGCCGTACGCACCGTGGCAGTAGCCACTGCCGATGAAGCCAAAGAGGTTGATATTCTGACGCCTCTGTCTAAAGAAGCGCAACGACAGATTGAACAAAAAATCCGGCTCAAACAAGCGCAACCTCATCTTCATCTGGTCACGGATCAAACGGATCGGATTTATCAGGAAATGTTTCGTTTCCACAGCATCCGGGCCACGTCTTTCATCGTCATGCCGCTGAATGTAGGCGAGCGGTACATCGGCTCTCTAACGCTGGTTACGGAAAACGAGGTGTTTACCCGGGAACATGTGTCATTGATTGCTCTGTTGAAAGAGCCGTTCGTCATTGCCCTGTCCAATACGCTGCGCTACCATGAAGTGGTACGGCTTAAAAACATGCTCAAGGACGACAACCGCTATCTGTTTCAGGAAATCCGCCACCTCACAGGCGACGAGATTATCGGCGCCAACTTCGGTCTGAAAGAGGTCATGGCTCAGGTGCAACAGGTAGCGGCATTAGACAGTCCGGTGCTTCTTTTAGGCGAAACGGGTACCGGCAAAGACGTCATTGCCAACGCCATTCACTATTCTTCCTCACGCAAAGACGGGTCTTTTGTGAAAGTGAATTGCGGGGCTATTCCAGAATCGCTCATCGATAGTGAACTGTTCGGCCATGAGAAAGGTGCTTTTACCGGGGCGCTTATGCAAAAACGTGGCCGCTTCGAACGAGCCGATAAAGGTACGATTTTTCTGGATGAAATCGGTGAACTACCCCTTCCGGCACAGTCGCGACTATTGCGTGTTTTGCAGCATAAGGAAATCGAACGCGTGGGCGGTCACAAAACCATTCAGTTAGATATCCGCTTCATTGCCGCCACCAATCGCAATCTGGAAGAAATGGTGCGCAACAAACAGTTCCGAGAGGATTTATGGTTTCGTTTGAACGTCTTTCCCATCCACATTCCGCCGCTAAGGGAGCGGAAAGCGGATATTCCGGCTCTGGTACAATATTTTATCAGTAAGAAGGTAAAAGAACTTAAACTTCCGGGTGCGCCCCGTCTTGCTTCCGATGCGGTGGATATCCTGATGAAATACGATTGGCCGGGTAATGTGCGCGAACTGGAAAATGTGGTTGAGCGGAATTTGATATTAAATCCCGAGGGCCCCCTGCATTTTGAGGAATTATCCCACGGTGTGGCCCGGAAGGCAACCGTTTTTGCGACAGAAGAAACATGGGAAACGCTAGATGCGGTCACCGTCCGTCATATCCGGCGTGTATTGTCAAAGACGAATGGCAGAATCAATGGCAGAGGCGGTGCGGCGGAAATACTGGGAATCAATCCGAATACCCTAAGGAACCGAATGCGAAAACTGGGGATCGATTTTGGCAGAAAATGAAGTTTCAACCATCTCCCAACTCATCCGATACCTTACGGATATGTTGTCTAATAGCCCCATAAGCTAAAGCGCCCGTAATATGCCCTTTTTCCAGAACATTTACGATCCGTTTTCCGAAACAGGTTCTTTGCTTCTTGTACTCAATGATTTGGTCATAACCGGCCAGCAACGGAAAAATATTGTTTGTAGCAACCTTGTTATAGTCCTCTTCAAAATTTAGAATACGGTGCAACACCTTCGGATTCTCCAGGGCCATTTTGCCGGTTAATTTCCTGTAAACGGAAGAGGTAAACACCTCGTTCAGCGCTGCGCCGGCCATTATAGGGACATAGGCATTGGCGCTGTTGTAATAGGTGCGGTGTAAATTCGTCACCCAGCCGCCCAGGCTGATTCCCGCCACAATAATGGCATGTTTCATTAATGGCTTAAAGTGTAATATCAGCGCTTCAATCAGTTTGACGGAAACGGTATTCATGGCCATAAAATGATTCAGATAACCCATTTGACGCATGTAATCAACCGTCGAACTCTGATGAAACGGCGCCCGCACAGCTATCAGATTGACATCTTGGAAATGTTTACCGGAAAGAAAAATATTTTTAAAACTGTTTTGGGAAATCCAACGCATATCAAAAGGCCGCTCGTTGCTGCCGTGATGATAGATAATGGTGGGGAAATCATTTCCTTTCCATTGTGCGATCCAAAAGGCGGCATCCAGTTGCCCGGCCATTGATTCTGCAACAACTTCATATTTCCCGGGAAATTTAATTTGCGGTAATTGCAGTACAATTCGTTGTAAATGCTCAACAAAACCAGGACTATCAATACTTTTACAAAAAAACGTGTTCTTCCCTGCAATAAGGGCGGAAAGATTAATAATAAGGTTATCCAATGTTGCATGCAGGTTCATTTGTCAGGCTCCTTTTTCCGTAAATATTCACCCGCAATATAAAAGGGACAGCCGTGCAATGCGTCCGGATTTATAAAGCCATCCGTATTGATTTCCAAAACAAGACAGCAGAACGATGTTGGTAAAAAAGGTTGGTAATAGAATGCACATACCCCGCTTAACGGTTCACTAACTCGGCGGATTCTCTCTGAATTGTGATGGCGTTACACCGGTGTGCTTTTTAAATGCGTTATTAAAGG
>JAJRVZ010000342.1 GCA_024277055.1 Calditrichota bacterium
CCACGATTATTTTCTGTGCATCCAAAGCGACAAGATGTTTTATTCGAGAGCCGGTGCCGGCGGGAATCGTGTCCCAGGTGCCGCCGCCGTCGGTTGTACGGAAGCAATAGCCGTTTTTACCGCCCGCATAGCCTGTATCGGCGTCAACAAAACTGATCGCACCGGCGTAGGTGTATTCATTTCCGTAAAGCGCGGTAACATGGTTCCAGGACTGACCTTTGTTGGTCGAATGAAAAATGTTTCCGTGATAGCCGATGATCCAGGCATGAGAAGTACCGCGCACCACGTCACAATCGAACATTTTCGAGTTCAGCTGGCCCGGCGGTCTGTTGAAAGGCGCCGTGCTCCACAGGAAACCGCCGCTGTTGGTCCACAATACACTGCTCACATTATCATTAATAATGCAGATACCGTTGTTGGAATCAAAAAAGGCGATGCCGCGAAGTTTTTTGGTAGTTGGAGTGTTTTGCAATATCCAGGTTATGCCTCCGTTGGTGGTTTTTATAATCGTGCCGCCGATCCCGCAGGCATATCCAATGGAGGTGTTGACGAAATTAATATCCGCCAGATCGGAAATGGTGGAAGTAGCCGAACTGGGATTCCAGGTTTGCCCGCCGTCGGTCGTGTACAAAACCGTTCCGCTGTCACCGCAGGCCCAGCCATGGGAAGCGTCGAAAAAATAGATGCTGTTCAGGTCCTGTTGCCCGTGCGCCGCCGCCCGTTGCACTTCCCAGTTCAACCCGTCGGTCGTGTGATAAATGGCGCCGTTTTGTGTCGCCAGCCAGCCCGTGTTTTCATCTGTAAAAGAAATGGCGTTCAAATCCTCATCCAAGGTGGATTCCATGGCTATCTGCCACTCCGGCTGTGCGATTCCCAGGCTGCATAAAATCAGAACAAGTAAAAAGGTTTTCATAGGTTTCCTCCGTTTACCGGTATATTTCACCCCGGTTAAAAATATTGTTTCATTTGAAAATTGATATTTAAATGATTCCTGTAGGCCTGCCGGCTGCCGAACCAGCGACCGGCCATCATCGCCGTGTCAATTTCGAAACGGGAAAAACGCCATCCGAAACCGGCCGTAATACAGGCGCCGGAATAGTTGCCGAAATATTGCCAGACTTCATTTTCATAATAGTTGTTCAGCTGAAAACCGCCGCGCAGAAACAGATCGGGATTCAGTTCGTATTCGAAACCGCCGTGCAGGCCGATATTTGAAATAATACCGCTCCGGTTTCGATGCGCCAGGAAATCAATCTGCCGGGGTACGCGGTAGTCGACCATCAATTCTACAGCAGCCAGAATGGATGCGGATATTTTCATAGAACCACCGACTACCAGCCGGTGCCGGCGGTCGTACTTCCTGAAGAACAGCAATTTCTGCTGCGGTTCCCGTGCCCAGCCGTCTTCATACTCAAAAATATATCTGACAAATGCGGTTTGATTTCCTGAACCGCTCCATAAATAGCGTGCGACTGAATGCCCGCCCAGCGTCAGCTGCTGGAAATAACCGTCGTAATGATGCTGCGTCGTACCGTCGTACAATTCCTGATTCTGAATACCGATCCGCCCGAAAACGGCGATTTCCCAATGACGGTTTCGCCAGGACATTTGAGGGCGCCATTCGTATCCGGCGGAATTCACCGTCCGGTCGGCGGTTCCGGTTTTTTCCCTGAATTCAAATTCACCGCGGTAGCGGCGGGTGGTCGGTTCCAGCCCGTTGCTCAATGTCACCAGTTTGGTGATATCCTGAACCTGCCATGGTAACAGGGACAGCCCGAAGGTAAGTTGGTCCGATACCTGCCAGGCGGCATCCAGGGTGGCACGGATTTCACGACTGATGATTTCCGGCTCGGTTGGGATATTCTTCAGACCGCGGTTGATAGAATAGTTCAGGCCGACACCTAAAAACCAGCCTTTCCCGGCATTTTGCGAGAAGGAAACGGAAACCCGCGGCCCGTGAAACAACAGATCACCGCTGGTATAATCCGCCAGTACAAAAGGATCGGCTGCATAGGGATATTTCTCGATGGCATATTGCTGCTCACCGCGGTAGTCCCAGATATAGCAAATATCACCGGCAAACATCTGATCCCGCCCGATCTTTTTCTGGCCGGAAAAACTGAGATCATAAAAATATTCCCTTTCCGCATCCCAGACGCGTTTCAGATTACCCCAGTTATTGAAACCATCCGTCCTGTAATACAACCAGCTGAGAGTGTCATTTCGCATCAGCAGGGCACGGTTTCCCGCGATTTGAAACAGGTTGATCTGTGCACTGATATCCGGCACGGAGCAGCTCAGTCCGCCCATGGCCCTCAGACGGTTTTCCGCCGCCTGTGCGGTTATTGCGTAAAACAAAAACAGTATGAACAGCGCTTTTGTGCTGATTCTTTTCATCGTATTTATCAACCGAATTTAATTTCCAAAAACCTGCATTTTTTTGCGATTGTTGAAAAGTTCTGTGATAATATTCAAAATCCTTTTTCCCAAATCCTGATTAAAACCTACCATCCCGGCGTCGGATTTTCCCTGTTCACAAAATCTAACCGGCTGTTGTTGGTGTCGAAGCCCGGCGCCCGACGCTCGACGCTCATACCGCTGTATTTCGGCAGGCCGATACCGGCAAATCCAGCATCCAGTCTTGCAGTGATCTGCTTGCTGGATTCCGAATTGGAGCTGTATTCCACGGCATCGATGACCGTATGAATCGGAATATGTATGTATTGTTTACTGCCCGAGGTATAAAATTCGCCGTAATACCATTCGCTGCCGTCGGCGAGAATAACACCGTTATGGGACAGGTTGATCATAAAATCGGTGGTACGATCGGGCAGAATATTGGTCACATTGCGGGCGGGATTATCAACTTCTCCGCCGAGGGGATTATAAAATTCCCAGCCGGCATCGGAAAGATCGAGCGCCGTATCGATCAATTGCGAGTGATCCAGCGCATCGGCGGCAACCAGGACGAATTCACCGGGTTCGACCGGATATTCGGTTCCGGTCAGGGGAGTGCCGGGAAACTGGAAAACGTAGATGGCCTGCACAAAATCATTGGTTTCGAGTTGCGGATGATTCAACTGGCTGGCCCGGCACAGAATCAGGCCGTCCAGATACATTGTTTTGTTGGAAGCATTGTACAGTTCTACAAATTGGTCGTAAAAATAAAAGGCTTCGTTTACCGGACCGGCATAATAAATTTCATTAATCACCAGGTTGGGTGAGATTGAATACGTGTAAAGGGTGTCGTTTCCGGTGCCGGCATCGGGGTCGACTGTAAAGTTGCTGATACATCCCACTTTTATACTGTCCAGTTCACCGGTTTCCGGCGAAAGCCGCACGGTATCGACAAATTCACTGTACAGCAGGTAGCCGGAATAGGCCAGTCCTTCAAGATGGACAAACCCGTTATTGTCGGTAAGCGCCCTGAATTTTTTCGGTTGGCCGATATCTGAAAAATAGCTCTCCGATTCCAGGGTGATGAGCCGGTTACGGAAAGGTGCATACCCGCTCAGGGTGTCCATCTCGAAAATACCCAGCGTATCCATTACCACTGCACGGTATGAGAAAGAACCGTCCTTTTGCGTAGGCATTTTTTCAATACATCCGGCAAATAATATCAGCAACAATGAAGTTATTATCGGTTTCCGCATCAGAATACTTCCCCCAGTTTGCTGCTGAAGGCGATACCCCAGAATATTTCATGATTACGGGCACGGTAAACCTTGTCGCGTGAATAGTAATAAGCGCGATCGTTCAGAATGTTTTCAACGAACAGCGAAACTTCCGCACCGCTGAACAGCGATTTGCTGACGACGAGGCTGAACAGCCATTGATCATTCGGTCTGCTCAGATCTGTGGTAACACTGTTGGTGCTGTAAGAACGATCGTAGCCGAACCGGGTGGAGGTGGCGCCATCAATCGGGTAATGATCACCATCCAGATAATAGCCGGCGGCATGTGGTTTGGGGTTGATGATTTTCAGGTTTTGTTCCCACAGTACCTGCTGGGCACGCAGGGTCATCCAGATACCGAGTGTCGGGGCAATATAATCAATGCTATAATTGACTACCGCCCGTTGCCGCCAGGAAGATGTCGGTTCATAATAAGGAATCAGTTGTGCTTCGGTTTCCACAACAGCGCCGGAAGGCAACGTATCTCCCGCCGTGTAGTAACGCGTTCCGCCGTAAATGCGATAATTATCGACAGCGTATTTTTTAAAGTTGTATGCTGCATTGACGGTAAAACGCATGTTTAATTGGCGAATGCGATGGGTGGTCAGGCGGAATTCGATACCGGAGGATTGAGTTCGTCCGAGATTGCGGTAAATGCCATACTTGCTTTCCGTCGTAGTGAAGCGTTCAATGGGTAGACGATTACTGGTATCCGGCCAGTCCAGCCAGAATAATCGCTCATAGCTGAAAGGTATCAGTGTTTTGACCGGAGCGCCTTCCGTTTTTTGCAGATAACCGGTCAGGCTGAGTCCGAAATCCCCGATCTGCCGGTCCAGCGATATTTCCCATTTGGAGCTTTGATACCCTCTCAGTTTTTCTGAAGACTTATCAAAGCGGTAGGTGGTGACCAGGTCGATATTTTCGACAAATTGATTACCAAGGCTGTCGGTCACAATTCTATAAGTTTGATCATAAACATCGAGAAAGTAGGGTGAGGGGTAAATGGTGGACAGCGCCGGACTTTTCGAGGATTGACTGAAGGTAAAACGTAATTGTGTTTTCGGAAACGGTTTCAGTTTCAGCCCGAAGCGCGGATTAAAGAATGTCCCCTGTTGTGCGGAAAAAGCATCGTTCCCGCTGAACCATTCAAGGGGATTGAAAGCCGTGGGATTGTAGGCGTCGAGCCGGAAGCCGATATTCAGGGTGAAAGGCACGAGCAAAGTGCCGGTAACGCGATCCTCGGCGAAGACGGAAAGCTGGGTTACACCGGGAATGTCGCTGAAAGAACGGGGTCGTTCGCTGGTCTTTCCGCCCGGCGGCCTCAGCAGGTCGTAGGATTTTCCGGGACCGGTATTGTCGTCGGTCTGAAATTCGATACCGCCGAGAAAACGGTGCAGAACAGAGCCGTTCAGCCAGCGACGGCTGTATTTCAGTTTGGAGCCGTAACTCCATTCGTACCCCAGCGTGCGGACTTCCGAAAAATAACTGGCCGATTCGGGGATGATTCCTTCCCGGGTGCCGGGGGTCATGCGGTCGGTCCAGATCATCAGGTCGGGTGTTTCCAGTTTACGCCGCCAGCTGTTGCGCCGTTTGAAATCGATATAGTTGCGCAGATACCATCTGGTCGATTCATCGGGCCGGTAATCAAATTGGTGTGAATAGGTTAAATGATGGTCACGATTATAGGCTTTGGTGCCGTAGGGATCGCTGGCGTCATCGTCTTCTTCAATTTTGCGGTTATACCTGAAAATCTGCAGCACCCTTAATTGTTTATCCCAGAAACGGTTTTTTGCTTTCAGATCCGCGGCAATACGATGATATTCATCACCGTCCACCCGTATGTCCCGTTCGCTGTATCCGTAATTGAGGTTATAAATGAAGTCGGTATTCCATTTGCTGAATGACCCCATCAGGTTGGCTTCACGCGTATCGGGATTGTTTTTGATTTTCAGCCGGGTAGGAACATTGTTTACTTTTGTACTGGCAATGATGAGACCCTGGGTTACATCACCGTATTCAACGGAAGAAGCACCGGCCTGCACCTCTACCTTTTCAAGGTTCTCAGCTACGACGCTGCGCAGATCGTATTGCGAATTATTACTCAGCTGAACCTTACTGCCATACCCGACCCCCGTGCCGGTTTGTAAATCCGCATTGTTGGTAAGGGGGATATCATCAACGATGATTTTCGTACCGAACAGCGCCGCCTGGTCGCTCCCCTGGTTGTCGAACGTACGCAGGGCAATTCGCTGCTGTTTTTGCAATCCCGGTGCTTCACTCTGTACATTTCCGGGGATCAGGCTGAGCACATTGGCCAGACTGTTGGCCTGCAGATGTTCGATTTCACCGGCGGTGATTTTGTGAACGGTTTCCGGTTCATCGGAAAGTAATTCACGGTCGGCGGTAACTTGTATTCCGCCGATTTCCATGAACAGGTATTCGCGCTCATCGCCGGTAACCATTTCCACATTGATGCGGGTTGTGGAATTTGATTTAATCTCAACATCGGGCATGACCAGCGAATAAAAACCTTTATGGGTAAAGATGACGTAGTATTTACCGCTGGGAATATTTTTAAAAAAGTAGACACCGCGTTCGGAAGATATTACGGATAAGTCGGTATTTTGAATTTTAACCAGCACGCCGGATAGCTCAGTGCCGTCTGCGGCATTGCGTATTACACCGGACAGTCTGCCGGTTTGCGCAGGCAGCAGCGA
Organism: Calditrichota bacterium; assembly: GCA_024277055.1. Classification (GTDB taxonomy): domain Bacteria; phylum Calditrichota; class Calditrichia; order JAJRVZ01; family JAJRVZ01; genus JAJRVZ01. Next base: position 6,392 of record JAJRVZ010000342.1, read on the forward strand.
GAAAGTAAGAAATGTGAACAAACCTGCAAGGAAAACGCGAAGCATTGTATTAATCCTTCTGGATCGGTTACACGCTTCCCCCGTTTAATTAATGACGCGGTAGTATTTTAAATTGAGTCGTTGGGCCTGGCCCTTGTTTGCTGACAGTATAAATATAGGTTGGAATTCAGATACAGTCAAACGAATATTTTTACTAATTGCTTAAATTTCCGAAATAATTTCATCGGAATCAGTTATCCAGGATATTTCGCAGTTTGGAAGTAAGATCGCTGACCGAATAGGGTTTTTGCAGAAAAGGAAGATTTTTTTCGATAACGCCTTCGATCAGTTTTGAGTCATCCGTATAGCCGGATGTGAATAAAACTTTTACGCCGGGCCTCAGTTCCTGCATGCGCTCGGCCAATTCACGACCGCCCATATCCGGCATTACGATATCCGTCATTAGAATATCAAAATCAAGATTTTCCTTCACCGTTTTATCGATCGCCCGAACACCGTCACTGGCTTCGAAAACCACATAGCCCAGCGAACGAAGTGCTTCCACGGCGAACTCACGGACACTAATGTCATCCTCGACCACGAGTACGCGCTCATGACCGCGCGCAAGTTTACCGATGACCCGGGTGTCATTGTCACATTTCCGGGTTTGTTTCAGAACCGGCCAGTAAATATAAAAACAGGTGCCTTTACCTTTTTCACTTTCAACATAAATATTTCCATGGTTCTGCTTTACAATACCGTAAATCATAGACAAACCGAGACCGGTACCTTCACCGACTTCTTTGGTAGTAAAAAACGGTTCGAATATTTTGTCCTGCAATTTGGGTTCAATTCCGATACCGTTATCCTGGAACCGGATCCGGATATAACGTCCTTTTTTACTGCCCGGGAAGTTTTTTATAAAATCTTCATCAATTTCGAAATTCGAGGTGCCGATTACGATCATTTTATTATTATTCCGGTTGTCCTCATGGCGAATGGCGTCGCGGGCGTTCACGGTCAGGTTAATCAGAATTTGCTGGATTTGGCCGGGGTCGGCCAGGATGCTTTTCAGATCCGGGGCCAGTTCCATCGTGATGGATATATCTTCACCGATCAGGCGATTGAGCATTTTATCCGTTTCCCGAATAATCTGATTGACATCTATCTCCCGTGGTTTCATAATTTGTTTGCGGCTGAAGCCGAGTAATTGGCTGGTAAGAGAAGCAGCTCGTTTTCCGGCTTTTTGTATTTCGCGCAACGCATTCATCATCACAGAAAGATTCTCAGTCTGGCCCAGAGCAAATTCCGCATAGCCGTTTATGACGGTGAGCAGATTATTGAAATCGTGGGCAATGCCGCCGGCCAGTTGCCCGACCGCTTCCAGTTTCTGTGCCTGGCGCAATTGTTCCGCCAGACGCCGCTCGGTGGATACATCACGCCCAAGCACCACCACGTTGACAACCCTCCCCCTCGAATCCACCAGCGGAGAAAAAATCGACTCTAGACTGATGTTATGTCCTTTTTTGTGTCTGGCGATTACATCCCCTTTCCACGTATCCCCTTTCATCAGGGCATCCTTTATCTCAGGAGAATTGATTATACCGAGGATGTCACGGCCGAAGGTGAATGCATTTTTGGAAATGACTTCATCCTGACTGTACCCCGTAATCAATTCAAATGCAGGATTGACATAAATAATCTCGCCGCCGGGACGTATGATGGTAATCAATTCGGCGGCCTGGTCAATTACCATATCCATGCGGGCCTTCAGGCGCTCGGATTTAAGGCTTTCTTCAACATTGTGTAAAACAAGAACGAGACCTTCAACGGTCCCTTCATCCGTCAGTATAGTGGACGATGTCAGTTTGACCGGAAAATTTTGTCCCGCATTATTACTGTATATAAATACTTCATCAAACCCGATATCGGGATTGTTCAGAATATGCATGATCGGGTTCATGTATTCTGTTCCCGATATATTTTTAAAATTACTGAATACCTCCATCACAGGTTTGCCCAGGGCCTCTTCAATGGATGTGTTCGACATCTGTTGGGCCGTGCGGTTTAAAAACCGGATGGTTGTATCCGGCAGACAGGTAATTACCGCATCACTGATGTTGTTAAGGGTGGTAGAAAGAATTTTTTCACTGTGGCGCAATTGAATTTCCGCCTGATGCTTGTAGAGGGCCATTTCAATTGCGGTATAAAGATCGGTTTCATTAAACGGTTTTATTACATAGCCGTACGGCTGCGTTGTTTTGGCGCGCTGCAGCGTCGCCTCGTCTGAATGCGCGGTGAGATAAACAATAGGTAACTGCAGGTTTTTGTGAATGATTTCGGCCGTAGCTACACCATCCAGTTCGCCGCGAAGGATAATATCCATCAGAATAATATTGGGTTTTTCCCGTTCGGCAACGGATATGGCTTCTTCGCCGCCGACTACGGTCCCGACCACGCAATAGCCCATCGTCTTCAGACGTTCTTCTATTTCCATCGCGACAATACTTTCATCCTCGACGATCAGGACGCGTTTATCCTGCATCAGACCTCTCCGGAAATGCTTCTGTCAAAATTATCAGGCAAAGAAAAATCTTTGTTTAATATATTCGATTGCATTTGTTAAATTGTAAGTGTTTTTCACTCGTATTTCCAGAATTTGTACCGGGTTCACAGCAATTTCTCCAAATCCTTCAAACGTTTCTTTTTTGATTGTTTCGTGTGCATTTTCTGCGGAAATGAAATACTGATCCCCAGACCGGAATCCTGCCTGATCCGCACTGTGCCGTTGATTTGGTCTGCCAGACTGAAGATGAGTCGCATTCCCAGGGAACTCCCGTTTTCAGGATTATAATCGGGCGGCAGACCGATTCCGTTATCTTCAATACTCAGGATGTATTCACTGCTTTTTTTTGAAAGACTTATTTTAATTTCAGCCGGTATATTATTTTTAAGACAAATTTTCGAGAACGCATATTTTAACGCATTCGATACAGCTTCATTGATAATCAGACCGCAGGGGATGGCCCGGTCAATATTAAGATAGATTCGTTTTATTTCGAGGCGGATATTGATTTCGGTCCGGTTCACATCGTAGGATTTTAAAAGGTAGAGTAAAAGATCCCGAATATACGCCTGCATATTGATCCGGGCCATGTTCTCGGTGCGATACAGGTTCTCATGTATCAGCGCCATAGAGCGGATGCGATCCCTGCTGTCGTGCAGCAGGCGCGAGATTGATTCATCCTTTACCCTGTTGGATTGCAGGTACAGTAAACTTGAAATTATCTGCAAATTGTTTTTTACACGGTGGTGAATTTCCTTCAATAGTGTTTCCTTCTCCCGCAGACTGGCCCGAATAGTCTGATCCGCTTTTTTTCTTTCTTCAATTTCCTGTCTCAACCGGATATTGGTGACGGACAATTCCTGCGTTCGTTACAGAACGCGTTTTTCAAGATCCTCACGGGCCCGTCGCAGAGCGTTTTCTATTTCATTTCTGTATTTCAGCTCTTCCTTCAACATTGTGTTTATTTTCAGCAGATCTTCCGTGCGCGACTCAACTTCTTTCTGCAATCTGAGATTCTGAAGCCATGCCGTTCTGGTTCTGACACGGTGAACGATGAATAACAAACCCAGGACTACGAAAGCTGCCGGCAGCTGAAACCAGCTTGTTTTCCAGAACGGCGGAATAATTTTAATATGCAATTTAGCCGCATGATAATTCCACACTTCATCATGATTCGCACCGATGACTTCAAAATCGTATTCTCCGGGTTCGAGCCCGGTAAAAGCAGCCTGATGAACATTGCCGCACGGTATCCAATTGCTTTCGAAGCCGATAAGACGATAGGCAAACCGGTTACGAAGCGGGTTGGAATAGTCCATGGTCGCAAAATCTATGGTCAGGAAACGATCGTCATATTGAAACATCAGGGTGTCATTACTGCGAAAATAGTCTTTAACAACCCGATCATAGATTCGAACCTTTGATATCCGGACCGGTGCAAGAAGATAATCCAGCCGTATTTTTTCGGGGAAGAACCGGTTAAATCCGTTTATTCCGCCGAAAAACATTTCACCGTCTTCACTTTTGAAATAAGCGCCGGTATTGAATTCAAGAGCCTGTATTCCATCGTCCTCGTCAAAAACAACGGTCTGACCGGTAAGCGGATTAAACTTTATTATGCCTTTATTGGTGCTCAGCCACAGGTTGTTTTCGGCGTCCGGTAAAATACCGTAGATAACATTGTTGGGCAGTCCGTTCATTTCATTATAACATTTGAAACTTCCATCCTCGCGGTTGAATTTATTCAGCCCGCCGCCGAAGGTGCCGATCCACAGATTGCCGTCTTTATCTTCGGTAATGGAAAGGACGTAGTTGTTACTGAGGGAATTGACATCCCGCTCGTCATAATAATAGTTGATGAATTTATTGTGACCGATCTGGAAACAGGAAAGCCCGCCATAGGTACCGATCCAGAGGTCTCCGTGACGATCCCGATACAAACTCCGGATGCGGTTGTCGGGCAGGGTGTTTTTTCCGTTCCCGGCCCGATAGTTTTTTATTTTTCCGGTGCGCAGATCCAGACGATCCAATCCCCGCCGGTCATGACCGATCCAGAGTACATCTTTTTCAGTAAACAGCAGGGTTCGGATATTGTTACCGGCTATGGAGGATTCGTCACCGGGAATATGAAAAAATCGGGTAAATTTACCACTCGGTATGTGCAGGCGATTTAACCCGTTCGGCGTTGCGATCCACAGCAACGAATCGTTTTGTGCACGGATGCAGCGTACGGAATTGTTGCTTATGCTGATCGGGTTTCTGGCATCGTGTAAGAAATACCGGAACCGGCCTGTGCGACCATCCATGAAATTCAACCCGCCCTGATAAGTACCGATCCAGAGATTTGATTTTCCATCTTTGAAAATTGAGTATACGATGTTATCATTCAAAGTATTAGCCCCGGAGGGATTCTTGAAATAGTGTGTGAATTTCTGGGGGCGATTACTGAATTTGCTTATCCCGCCGTTGTTGGTGCCCACCCAGATGTTATGCGATAAATCTTCTAAAATAGTCCGGATCCGGTCGTTGCTCAAACTGTTTGAGTTAAACGGATTGTGCTGAAAAACCCGCCATGAACCGGTTTTTATATCAAAACGATTCAAACCGCCACCATCGGTGCCTATCCACAGAACACCGCGGGAATCCGTGAAAATTGTCCAGACAACATTATTACTGAGTGAGTTTTTGTTATCCGGCTGGTGGAAATAATGGCCGATCTTTACATGCGAAAGCAGGCTGTCGGCATTCCGGCCTTCGGCCAGTTGCCCGACAAATGTCGCGGGAATGCGATTAAGCCCTTTGTCCGTTCCTGCCCATAAATTGCCATCAGGGTCCAGATGCAAGGCGTTGATGAACTCATGACTGAGTAAATCGGGACCGCATCCGATGGTAATAAAAGTGTTGTTTTTAGGATTGAAACGGGTAAGGCCCCGTGCCGTTCCATACCACTGAAATCCGTAGGAATCGACAACCATACACGTAATGCGGTCGGACGGAATGGATTGGAGATTGTCGTTCGAATGCCGAAAAACCATGTTGGATGTTTCCCGCAGATTATAGCGGTTCAACCCGCCGCCGTAGGTTCCGACCCATAGAATATCTTCATCATCACGATAAATAGTTTTAATACGGTTGTTACTGAGATTTATCTCGGAGGCATTGTCTCCGATACGAATAAATTTTCTGTTCACGCGGTCAAACAAATTCAAACCGCCGCCTGCCGTTCCTATCCATAAATGATTCTGATCGTCTTCATAGATTACTGATATTTTATTGTCAGAAATGCTGGTGGAATCGTTATGCCTGGTACGGTAAACGGTAAAATTGTATCCGTCATATTTGTTCAGTCCGTCGGCAGTTCCTATCCAGATAAAACCCTGGTGATCCTGAATCATGCTCCAGATCGTTGTCTGTGAAAGTCCCTGTTCGAGAGATATTCTTCTGAAAATGGGGTCGAAATTCTCCGCTTCGGCACAGGTTACACTCGAAAGAATTTCCGTGACCGGTAACAGGACAAATAACGCAGAATAAAACCACCGAATTTTGAGAAGCGTTTTTTTCATAAAGATCAACTACATTTTGAAGTGCATTATAAAGGACGTTCCGTTTTTATTTTTAACTTTCATCTGACCGCCGATCTGATTGCACAAGTTCTGAATCAGACGCATTCCGAGAGAATCGGACTCTTCGATCTTGAAACCGTGGGGTAATCCGACGCCGTTATCCTGTACCAGAATTTCAACGGAATCGTCATTGAAACCGGAGATACGAATCCTGATCGTATTCCCGGAATTATTCAAAGGGATATCATCCGGAAATGCATATTTAAACGCATTGGACATCAGCTCATTTACGATCAGCCCGCAGGGAATGGCCTTGTCCAGATCTAGCGCCAGGTCTTCGATGTCGGTTTTTACGATGACAGGTTTACCTTCTGTCGCATAGGTGTTCCGAATATTATTTACGAGGCTTTGCATATACTCCCGCAGATTGATGTACGCCAGGTTGTCGAATTTATACAGGTTTTCATGGATCAGCGCCATTGCGCGTACACGGTTGCGGCTTTCGTCAAACAGCATACGGGTATCATTGTTTTCTATATTTTTGGATTGCAGGTACAACAGGCTGGAAATAATCTGCAGGTTGTTCTTTACACGGTGATGGATTTCCCGCAGCAACACTTCTTTTTCTTTTAAAGATTTTTTTAGCGATTCCGCATTGTGTTCAATTTCTTCGTAAAGATTGGCCTGATGAATTGCAAGTGCCAGCTGATCGGCGACTTCGCGCGTAATCTCCACATGCTCCGCTTGGAAGTAGCCCGGTTGCTCGGAGCCGAGATTCAGCGAACCGATCAATTTGCCCAGTACGAGAAGCGGCAGCGAAATATAGGAACGGATACCGTTTTGCAGTAATTGCAGATCAGATTGGGATGGGTGTTTTAATTTCGATATGTCATCCACAATATAAAAATCATTTTTTATCAGAATTTCAGAGGTTTTGAATTTGTCGAGCGGTTCGGTCGTAATATCGAAAAAATTCTTCTTTCCGCTGTTGTTCATGGCCAGTATGGTTGCCAAGTTGCTTTTATAATTGAATAACATGACATTTGAGCGGTCGCAGGGAACCAGTTCTGTTTTAAGACGGTTGATGGCCGCTGAGGCGATATCGGTGGCGGATTGCGCGCCCAGAATACCCGTATATACCATACGCAGGCCCTCAAGACGGTGTGCATAGTCCTGCAGTTTCTTCTCGGTATCTTTTCTTTGCAAAATTTCCCGACTGAGCCGGCGGGTGTTTTTCTCGATTGTATTCAGCATGTTGTTGAAACTGCTTGCCAGTTTCCCGAATTCGTCTTTTGAATTCTGTTCAACCCGCTGCGTCAGATCCCCGGATTGTATTTTTCGTGTGGTTTCGACCAGGTGATCAAGGGGGTGAATAAGCATGCTGGTGACGGTACTGATGATGATAAATCCGATAATGAAAATAGCCAGTGCAATCAGGCCGATATTCAAGCGGCTTCGCCGCGTCTGTTCGAATACTTTTTCCAGCGAGAAGCCCATGTACAAAGAGCCGACGGGAACGCCGCTGGAAAAAATCGGCGAACATAATTTGTAAACCCGTTCTTTCCCCGTCTGAATTCTGTCCCGGTTTATTTCATGAAAATCAGAGGCGGAGGCCAGGGAGAAATTGAATGTGCCGATAAGATTCCCGTTTATGTCTTCAACGACGATAAACAAAAGATCTGAATTTTGCCGGCTGTTCTGGAAATTCAGTTCCATTTCCTCCATATCATTGAAAACAATAGCCGGTCCAAGATTGTAGGCGGTCATATTTGCAATCGCATTATCTTTTTCTATCTGCGCCCGCAGTAAATTTTCTTCGAGCCGCATGGGAAAATAAAGATATACAAAGAGTACAAAAGCCGAGAATGCCAGCGCAAAGCGGACAATAAGTTTATTTCTGATCTTTTTCGATTTTTGCTTTTCTATATTCATATCACTATTCACTTTCGACGACCTGTGCAAACCGCACCAATCGCGAACCGAAGCCGTGTAAACCCGGATACGAATGATTACGGTCATAACTCCCGTAAAATCCACACAAGCCGTTCACCGCTTCATCCGGAGTACGGTAACCGAACCGTTTGATATTCCGGGCGGTAATGATGGACACGGCCGCAGTAGTCCGGGAGCTGGTTTGCCCGTATTCGGCGGTGCCGGATATTTCAATGTTCAACAGGGAGTCGGGGGATATGTTTACAATATCCTGTTTGGCAGATGTAAAATACGATATCAACATACAGGCAGCCGTTGTTTTCATTATGCTTCCTGAATTATTTCACAAAAACCGGTCCGCTGAACGTACGGGCATTCTGAATTCTGCTTTTTACAAAGTAAATTTCTTATTCGTCCGAAATTAAATAGTCGGTAATGCAGGGTATTTCTTTATGGCAGGAAAAGGAAGTTATTTTGTCAGCAATTCACAGCAAAAATGTGTTTTTTTATGTCGGATACATTTTGAGGACGCAACTGCGGATCTTTCTGCAGGCAATTCATAACCAGTTCATCCCATTCATGCCCGATTTCCTTGCGGGTTATTGACGGACAGTCCGCTGTAACGTTAAATATGGCATGAATCATGGCCATTTCATTTTCTCCGCTGAAGGGCAGTTCTCCGGTCAGCAGCTCATACATAATCACCCCAAATGAAAAAATATCCGCACGGTGATCCACCTCGCTGCCGGTGATCTGTTCGGGGGCAACATATCCCAGTGTTCCCAGCACGGTTCCCAGGGTTGTCATCGTTGTGATCAGGGTGGATTTTGATAAACCGAAATCCATGATGCGAATGTTCTGCTGTTCATCGAGCATAATATTGCCGGTTTTCAGGTCGCGGTGCACGATGCCTTTTTCATGAATGGCCGAAAGACCGCCGCATATCTGAATCAGAATCTGTTTAACCCTTTCCGGTTCCAGGGGGTGTTCGGTTTTCAGGTACTCGGAGAGCGTACCGCCGGTCAGCAGTTCGATGCGATATAACCGCGCCCGCCCTGCTCGCCGACCTGGTAAACTTTCACGATATTGGGATGATCGAGGGATGCCAGGAGATGTCCTTCACCGGCCAGTCGTTTGCGGTTCTCCTCGTTTGCAAGCAATTCCGTGTTCAGCAGTTTCAGCGCTATTTCATTTTTGGATTGTGTATCCCTGGCGCGGTAAACCGTACCCATTCCTCCGGCGCCGATTTTTTCGAGCAGGCGAAAATGGGCGACATACTGCTGTGCCTGCTTTTTCTTTTGCCGGATACCGTGCAGGATCAGTGCGCTGGTAGCGATGAAAATCGTACCGGGCGGAACCAGGGTGCTGAGCAGCCATGGAGAGCGGATGTTTGCATGAAACAAAATGATGTACAGAAGCAGCAATGCCGGTAACAGGTAGAATGCAGCAGCTTCCCTGCGAACCTGCCGTTTGAGCGAACGGAAAAAGTGAAAGAGCAGAATGGCAAGTACCAGCGCCAGTTTTACGGCCTCTTCCAGCGGGTCGGCCAGTAAAAGGGAGCGCCGGAAGGAATAGTACAGGTCGAACAGCAGGGAAGACGGGTATTCGAATTCTGTAATTTCTCTTAATCCCGGGCGGGCCATTATATTCCTTTTCCGGGTTCCCCCGGGAAAACTTATGGAAAATTCGGCTGGAGAATCCGTCGGAAGTACAAAAGATTGAATCCGGCAATTCAATACCGGCTTAACGGTAGTAAATTTCTTTGAAGGGTTGTTATTGTCGAGCAGGGCTATTCGGGCGCCGATTGCCTGTGAATTGGAGGCAATACCACGCAGGTGGAGCAGAACGACATTTGCGGGATTGAATTCATTACGCAGTACCCGCAGGCGATCGCCGTAGAGGAACAGATCGTCATCACCGTCAGCGTCGATATCGATCAATCTCTGGCTTTTTGCCGGCGGCAGTGCAACGGTGCCGGAATAATCCGTGAACTGTCTGTTGTCGTTCAAATAAATACGACCGTTCAGGTAAAGATCGGGATCACCGTCGGCGTCGATGTCGGTGAATCCGGCGGAACCCGGCAGACCGCTGGTCGATTCGTAGGACAGAATCGTACCCACGGAAAACCGA
>JAJRVZ010000343.1 GCA_024277055.1 Calditrichota bacterium
ATCCTCGAAACCATTGCAGCTGTGGCTCCGTTGATGGGACTGCTCGGAACCGTACTGGGTATGATTAAAGTATTCGGCGTGATCAAAGAGCAGGGAATCGGTCAGGCGGCAGCGCTTTCCGGGGGAATATCTGAGGCACTGGTAACGACGGTGGTTGGCCTGTTTATAGGTATACCGGCGTTGATTTTCCACAATTATTTTATCAATAAGGCGGAAAATTTTGTGCTGGATATTGAAAAGCATTCGAACAGCCTGCTGCAGAAACTGAGCAGACTGAACGGTAAATAACGGAACAAATCATGCGGCTTTCCAACCGGACACCACGAAAAGTAACGTTGAACCTGACATCCTTGATCGATGTTCTTTTCATTCTGATTATTTTCTTCACCGTGTCATCCACTTTTTTGGAGCAACCGGGAATTGAACTTAAATTACCGGAGGCTGAAAGCAGTAAATCACACACGGCACAAAAGATTATCATTTATATTGATAAAGAAAAAGACCTGTTTCTGAACGATGAAGCGCTAAGTTTCGGGGAGATCGTTCCTGCGGTAAAAAGCCGGATCGAAGCGCAAACCGAAAAAAGCGTCGTTCTTCGTGCGGACGAAGAAGTACCGCACGGTTTTGTGATAAAATTAATGGATGAATTACGAAAAAACGGAATTTATAAGATAGTTGTATCAACGGTAAAACCGGCAACGGTAAACCGGAAATAAACAATGGAATACTTTCCTGAATTTCCTGTACAGCAAGATATAAAACTTCGGTTTATAAACAGCTACGAAAAGGGGCGCATGGCGCATGCCTATCTGTTCCACGGTCCTGAGGGCAGCGGCAAGGAGGCGTTTGCCCTGGAGCTGGCCCGCATGCTGAATTGCAGGTCGGAATCGGTTAAACCGTGCGGAGAATGTTCTTCCTGCAGCAAATCGATGAAATTGAATCATCCTGATATCCACCTGATCCTGCCGGTTACCGGCAGCACCAAACCCGAAGACATCCAGGTGCAATTGCAAAAAAAGGCGGCAAATCCGTTTGCCCGGATCATGGTCAGCGGAAATCCGCAAATACCGATTGACCGTATCCGTGAATTAAAAAATGAAGCAAAATACGCACCCTATGAGGGGGACAAAAAAGTATATATTGTTCTGAATGCCGAAAAAATGACACGGGAAAGTGCCAATTCCTTTCTCAAGCTCCTTGAAGAACCGCCACCGTCGTTGCTGCTTATATTAATTACTTCCTTACCGACGGCATTGATGGATACCATCCGTTCACGCTGTCATGCGGTACATTTCAAGTCTCCGGAACCGGACGGGGCGCGACGGATTATCGGTAAATATGCCGGAGAAATTGACAATATCGATGAACTGCTGCGCATCAGCGAAGGCAACATTAAAAAAGTATTCGATATGCTGGAAACGGAATCCGGTGAAAAACGGGCCATGGCGCTGCAGTTTTTGCGGGCGGCGGCGGCCGGCAAGGCGCAGTTGATTTCGGAGGTGGTGGACAGCATTCAGAAAGAAAATGATAAAAATTTCTTGAAGGAATTGCTTAATTTAATTATTTTGTGGTTCAGAGATTCCCTCAACCGCTCTGTTCTGGGAACTACAGCGGCGGTCATAAATGCAGATTTTGAAAATGAAATTGTGAAATTCACTGAAGTGTACGGCAATTCGGATTTTAACGGAATTGTCGATCTGCTGGAACAGGCATTGAATTATGTCGACCGGAATGTACACCGGCCGCTCATACTGACATCCCTGGCCATCAAGTTGAACAGGTTGCTGGTAAAATCATCATAAGAGGGAAAATGAGCCATGGTACCGGATTTAGTAGAACTTTCGTTCAAACAAAATAGAAAAGCTTTCGCCTATAATTCCGACTGCATCGAATTACGGATCGGCGATTATGTTCTGATAGAAGTTGAAAAGGGGCAGGACCTGGGAAAGATATCTCAGGTTGGCCGGCTGGTCATGCTGAAGGATATGAAGCGGGAGCCGACACGCATTTTGCGTAAAGCGACGGAAACGGATCTTGAACGGCTGGAAGAAAACCGGCGAAAAGAATCTATGGCATTCCAGATCGGGAAGGAATTTATCCTGCGCCATGATCTGAATATGAAGCTGGTTGATGTTGAATATCAGTTCGACAACAATAAACTGACCTTTTACTTCACTTCCGATCAGCGGGTCGATTTCCGGCAACTGGTCAAGGACCTGGCAACCAAATACCGTACACGGATAGAATTGCGCCAAATCGGGGTGCGCGAAGAAGCCCGTCGCCTCGGCGGTTGCGGTGTGTGCGGCCAGGCGCTCTGCTGTACAACATTCATGAATAATTTTTCCCCGATATCCACGCAGGATGCAAAACAGCAGAACCTGCCCATGAATCCATCCAAACTATCCGGGCTTTGCGGAAGGCTGAAATGCTGCCTGCTGTTCGAAAAGGGATTTTATTCTTCTTCGATGAAACGGTTTCCACCGCTGGATTCACAGATCCAAACCAACCGTGGTACCGGCCATGTGGATAAAATAGATATATTCAACGATTACGTTTTATTGAGATTTGAAGATGATGAATATGAAAAATTCAGTCTTGATGAAATAAATCGCTGGCTGTCCGGTAAAACCGTAACTGCCCCGGAAAGTGTCTGAACGGGGCTTCCCCTCCTGAATAAATTGCTGCTTGTTCCTGTTACACGCAATGGTTATATTTTCGGCTCGGCTATGCATACATCAGAAGGAAATGAAAATTGTCTGGAAAAAGAAAAATACTGGTAACCAGTGCGTTGCCCTATGCAAACGGTCCTATTCACCTGGGACATCTGGCCGGTGCTTACCTGCCGGCGGATATTTATGTTCGCTATCACCGGCAGAAAGGTGATGACGTCGTTTATATCTGCGGTTCGGATGAACATGGCGTACCGATCATGCTGCGGGCCAGAGATGAAGGGGTCAGCCCCCGGGAAGTTGTGGAGCGTTTCCATGTAATGATTAAAAACAGTTTCGATCGTTTTGGAATTTCTTTCGATTATTATGGACGTACTTCTTCGGAGATTCATCATAAAACCAGCCAGGATATCTTTCGCAGGTTGGATGAAAAGGGTATTTTTGTTCTTAAAAAAGAAAAGCAGCTGTACGATCCACAGGCAAAAATATTTCTTGCCGACCGTTTTGTACGCGGAAAATGTCCCAGTTGCGGCTTCGAAGACGCCTATGGCGACCAGTGTGAAAACTGCGGCAAGTCACTCAGTCCGGCGGAACTGATCGACCCGCGCAGCGCCATAACCGATGCACGCCCCGAATTGCGTGAAACGACCCACTGGTATTTACCCCTGGGACGCCTGCAGAAAGAGCTGGAAAATTGGGTAGCCGGTAGAAAGAACTGGAAACCCAATGTACTTGGGCAGATAAAAAGCTGGTTTCAGGATGGGCTGAAGGACCGGGCGATGACCCGCGACCTGCCCTGGGGGGTTGAAGTGCCGCAGGATGTCGCTGACAGGGCCGGTGTGGATGCTTCCGGAAAAGTGTTGTATGTCTGGCTCGACGCACCAATCGGGTACATATCGGCGACGAAGGAATGGGCTTTGCAGAAAGGGGATGCA
>JAJRVZ010000344.1 GCA_024277055.1 Calditrichota bacterium
ATTTATGTTTATTAAAATTAAATCAAGTTTCTTCAATACCTTACGACAATATATTTTCAAAGATTGTATATTCCATGCGTTCGGATTCGGTAGAACATGTCATGATAGATGGCAACTGGGTTGTACAAAACCGCAAGCCGGTTCATTACGATCTGCAAAAAATTATTGAAAATACAACAATTTTTACCGAAAATTGCTTAAATTGATGCCTTGAAGGAGGCTGTTGTTATGTATAAAAATATTCTTCTGGCCGGTTTATTTTTGTTCCTTTCCTGTGCTTCTGAAAAAAAAGGTCTCGATCTTGAAAATGAAACGGATCTGACACTGCTGGAAAAGGCACGGGCGGCATATGAACAGGCTGATTATAAACAAGCCATTATGCTGAATCAGGCGATGATCGATAATTTTCCGATGTCCGATCTACACATCGATGCGCAACTGAGTATCGCCCGATCGCTGGGGGCAATGGAAAAATTTGAAGAGCAATTGGATTTGCTTTTGAGAATACTGAAAGAGAATATTGTTCCGGAACGCGTGCCCGAAATTTACGTTCAGATCGCTCAAATATATGAAAACGCTGCCCGCTGGAACCCGGGCATTGTTACTGATGATACTTCCGATTTAAAACTGGCCGCCCGTTATTATCGCAAGGCCGTGTTTTATCCGAACAGTAACGATAACGAAGCCAAGGCGCTGGCGTTATATCGGGCCGGGTTGATGTACGCCAAGCTCCATCAGTACGATACTGCCTCCCGGGCTTACGAACAGGTTAAGGCATTCTATCCGGAATCGATTTACAGCCGGATGGCTGATATCAAATTAAGAGACCCGCGCAATACGGATGAAATCGATGCCGGTAGTCTGCTGGCAGCCGGAACCGAAACACAGCCCGGTGAAGTTACCGAAACGCCGCAGGAACAGAATATTCTGACTACCGAAGGCACTCAGGAAGGAAAAGAAATTCAGGAAATGATCGGGGAATCGCCGGTGGACAGCCTGGAACAGCAGATGTTGCAGGATACGTCGCAATATATACCGGAACTGGAGCAGGAAGTCGCCGAACCCGATTCAGGTAGCATGGAATTTTAATGCTGATAGCAGTAGCCACGGAAAATACTCCAAAAATCAATGCCTGCAAACGGGTAATACATACATTATTTGCAAACGGTTCCGCCAGTGCGGAACCGGTGTTTTTTTTTAAGAAAACGGACCCCGGCGTCGGTTCCATGCCGCTTTCAACGGAGGAAATGATGCGTGGGGCCCGAAACAGGGCTATAAATCTGTTTGAATCCCTGAGATCATCAAATAAGCATCCCGCATTCAGTATTGGTCTGGAAGGCGGGATTTTTTTTAAATACGTTCCGGGAAACCCCGGCTCAGAGGCATTTCTCGAAAGCTGGGTTTATGTGTTTAACGGAAGGAAAGGCTCATGGGGCAGCAGCGGCGCCGTACCGTTGCCGGGACAAATTTCGAGGCCGATTGTTGAAAAAAATGTGGAACTGGCGGTTGTGATAGATGAAATAACTAAAAAGAAAAACATTCGATCAAAGCAGGGCGCTGTCGGTATCCTGACCAAAGGCCGCATCAGCCGGCAGCAGTTTTTTGAACGGGCATTGTACTTTGCCTTTGCACCATTCGTGAACGATATTATTTATTCGCAGGAAGACTGATTATGGAAATAGAAAAAAGATATATTAAAGCTATGCCGAAAACCGATTTGCATGTGCATCTCGACGGTTCCGTCCGCATGAGCACCCTGATCGATCTTGCAAAACAGCAAAAGGTTGAATTACCTTCCACAGATCCGAAGAAACTGAAAAAACTGCTGGTACCCGGATTACGCTATAAAAGTCTGGTGGATTATCTGCGACCATTCGATATTGTTTTGTCCGTATTACAGGAACCGGAAGCCCTTTCCCGTGTTGCTTTCGAACTGGCCGAAGATGCGGCCCGTGAGAATGTCTGGTACATGGAGGTTCGCTACTCTCCCATCCTTCACACTAAAAAGGGTATGCGGCTGACGACCATCGTTGATGCCGTTCTGGAAGGTTTAAAACAGGCAGAGCGCAAATACAATATCCGCACGGGTGTCATTGTTTGCGGTATGCGCAATATCGATCCCGAAACTTCGATCAGACTGGCGGATCTGGCAGTCGCCTATAAAAACAGGGGCGTGGTCGCTTTCGACCTGGCCGGAGCGGAAGAAAATTATCCCGCCAAGCATCACCGCGAGGCCTTTTACAGAATCCTGAACAACAACATCAATTGTACCGCACATGCCGGCGAAGCCTACGGGCCGGAGAGCATTCATCAAGCCCTGCATTACTGCGGCGCGCACCGGATCGGACACGGTACCCGGCTTTTGGAAGACGGCGACCTGTTGAATTATGTTAACGACCATCGCATTCCGATTGAGGTGTGCATGACGAGCAACATTCAAACCAAGGCGGCTAATTCTTATGAAACACATCCGCTGAAGTTCTATTATGATTTTGGAATTCGGGTTACTATTAATACCGATAACCGATTGATTTCCAATACCTCGGTTACAAAAGAATTGTGGCTGGCCACGAAATATGCGAAATTCAGTATGGAAGATCTGAAAACGGTAATTCTGGCCGGATTCAAAAGCGCATTTTTACCCATGAGGGAAAAAGCGATAATGCTCAACCTGGTGAACAGGGAACTGGAAAAATATTAGAAATTAAAAAGCCCCGTCGATTGCGGGGCTTTTTTTTTAGACCATTGCTCCGTGACACTTTTTATATTTTTTACCGCTTCCGCAGGGACACGGATCATTTCTTCCGACTTTTTCCGCAACACGGACCGGTTGCTGCTTCTGAACCTGTTCCCGTGACGCCCGTTGAATATCAGACTCACCGGCTCCGGAGAAGCCCATATTCGTGGCGCTCTCGTGTACCGTCTGCACCCGTTGCGGCTGCCGCGGTCCTCTTCTTTGCTGCGGCTCTTCGGCCAGTTCAAATTTCCAGAGCCATGACAGCGTCTTTTCGTTTATTCGATCTATCAGTGATTCGAAAAGTAAATAGGCTTCCCGTTTGTATTCAATCAATGGATCCTTCTGCCCGTAAGCCCGCAGATGAATACCTTCTTTCAGCATATCCATTTCATAAAGATGGTCTTTCCACTCTTCATCGATAACCTGCAGCAGAAAATAGCGTTCCAGGATATTCATACGTTCGGAGCCGATACGCTCTTCTTTCAGCTCGTATACCTGCCGGGCCGTATGCTCGAGAAAATCGACCAGATCTTCACGACTCATGGAATAAATATTTTCCTTCAACCTGTTCGTATCAACGGGTATCGCTGATCCGACGGATTCTATCAGGGTTTCAATGTCCCAGTCCTCGGAATGGGATTTCGGCGGTGCAATTTCATCGACACGAGTTTCGATAAAATCCCGTAATATCTGGTATACTTCCTCGCGCGGATTTTCATTTTTAAGTGCCACGCCTCGTCTGTCGTAAATAATTTCACGCTGCTGGTTCATGACATTGTCATATTCCAGCAATCGTTTTCGAATACCGAAGTTTTGCGTCTCGACTCTTTTCTGTGCTTTCTCGATCGAGCGGGTAATCATCGGATGCGTAATTACTTCGCCTTCTTCCGCCCCCAGCCGGTCCATCACTGAAGCGATTCTTTCGGAGCGGAACAAACGCATCAGGTCATCTTCGAGGCTTAGAAAGAAACGGGAAGACCCGGGGTCGCCCTGTCGGCCGGCACGACCACGAAGCTGGCGGTCAATACGGCGCGACTCATGGCGTTCCGTACCGATAATATGTAAGCCGCAGGGCATATCCGTCTTGCACTCGTGCAAATCAATACCCTCCGGAGGTGTTGCCCCCGGCCTCAGGAGGTAACAACCCTCCTCGCATTTTACAATACCTTTTGCAAGTTTGATATCCGTACCGCGACCAGCCATATTTGTGGCGATGGTTACCGCACCGGGCTGTCCTGCCTTCGAAACAATTTCCGATTCCTGGCGGTGCTGCTTGGCATTCAACACATTATGCTTAATGCCTTTCCGTTTGAGCATGCGGCTGAGCAGTTCCGAAGTTTCAACGGAAATGGTACCGACCAGAACGGGTCGGCCGCGCTTGTGCATGCGCTCAACCTCTCCGATAATCGCATTATACTTTTCGCGTTTAGTTCGATAGATCAGATCGTTGTAATCCATCCGGCGGACCGGTTCGTTGGTGGGTATGACGACAACATCCAGTTTGTAGATTTCCCAGAATTCACCCGCCTCCGTTTCCGCCGTACCCGTCATACCGGCCAGCTTATTATACATGCGGAAATAATTCTGAAGAGTAATCGTAGCCAGGGTTTGTGTTTCCCGTTCGATTTTCACATTTTCCTTGGCTTCGATAGCCTGATGCAAACCGTCACTGTATCGCCGACCATGCATTATCCGACCGGTAAATTCATCAACGATCAGTACTTTGCCGTCGGTAACGACATATTCAACATCCTTTTCATATAACGCATAGGCACGCAGCAACTGGGAAATGTTCTGAAGCTTCTCACTTCGTTCACTGAATACCTGATGCAGTTTTGCTTTCTCCTCCAGCTTTTGCTCGGGAGTAAGTGAATTGTCGCTTTCTATTCGGGCAATTTCTTCACCCATATCCGGCAGTAAAAACATTTCCGGATTATCGGGGGCCATTTCATTGCGGCCGGTCTCCGTCAAATCAATGATATGATTTTTTTCATCGATAATAAAATATAAATCACCAAAATAGTGCTCTTCCGAAACTTTGTTCTGCCCCTTGTCGCGCAGATAGGCATTCTCAACATCCTGCACCAGTTTTTTAATCTTCGGGTCCTGATAATTTTTCTGCAGGCGACGGTGTTTCGGGGCCCCCTTTTCCGCGATAAGCAGTTTCTCTCCGGCAGCCCACTCTTCTCCCTTTGCGAGCAGTTCTTCCGCTTCGGCTATCAGTTTTGTCACCAGTTTATTTTGCCGGTTGACCAGCCGTTCGACCAGCGGTTTAATTTCATCATAACGGTGCGTCGATTCGCTCACCGGTCCGGAAATGATCAGCGGGGTACGTGCTTCGTCGATTAAAATATTATCTACTTCGTCAACAATGGCATAGTTATGCCCGCGCTCCTGTACGATGTCTTCCACCCGGCCGGCCATATTGTCGCGCAGGTAATCAAATCCGAATTCGTTATTGGTACCGTAGGTAATATCACAATTGTAGGCTTCCCGTCGCTGCTCAGGAGTCATTTCATTCAGAATCACCCCGACGGACAGTCCCAGATATTTGTATATCTGCCCCATCCACTCGGCATCCCGCTGGGCCAGATAATCGTTTACCGTAACAACATGCACACCTTTGCCCTCCAGTGCATTGAGATACACCGGCAAAGTTGCTACCAGCGTTTTACCTTCACCGGTAGCCATTTCAGCTATTTTCCCCTGGTGCAGCACAATGGCGCCGATCAATTGCACATCATAGGGCACCATATCCCAGGGGACATCCTGCCCAACCACATTCCAGCTTTTACCAACATGCCTGTGACACGCTTCTTTCACAACCGCATAGGCCTCGGGAAGAATATCATCCAGGGTTTCCCCGCTGGCAAGCCGCTCACGGAACTCGGTCGTTTTGGCCTGTAATTCTTCTTCGGTAAGATCCTGATAACTCTCATAATATTCATTGATAGCATCGATAAGCGGTGCCAGTTTTTTTATATCACGGTCGTGTTTGGTTCCAAATACTTTTGAAACAAAGTTTGAGATCATATTAATATCCTCTGGTCAATCTTTCAGCGAGAAAATTGGGAAGTCCGGCTTTAATAATTTTCTCACAGGTTTTCTGAACGTCGTAATCTACGCGTACATATTCGATTTGTTTTTTATCGGGATGGTATATGCAAAAAGTGCTCAATGGGTTCCCGTCCCTCGGCTGCCCCACACTCCCGACGTTCACAATATACTTATTTCGGTTCTCAATCTGGATCAGTTCGTCACGGCTCCAACCCCTGTTGTGAAATACCACCGGGAAATGCGAATGCCCGATAAAACAAAGCGGTTGTTTAAAATAAGCGAACTCGTACTGGGCATCAATTTCCGAAAGAATATAACTCCATGCTTTCGGGTCGGATGGCGATGAATGTACCAGCATCAGCTGGTTCTCTTCATAAACAAAATCCAGTTTTTCAAGAAAATGACGATTTTCTCCGGTAAGATGTTCGCGTGTCCATTGCGTTGAAATCTTTGCAAAATCATTAAAATACTCCGTACTGGTAAGTCCGAGAACCGCATGATCATGATTGCCGATCACCACGCGTTCACATTTTGAAGCGATCAGTTCCACGCATTCATTGGGATTCGGGCCGTAACCGACAATATCGCCCAGACAATAAATGTTGTCGATACCGTGTTTGGTTAGATATTCGAAAACCGCCGTCAGTGCTTCCAGGTTTCCGTGAATGTCAGACATTATCGCAATAGACATCTTTTTCAATCCGCAAATGTAAATGAAGCATTATTCAGGCAGGATAAAGAGCACGGCGAAACCGATACCCGATTACAGTCAGGATAAAATAAATTGCTGTGGAAATCTTCATACCCTGATTTTTGAAACAAGCCCCCTGCCACTTTTCTCGATTTTATTTTCTTTTTTCAATGTTTTAAATACAGCATCCAGTATTCCGTTGATGAATTTCCCGCTTCGCTCCGTACTGTATATTTTCGCCAGTTCAATCGCTTCGTTCATCGTGACTTCCGGAGGTATTTCCTCAAAATATAAAAACTCCGTGATTGCCATTCTCAGTATCACCCTGTCCATTATGGCAACACGATTTATATCCCAGTTTTTTAATTTTCTTTTGATCTCGGCATCAATTTCCTGCTTATGCTCCAAACTTCCTGCGATCAGCTGTTGTGCAAAATCGGTCGCTTTATTCTGCTCTTCTTCTTTGAGCAACTCCACGAGCTTATGCCACGGCTCAGAATTGAATTCCTTTGAAAAAATTATTTTGAGAGCAAATTCCCTCTCTTGCCTTATTTTCATATCAGGTTCCGTCAGGAATATTCGTAAAATCCTTTGCCGCTTTTTCGCCCGAGATATCCGGCGGCGACCATTTTTTTCAACAACGGACAGGCACGATATTTTGTGTCACCAAGACCTTCATGCAATACATTCATAATAGATAAACAAACATCCAACCCTATAAAATCCGCCAGAGTCAACGGTCCCATCGGATGCGCCATCCCGAGCTTCATAACCGTATCAATTTCGTCCCTGCCGGCAACCCCTTCCATCAGGCAATATATTGCCTCGTTTATCATCGGCATCAAGATACGGTTGGAGATAAACCCGGGATAATCGTTTACCTCGACCGGAACTTTATTCAAAGTCTTCGTCGTCTCCTCTACGAAAGAATAAGTCGCGTTGTTTGTGGCCAATCCGCGTATAATTTCAACCAGTTTCATTACCGGCACCGGGTTCATGAAA
Source organism: Calditrichota bacterium (assembly GCA_024277055.1). Taxonomy (GTDB): domain Bacteria; phylum Calditrichota; class Calditrichia; order JAJRVZ01; family JAJRVZ01; genus JAJRVZ01. Next base: position 7,488 of record JAJRVZ010000344.1, read on the forward strand.
TGCATGCCGATAACTTTTTCGGGACGGGATGTAACTGCCGCGATTTCAGTAATTGAAATAGATGATGTGTTGCTTGCCAGAATGGTATCCGGGCCGCAAACAGAGTCAAGACTGCGGAAAATATCTTTTTTTATATTTTCATTTTCCGTAGCTGCTTCCACAACCAGAATTGAACCGGCAGCATCTTCCATTTTTAATGTGGGATGAATCCGTGTGAATGCTTCATCAGCCGCTTCAGGGGTTACGATTTCCTTTTTTACCTGACGATCCAGATTTTTACGAATCGTCGCAAGCGCCCGGTCAAGAAATTCCTGTTTGATATCGATGAGCTCAACAGCGTAACCGGTTTGGGCAAATACATGCGCAATACCGTTTCCCATGGTTCCGCTGCCGATTACAGATATTTTTTTCATAGTGATTTTCCCGAATTATATGCGTTCAACGATGAGAGCGGAAGCTTCACCGCCACCAATACATAATGAAGCCAGCCCGCGCCCGGCACCACGGTCTTTCATGGCATACAGCAGCGTCGTCAATATACGTGTTCCACTTGCGCCGATCGGGTGTCCCAGGGCCACGGCACCGCCGTTTACATTTACTTTTTCAGGATCGAGTCCCAGCTGATCATTAACGGCAAGTGCAACCACTGCAAAGGCTTCATTTATTTCGTACAGATCGATGTCATCTTTTGAAAGACCGGCTTTCGCCAGAACTTTTTCAACAGCATCAACCGGTGCGGTGGTAAACCATTCCGGTTTTTTTGCCGCCGAGGCCTGATTCACAATTCTGACCATCGGCTGCACACCTAATTCTTTCGCCTTTTCCGCCGACATAACCACCACGGCTGCAGCGCCGTCATTCAGCGATGAAGCATTTGCGGCTGTAACCGTTCCTTCTTTTTTAAATGCCGGGCGAAGTGTTGATATTTTTTCGAATTTTACTTTAGACGGCTCTTCATCCCGACCTACGATAACCGCATCACCTTTTCGCTGTGCGATTTCAACCGGTACGATCTCTGCGTCAAATTTACCGGCCGCCTGTGCATCCTGGGCACGCCTGTAACTCATGACGGCATATTCATCCTGCTTTTCCC
>JAJRVZ010000345.1 GCA_024277055.1 Calditrichota bacterium
CACGGCCCGACAACAACCATTGGTCGAGAGCGACTTAAAAACCCGTTTCTGCGTGAAAGGTAAATCGGATTGGATTTGCGAAATAAAGTAATTCTGGTTACCGGTGGTGCGCGCCGGATCGGCAAAGCAATTTCAGAAGAATTGCTGAAAGCCGGAGCGCGGGTTTTTATTCATCACAACAACAGTGCTGCGGAGGCGGATTCTGTTCGAAAAATATATAAAAATGCAGAGATCATCCGCGCCGACCTGAGCCGCAACGGTGAAGCAAAGCGGCTGGTTGATGCGGTTGCCGCAACGGCCGGGAAAATCGACGGGTTGATCAACAATGCGGCGATATATTTCAAATCGCCTTTCGGAAAAGTGACGGAAGAACAATGGGACAGGCTGTTTTCGCTGAATTTGAAAGCGGCATTTTTCTGCGCCCAGCAGGCGGCGAAGTACATGCGCAACGGGGGGTGCATCGTCAATATCGGCGATACAGGCGGCCTGAGTCCCTGGCCTTCCTATCTCCCCTATTCCCTGACAAAAGCGGGTGTTATTGCCATGACGAAGGGTCTGGCCAAAGCGCTTGCCCCGGATATTCGTGTAAACTGCATCAACCCCGGCCCCGTTCTTTTACCGGATGATATCAGTGAGCAGGACAGGGAACAAGCCATCGGAAACACCCTTTTAAAGCGCGAGGGACGCGCAACCGATATTGCGGTCATGGTACGTTTCCTTCTGGAAAAAGGGGAGTACATGACCGGCTCGGTCGTAAATGTTGACGGCGGTAGAAGCATTCGTTAAAATGAATTATTTATTTTTTGCGTTTGTATTATTCATTTGCTATAATCGGGGCTTTATTTATAGGACAAGATTGAAAATAATGAAGGATATATAAAATGACGGCCAAAAAGAATTTTCAATTACCGAAATCCATTGAAAAACTGGGTGATCTTGCCTATAACCTGTGGTTCAGCTGGAATCCGGATGTGCGCGATCTGTTTCGGGAAATAGATATAGAACTGTGGCGCAAGTGCGGACGCAACCCGGTTGAATTTCTGCAGAAAGTGGATCCGCAAAAGCTGCAATCGGCGGCCGATGATTCTAGTTTTGTAGGCAAACTGCAAAAAAGCTGGGATGCTTTCACCGCCTATATGGAACAGGCCGACACCGCATACAGAAAGAATTATCCGAAAATGCTCGACCATACCATTGCCTATTTTTCAGCGGAATACGGTGTGCACGAATCGCTGCCGAATTATGCCGGGGGATTGGGGATTCTGGCCGGCGATCATGCAAAATCGGCCAGCGATCTGGATCTTCCGCTGGTTGCCGTGGGCCTTATGTATAAGCATGCCTATTTCATGCAGCAGATCGACAGGGAAGGGCAACAGGTTGAGATTTATCATAAGTTGAATCACGAACGCCTTCCGATCTGTCCGGTAAAAGATGAGCACGGTGAACCGTTGCTGGTCAGCGTGCCGCTGCTGGATCACGACGTATTCATAAAAATATGGGAAGCCAAAGTCGGTCGAGTTTCAATATTTTTGCTGGACACTACCGTTGAACAGAATTCGGAAGAAGACCGGAATATTATTCACAGCCTGTACGGAGGCAGCCGTGATACCCGTATCCGGCAGGAAATCATACTGGGTATCGGCGGTTTGCGCGCCCTGCGGAAAATGGGTCTGAATCCGTCCGTTTTTCACATGAATGAGGGCCATTCTGCATTCCTGGGACTGGAACGACTTTATGAATATCTGAACGAAGGGATGGATTTTAAAACGGCGCTTGAACTGGTGCGCGCCACCTCGGTTTTCACAACCCATACCCCGATCCCGGCCGGAAACGAGGCTTTCGACTTTGATATGATGGAAAAATATTTTAAGGATTTCTGGCCGAAACTTGAAATTTCACATGAAAAGTTCTTTGATCTGGGCAGGAATACGAATATCCATCAACACGAGAATTTTTCTTTGACGATACTGGCTTTGAATCTTTCGGGAATGGCCAACGGCGTCAGTAAACTGCACGGGGAAGTGTCACGCCGTATGTGGCAGAAGGTCTTTCCCGGAATTCCTACAAAAGAAATACCCATCGGGCATGTAACCAACGGTGTGCACAGCTTTACCTGGCTGCACCGCGAAATGATCCGGCTATTCGATGAACATATCGGAAAAGACTGGCGGGAACATATACGCGATAACCAGTACTGGGATCGTATATTCGATATTCCGAATGATGTATTCTGGGAAACCATGCAGAAAATGAAAAAGAATATGGTCGATCATGTACGCCGCTATTACGGTTATCGCGTGGAACGCTACGGCGAAGACCGGGCGGGGTATCCGGCGCCGGAGGAGATTCTGCAGGATGACATCCTGACCATCGGTTTTGCCAGACGTTTTGCACCTTATAAGCGGGCGCTGCTTTCCTTTCGCGATCCGGAGCGTCTTAAAAAAATTCTCAATCACAGCAAACACCCTGTGCAAATTCTTTTCTCCGGGAAGGCGCATCCGGCAAATCTTGCCGGAAAAGATCTTATTCAACAGATCAACCGTCATTCGCTGGAAGAAGGATTTCGCGGCAGAATCGTGTTCGTGGAAGGCTACAGTATGAACAATGCCCGGGCCATGGTCAGCGGGGTGGATGTGTGGATGAACACGCCACGCAGACCGTTGGAAGCCAGCGGTACTTCGGGTCAGAAAGTACCGATTAATGGCGGTATCAATTTCAGTATTCTCGATGGCTGGTGGGTTGAAGGGTACAACGGGCAGAACGGCTGGGCCATCGGTTATGACCGCGAATACAGTGACAATGAGTTGCAGGATGCCGAAGATGCGGAATCCCTGTTCAATTTACTGGAGAACGAGATCGTGCCGCTGTATTACAAGCGTGACAAGCACGGTATTCCCAATGACTGGGTGGAAAAGGCCAAACTTTCCTTCCATTCCACCATTACACAGTTCAGTGCGCACCGTATGGTCTGGGAATATCTGCAAAAGTATTACATGCCCTGCATGCGCCGGGCCGAAAAATACATGCAGGAAGAGTACAGAGAATTGTATCAGTTCACGCGCTGGAAAAACCGGGTTCAACGTCTTTGGAAAGATCTGAACATCCACTTTCGCGCAGAGGATATGGACGAAGATCGCCGGGTGTTGTCGGCCGGTGAAACGCGTGAGTTTACCCTGCTGGTCAATTCGGGTGGTCTGAAACCGGATGAATTGAAAGTGGAACTGGTGTTGGAACGTCACGATGCGCACCGGGGGCATCAGAATATGAAATTGTTTCCAATGGGAATGGTTGCCGAATTCGGGGAAAATCATTTCGAATACCGCGCCAGTGTGACCGCGGGAAATGATGGCTCTTACCGGATCAATTGCAGGATTTATCCGGTGCATTCGGATTTTTTCAACACTCACGAAACACGGCTTATCAAATGGCTGGACTGATTCAGCCGGTCAGTTAATCTCGAGCATGTCGTAAATGCGCGGTACAGGTTGTTTCCGATCTGCACCGCCGCCATGCCATGCTCCTCTCTGATCGCGCACTTCACGGAATTCCCCGATTCCCGCTCCGCCGTGGTCATCCTGTCCCCCGCTGAGAACGGTAATGACGGAATTATCATTCAGGTCGGGCAAATAGGATTTTGGAATCATGAAACGAATCTCGCCGCTGTTTTCAAAACCCAGAGGAAATTCCGGGTCGCCGGGTAGATATTGTGCCAGAATTTTATCCTGAAAATCTCTCACTTCCATTCCGCCACCGATATAGATAATACGCTGATAGGCACGCCGGCCCGGCAATACTAAGCCGGCGCCTTTACCGACTGTTTTTCCGGCCGGTTTTTGGTCTGTGTTTCCTATGGCGATGGCCAGAAACGTTAACTGGAAGCCGTAGGCCGGATGCCAGTTGGGATTGGAAAGTGCCTGCATTTTTATACGAAATCCCCAGGCATCGTCCGCATCGTATATCGAAACCGAGCGCAGGTCGAAAATGCCCGGCTTGAAATGGACATTGGCCGGGTACGTATATTTCCTGTTTAAACCGTGGTCATCTCCCTGCGGATCATCCGCGCGAATGATTTCGGCAGCTGAACCGGGTAGTTTAAAATAGCAGTCTTTCGTTTTCAGCAAATCATAATCCGGTCCTTTCAATGCCGGCAGGTCGGGTTGTAATTCAACCCGGGCAAAATACCAGTCCAGTTCATTATATTGTTTGAACGAACTTCGATCTGAGAGCGGGAGTATTATTTCGAAACGGTTGTAATCGGAATCAAACACAAAGTGTTCGGCTTCAAAGCCGGGTACGGCCAACATGCCTTCTAAAGGTTGTACCGGAATTTTTTCAATGGTAATTCGGCAGAAGATATTCTTATCATCCTGGCGGTAATCAAATCTGATGGCTGTGTCCATAAACGGCAAGCGGCAGGAAACATTTTGCAGTTGAGAAATGAACTGCGGCCGGAAAATAAATCGGCGTTTGGGAGCATCGGGATGAAATCCGACAAAATCCTGGTAAAAATTACGCGTGAATTCCGCCAGACTCCAGGCCTGGGAGACGGTGCCCGATATTCGTGGATATTTTTCACCTTCACGGGGAAGAGCATCCAGCAATTCGGAATAGTTGCCGATGGCATCCCAGTTGAGTATCTGAAAGGCCTCATTTGCAAACAGCTGAAAGGCAACATCCTGCCGGTTAAAACGCAACAGAGACGAAATAACCGGCCCGGCCAGCCAGGTCCAGACCGTTCCGTTGTGGTAGGCTTCGTCCTGCACATAGTACGGTTCATAATGATGCCAGGGATGAAAATCCTCATCCATCTGCCACAGGGATGCCACGCCGTACGGATAAGTTAAGCGGGTTAAAACAGTAGAGCTGACGGAGGCTGACGGTTCCGATTCAATCAGTGGTTCAATACCCGGTAACGCCGGTACGGATACGGCGAATATCTGGTTCGGACGTATTTTTTTATCACGGCTTCCGTCACGGTTCAAATGATCATACAACCACCCTTTTGTTTTGCGGTAGAAAAGGCGGTTAAAATTTCCCCTTAATTGTTGACTGATTTCAAGCCACTTCACAGCCGTTTCAGAATTACCGGCCATTTTCGCAATTCTGCTACCGATCTGCAGCGCCGTGTACCACAGCGCCTGAATTTCCACCGCCCGATTTCCCCTTGGCGACCAGGCGCCGTCGGGTCCACGGGCATCCATCCAGGTATCGGCGTCCTCATGGGTCAGGAAGTAAAAAGCATCAACCCGGTGTTTAAGGGCGCCCTGAACAGCTTTTTTAAGTACGGGAAATATCTCTTTTGCATAATCTTCGTCGCCGGAGTAGAGGATATACTCCCATAATTCACGAATGAACCACCAGGTACCATCGGCGGTGTTGTAAATAACTTCATTGTTCGTAATACGGTTGGGAATGCGTCCGTGCCAGGAATCCTTTTCATTGTTCAACTGAAAGGCAGCAAAATTGCTGAGTATCGCTTTTGCCTCTTTAAACTGTCCTGTAACCAGCAGTGCTCCTGCAAAGGATATAAAGGTATCGCGAGCCCAGTAATTATTAAACCAGGGCAGGCCGGCCCAGATACCTTTACCCCGCTGTTCAGTGATCAGGGCATCCAGTGAAATCTGTGCCCATTCAAGCGCGTTGGCGATATCCGGATCATCGATAATTATTCGGTTGCGGGATAACAGCCCGGTTATCCGCTGTTGCCGGGTTGTGATGAGTTCACGATAATACCGGCGGATATATTTTAAATTGCGGAGAAGCGTAGGTTCATCTTTTCCCAGAGTAATGATCAGCAGGCTGCGATTATCCTGTTCGGTAACCAGCTGCGCACCCATCCATTGAATACCGGCTGACGTTGAAGCTTGCAGCATAGCCGGGGAAAGAATTATCCGGTTGTAGTCTGCAGAAATTTTCAGCAAGACACCCTTTTCAACCTGATGCGGAACCAGTTCGCAAACAAGATTAGCCAGATCGTAATCGCTTTCCAGTATTACTAAAACGGCATCCAGGGAATCCGGAAAGACCAAACGTTCGGTCAGTCCGGCCGGGTAAGTACGCGTAAAACCTGTCGGGTCATATTCAAAACTGCGGATCGAATCACGCAGAACGGGAATATTATTAATGAACAACCGGTAATCTTTCAGGTATTTGTGCTCGTTAACCGTCCAGCCGGCATGACCGGATACGTTTTCCCGATGGGAGTTTCCGAGAAAAAATCCTGTTCTTTTATTGGTATAAGTAAATTGCCTGTTCTCCCGGTCTTTCAGTTTTATTACCGGCAGCGAACTTTCATGTTTCGTTTGACAGGAACTCAGTACCGTTACTACCAGAGCTATGAGTGTGGCTTTTAAGTACATTTAATCCTCAAATTCCTATTGCAATAAAATAATCTTTCTGGTGAGTTTATAACCGGCGCCCGTCAACTGGACAAAATATACCCCGCTGGAAAAGCCGGTGGCATTCCAGCGAAAACGGTTCCTTCCCGCCGGAGCGTTTGATCTCTTGACGGTAGTTATCAGCCGGCCGTTAGCGTTAAATATTTTTAATTGAAACGATTGGGGGCTGGGCAGTGACCAGGTAATCGTGGCCAGGCTGTTAAAAGGATTCGGCTGTACAGATAATAGCAGCGCATCTTGTATGGAATGTGGTTTGGATTGTTGAATAAGTCCGGTTACGAGACTGTTCCCCTGCAGGGGGATATTGCTTGTACCGGCTTCCGTCGTTATCAGCAGGTTTCCGGCATACTCTGTATTGACCTGGGAAGGAATGAATTTCAGATTCAGAAACAACAGTGAGTCTTTCGGAAGGATGGATGAAAAAGGGACCGGAATGAATACCGGATCATTGCTTTGCACCTGCTGAATGGTTAAATCGGTTTCTCCGGTGTTCAGCAGGGCAAGTTGAAAATAGCCGGTATCGCCCACAGCCACCGTTCCGAAATCGGGTGCTGCCGGGGTGAAAGCCAATTCTGGATGCAGCGTACGGGTGGCTGTTCCCGTGAAACGGATAACCCGTTCGGCAAAATCCGGATGATCGACAAACGGGTTACGGTTATTCTGATAGGAAAAGATATCGTTATTTCGTTGCCGTTCGAGCAAATCGGGAGGATCCTGTTCGTGCCAGTCGATTAACAGCTGTTCCTGCGCCGGTATCATCGGATACCATACACCGTCATAGTTGTAAAAATTGTAAGCATTTTGATAGCGGATCAGAAAATAGAACAGGGCCCGGGCTGCGTTGCCTTTGTGTACATCACGCGGCTCGAATACAATATTGCCGTTGCTGTTCGTGCCCAGTTTTGATCCACCGACAGACCAGGAGGTATTCCGGACAATTCCAAAAGGATAACTGCCGCGCTGGCTGTTGGAAGTGACATCACAGGGAAAAAGGTGATGAATATCGGATCGCATGGGCAGCTGGCTGTCAAACGAGCCCTGGGGCCAGGTGTGTTCGGTATTGAACCCCTGATTCTGGGCTTCCGTGCGGTTGGAGGCAGTGATCACCTGTCCGGTATAAACACTTTCAATGGTACCGTTTCGGTTATCGATACCGGAAAACATCACATCCCTGGCACCGGCATAACCAAGGTCCGTATGGCCGTTGATCCGGTTGTATAACGCATTTTTCAATTCCTCAGCGAAAAGATTTCTGGTAGTCAGATAGTAATTATCCTCATAAAAAGCCATGGCACTTACACGAATCAACAACGGATACCGAACATCGGCTGTTTCGATGGATATAAAACCGTCATAATCAAAATTGGAAATTGCGGTGAATGATATATCAACCGGTACGCTGTCCCCCGGTAAAACGGTGAAGGATGACGCACTAACGGACAACCCGTTTAAAAAACTGCGCAGAGAATCTATTGTAATTGGCTGCCCGGAAAAATTGCGCAGGTATACGGTCCTGGTATATTGCTGATCGGTGTTGATCTGGCCGAAATTTACCCGGTTTGCAGACAGGCTGATATCCTGTGCAAAAGTTTGAAAAATAAGAATAACGGAGATTAGAATTACATACACTTTTTTCATTGTCATGCCAATTCGTGAATAGTTAATGGTATAACGGAATTTACTGAAAGGAAAAGCAATAAAAAACCCCTGTCGGCAAACCGACAGGGGTATCAGATTTTATAAATATCAGTTTATTTTACAAATAACATTTTACCGGACCGGGTGAATTTACCGGCAACAAAGCGGTAAAAATACATTCCGCTGGAGACGGTATTTTGTTTGTTGTCCGTTGCATCCCATGTGGCGGTGTATTCACCGGCAGTATAAGGCTGATTGTTTAACAGCGTTTTTACCAGATTGCCCTTAATGTCGTAAATGTATACGCTAACCTTCACATCTTCCGGCAGCTGGAATCTGAAGTTGGTAACCGGGTTGAACGGATTCGGATAGTTGTTGAAAAGAACAAAGTCCGTCGGTACCGGAACCGTAACTTCTGTTTGAAAACTTCTGTGCAATTCTCGTTCACCGTTAATGGATACACTTTCGAGAATATAAACATAGGATTCACCGGAAGTAACCGATACGTCTTCCCACAAATAATCACTTTCATAGTTGGCGCTGCCCTGTCCCGGAATGATCGCGTCGTTTACCTGCTCGAGACTCTCAGGTGCGCCCGACGGTGCACGGAAAATATTAAAACCAAGATTATTCACTTCACTGGCGGTTGACCAGCTTAAAGTTACCTTCCCGAAATCCGGTTCGGCGCTGAAAGTAGTCAATGTTACCGGCAGCGAATAATCCGTTGTCGTGGTAAATCTTATCGGAGAGATATTACCGACATCATCGGTAGTGCGAATGGCAAAGTATTTATTTCCTTCCGGGAATCCGCTCATATCAATATTGCCTTTGGAACCGCCAGCATAGACAGTGGCGTTACTGGAGAAAGCGGATGTGGCATTATTCCATTTGGTGTCAGTGTCTATCTGCCCGCTGGCACTGGTAGCCCAGCGGATGTCAAAACTGGTGATCGTACCGGATGTACCGTCGTCGCCGGAATTAGTACCCCAGATTGCTGTAATGAATCTTTGATCAGACTGTGTGAATATTTCGAGTGAGCTGACCTGTGCCGGCGCGGCATCATCCACTTCCAGCGTACCGCTGGTCCCTACAACATTTCCATAGGTAGCCGTCGATGTAAATGTTACCGTACCCGAATAAGAGGTTCCGAGACCGGAAACATCGTCAAAGGTAAGGGTGGTGCTCTTTCCGGTTGTACCGGAAAAAGTACCTTTCAGAGCCGTATCTTTCGCCCAGGTTCCGGCATCGGTACTGTCGACGAGATTACCGTAGGAGTCATATACGACACCGTACATGGTTACCGAAGCGTCCGGGTTCGCCTGGTCCGGTCCCTGATAGGAGGTGGCTCCCAAAACATTGGAGGCAAATTGTTCTTCGCCGGTTTCCTTGGCATTTTTAATACGGGCCTGATAGGCAGCGGCATCGGCAACGGTAATAGCCGCCCCGGCATCGAAATTACCCGTGGAAATGCCGTTTGCAGCTTCGGAGCATCGAATATAAGGTGTTTCTGCCGAATTGTACAGTGTCGTTCCGGTTACCGTCATTACACCGGCGGTAAAAGTATAAGCCTGATCTGCCGGAATCGAAGGCGAAGTTCCATCGGGAGAAGCCGTTGCGGTTGTCGTCCAGGTCAAATCATGCGATCCCAGATAACCGGTAACTATGGCATGCGAGGCATCATGGGCTTCCACCGTATCTGTGAATGCCGTACCGGCGGTTTCCGACTGGTTGTTGGTGGTGGTAATGTGAAAATGATCCACCGGAACGGATTTTATGAAAATATCCGAC
>JAJRVZ010000346.1 GCA_024277055.1 Calditrichota bacterium
ACCTTTCAGTCTACGCCGGCGATGGATTTACAACTGAATTTTGATGCAGTGGAAATTCACAGCGAAGTTTTCTTTCCACGCGTCGAAAGAACCGGTGCGAACGGAAAGCCCGACGGCAGATATCGTAACAGTCTCGGTTTCTATCTGCAAACGGCGGTTCCGGTTTCATCGCAGTGGACCCCGTTCGTTCGGTTCGATTATTTTGATCCCGATTCGGACCTCAGAAACGATACGGAGAAAATCTGGCTGGCCGGAATTAATTTTGCTGTAACGCCCAGGGTTTATCTGAAAAGTGAAATACATTTTTTTGAGTTCGCCGATCCATTGGCGAAAGATTATAAATTGTTTTTAAGCTCGATAGCAGTTGCGTTTTAGTCAGGGAAAATGAAATGATCAAACTGAAAACCTGGAAAAAATTTCTGCTGTGCATACTGATGTTTCCTGTTAGTTCACTTTTTGCCCAGATCGCGGTAGTGGTTAACCTGCAGAACTCTCTTGAAAATATTTCCCTCGAAAAATTGTCCCGGATATATGAAGGCAGAATCACCCGGTTTGATAATGACATTGATATTGTTCTTGGAGAAGAAAAGAACAACAGTGAGCAGTTTTACCGGGCCGTACTGGATAAGAATCTGAGTCGGGTAAAAAAATACTGGATCAGTTTTGTTCTTTCCGGAAAAAGTGCCACTCCACCGGAGCAGCTGGCCGGTACGGAACAGGTTGAGTTATTTCTGAAGAAGAATATCGGGGGAATTTGCTTCATCGATAAAAACAAAGTGACGAAGAATATGAAAGTAATTTCCGTTAACGAAAAACTGCCGGCTGAAAAAGGATATCCGATCCGTTGACGGACCGGGGGCGGGATAACCGGCAATGTATCGTTTACTGAAAAAATTACCTTTGCGGGTCAAACTGCTCAGCGGCATGGCTGCCGCCGTTCTGCTGATTTGCCTGTTCATTTATTCCTATTACCCCGAACGGCAACGGCAGCAATCCATAACTGCGACAGAGACAAAAGTTCAAAGCATGGCGGAAATGGTGGCTCTGGGTGTAGGAATCGGTCTGGAGAGTGGAAATTACAATGCAATTATGGAGGCAATGCGCTGGGCGAAACGTGACAGTTCTCTGGCCTATATCATGCTGTTCGATACGAGTGGGGCGGATTTCGCGGCTTTCAAACCCGATAATGTAAAAATAAAGGCTTCCGAAGCACTCAAAGCCGCAAAGTCTTTTGAAGCAGGTGGAGTATTGCACGCTCACACCGACATTGTTTACCGCGGTGTGAATTACGGTAAAGTTCTGCTTGGCTATTCACTGCAACCCCTGTACGATGAAACCAATCGCAACCGTCAAACAACGGCTTTAATCAGTTTCATACTTTTTGCAATGGGATTACTGGTTTCCTATGCGTTGAGCTCGGCGCTTCTTCGACCCGTTAATGTTCTTTTTGTTGCAGCAAAAAGAGTAGCGAACGGTGAACGCGATATTCAGGTTAAAGTTAAATCGCAGGATGAACTGGGAGTACTGGCCCGAGCTTTTAATGAAATGATAAGTAAAATTCAGCAATCGATGGATGAAAGCCGGGACAGGGACTGGATAAAAACGGCCCGGGCTGAATTAAATGATCTGATACGCGGTGATTTTTCCATTGAAGATCTTGCTTCGCGGGTAAATGATTATATGGTGAAGAAACTCGGCGCACCGGTAGCAGCAATATACCTGATGGAAGATTGCGATTCCGAATCTTTAGATAAGCAAAAAATTCATCGGGTGGCGACGTGGGGATTGAACGACCCGCAGAAAGCCGATATTTATTTGTCATCGAACGACGGGTTGATCGCAGAAGTGGTTCGGAAGGCCGGGCCTCTGGTTCTCGAAAACCTTCCCGAAGGATTTTACAATATCAGAACCGGTGTCGGTTCAGCACCCGCCACACAGGTACATCTGTATCCTTTGATAAATAATGATGAAGTGGTCGGGGTGTTCGAAATAGCCGGTTTTCGTGAGTTTTCACAACTGGAGGAAGATTTTCTCAAACAAGCCATAGAAATTCTGGGAGCGGCCTTTAATTCCGCCCGTTCACGCTGCCGGCTCAACCTGTTGCTCGACAAGACTCGGGAACAGGCAAAAAAACTTCGTCAGCAGCAGGAAGAATTGCAGCGTAATAATAATGAACTTGAAGCCAAAGCCGCAGAGCGGGAAAAACTGATAAAAAAATTGAGCGAAGCCAATGAAGCAGCAAAGGATGCAACAAAGGCCAAAAGTGAATTTCTGGCCAATATGAGCCATGAAATCCGAACCCCCATGAACGGGGTTATCGGAATGACAAGTTTATTAATGGATACAAAACTTACTTCTGAACAAATGGAGTATGTACAAACCATTCAGACCAGCAGCGAAGCTCTGTTAACGATAATCAACGATATTCTGGATTTCTCTAAGATCGAATCCGGCAAACTGGAACTGGAAAGACAACCCTTTAATGTACGTCAGTGCGTTGAAGATTCCATTGACCTTATGGTTCCGAAAGCGGAAGAAAACGAAGTGAATCTGGCCTATGAAATTGATATCGGCGTGCCGGATATGCTGGAAGGAGATATTACCCGTGTCCGGCAGATTCTTGTTAATCTGTTGAGTAATGCCGTTAAATTTACCAGGCAGGGGGACGTTGTAATTTCAGTTACCGGAAGCAGGATTTCCGACAATCAATTTGAAGTCTGTTTTGCCGTTCGTGATTCAGGCATCGGTATTCCGAAGGACCGTCTGGACAGATTATTCCATGCCTTCAGTCAGGTGGATGCTTCGACGACCAGAAAATATGGCGGGACAGGTCTAGGACTTGCTATTTGTAAAAGGCTGGCGGAGTTAATGGGAGGCAGGATCTGGGTTGAAAGTGAAGCGGGAAAAGGTTCCACTTTTTCGTTCAGTATTATCGCAGGGTACCGGCAGAAGGTTGAAAAGAACACGGGCAGCCGAAGTCCGGAAATACTAAAAAATAAAAATGTACTGATTGTAGATGATAATTCAACGAACAGAAGAGTGTTGAGTTTACAGATCGGAAACTGGGGCATGACCTTCGCACAGGCGGAAAATGGAAAACAGGCGCTTGAACTGCTTGAATCCGGCCAGACATTCGACCTGGCTATTCTCGACATGCAGATGCCGGAAATGGATGGATTGTCACTGGGCGGAAAAATACGCGAAAAATACTCGCTGCCTCTGGTGATGTTAACTTCTCTCAGCCGAAGGGACAGCGATCTGAAACAAAGTAAAGGCCTGTTCGCCGCCTATCTGCTGAAACCCGTGAAACAGGCGCAGCTACAGGAAACGTTAATTCGGATATTTGATAAATCTTACAGTACGCAACCGCCGGAGAAACATGAAAGCAGTTTTGATGGTGAAATGAGTGACCGTCATCCGTTGAAAATACTGTTGGCCGAAGATAATGTCGTTAACCAGAAAGTGGCGCAGCGCCTGCTTGATAAAATGGGATACAGGGTGGATATCGTCGGTAACGGTCTGGAAGCTCTCGAAGCCATTGAACGCCGGAAATACGACGTGGTATTCATGGATGTTCAGATGCCGGAAATGGATGGCCTGGCGGCAAGCAGGGAAATAAACAAACGCTGGCGGAATTCGGAAAAGAGACCGCACATTGTGGCCATGACCGCCAACGCCATGCAGGGTGATCGCGAAATGTGCGAAAAGGCCGGCATGGATGATTACATCTCCAAGCCGGTACAGATAAAAGAATTGATCAATGCTTTGGAAAAATGCCCGTCACATAAATCCTGAAAATATTTATCCCTTTATTTCCTGTCCGTTGTAAACTTCTATTCGATATGTCAAAAAATAAATATTCCGCCGGCTACCGTTAAGAAGAAAAATGATTTCCGCTGGGTTTTCAGGATAACGAATCTTTCTTGCCGGAGTCAGGATTGTCGGGATAGATATCCGGATAAAGTTGTTGCAGGCAATCCGGGCACAAACTGTGACTGAAATCAGCTTCCGAATGCTCGCTGATGTAAGTTTCTATCTGGTTCCAGTAACCTTTATCGTCTCTTATTTTTTTGCAGGAGGAACAGATGGGTAACAGGCCTCCCAGTTGTTTAACCTTGCTCAGGGCCTTTTCCAGTTCGACTTTTTGCCTGTTCAATTCTGCAGTTCGGTGAGTTACTTCCCGTTCAAGGTGCCTTTGTTGTGCTTTGAGGCTGCGAGTACGCCATTCAAAAACCACGGCTACCAGGGCAAATATGGAAATTGTGGCGATAAAATAAAACCACGGAGTTTTCCAGAAAGGCGGCTGAATTATAATGAGCAGTCGAGTCCCTTCTATATTCCAGACGCCATCGTTGTTTGAAGCACGGACTTTAAAAGAGTAGGTACCGGGGTCGAGATTGGTGTAACTGGCAAAACGCTGTGAAGACGGCACATGGATCCAATCCTGATCAAAACCTTCCAGTTTGTAGGCATACTGGTTTTTTACCGAGGCTGAATAGCTCAAACCGCTGAACTCTATGGAAAATACATTTTGACTATGGGACAACTGAATGGTATCTGTAAATGAAATATGTTTTTGCAAAACGGAGTTGCTGTCCGGTAGTACACTGCGGTTAAACAGTTTGAAATCCGTCAGAACGACAGGAGGCTTGAAAGGATTTTCCCGAACCAATCCCGGGAAAAAGGCATTGAAGCCGTTTATGCCTCCAAAAAACAATTCTCCGTGAGGACAGGCGTGAAAAGCACGATTATTGAATTCGTTGCTCTGCAGACCGTCCCGCCGTTCATAATTTTTGAATGCAGTTTTACCTTTTGCCTGTGGATCGAATCGTGAAATACCGTGATTGGTGCTGATCCAAAGATAACCGTATTCATCTTCGAGAATTCCATAAATGACATTATTGGGAAGTCCGTCACTTTTCTGCCAGCTGGTAAAGGATTTTGACTCACGGTCGAAAAGATTCAGGCCGCCACCATGAGTTCCCAGCCACAAATTTCCGCTGTGGTCCTCATAGATACACGAAACAACATTACTTCTGATGCTGGTCGTATCGTTGGGGTTGTGCCGGTATTTTATAAACGTGCCGGTTGATTCATCCAGCCGGTTAAGGCCTCCACCCCAGGTTCCTATCCACAAGTTGCCCTCAAAATCCCGTAAAACGGACAGAATCGAATTGTCGCTTAGACTGCCGCTGTCGGAGGGATCGAAACGGTAATGGGTGAAACGTCTGGTTTTGATGTCAAAACGGTCGAGTCCGCCGTATTTAGTTCCGATCCACAAAATACGCCCCGGGGCCTGTGGGTCTTCGTAAATCAGACGAATATAATTATCGCAAACGGAGTTCTGATTTTCGGGATCATGACGGAAATGCGTGAATTTATTTGCCTGCAGGTCGAAGCGGTCCATTCCGGCGCCCCAGGTTCCGATCCAGTAAACCGATTGACCGATGAGCGGTTCTTTGTATATCGCCAGGATTTCATTGTTGCCGATACTATTGGGGTCGGAAGGGTCGTGCAGCCATACCTTGAATTTCCCGCTGTTTCTGTCAAGTCGGTTCAGCCCGTAGTCGGTGCCAAGCCACAGATATTGCTTGTTGTCCTCATAAATGGCCCAAACATAATTGTCACTCAGGCTGTTCGGATTGCCGTCTTCGTGCCGGTAATGAGAAAATGCCGGTCTGTTCGGGTTGTAGATATTCAGACCGCCGCCATCGGTACCGATCCAGAATAAGCCGGAATTATCCTCAAAAATACTGCGGACATCATTCTGGCTCAGGCTGTTCATGTGCCCGCCGCGTGATGTGTGAATTTCAATCAGGCCAGTTTTGGTATCCAGAATATTCAAACCATTGCTGGTGCCGATCCACAGCCGGTTGTCACTGGAGCGATAAACGGCAAATACCTGATCATCGCTTAACCTGCGGCCGGGCATGGAACGGGTGTTGATGAATTCTATTTTACCCGATGGAATATCCAGGTACCCTGCCCCATATCCGTTTGTGCCGAACCAGACCGTATCGGGACAGTCGGCGACCAGGGAGGTGATTACGCTTGCCTGCGGATCCCCTTTTTTCTCTACCGGATAATGTATGAAAGAAAGAGTACGCGGATCGAACCGGTCAATACCCTTATGAGTTGCCAGCCACAGATAACCGTTTCCGTCAGCCGCTATCGCTTCGATATGGTTTTCCAGCAGGCTGTTGGTATTATCCGGCAGATGGAAAAAGTGGCGGATCTGGCCGCTTTTGGTGTCCAGACTGTTTAACCCACCACCGCTGGTGCCAATCCATAGCTGGTTATTGTCATCTTCGTAAAGGGCGGTAACTTTATTGTGGCTGATGGCTTTCGGGTAGTTATAAACTGTAATTCCTCCGGTTGCCGGATCAAAGCGGGCAAGGCCGCCACCCCATGTGCCAATCCAGATACAGCCGTTACGATCTTGCAGCAAAGTGCGTATTTCGTTGTGCGGTATCTCATTTTTACCTTGAGAGTAATGGTTATAAACCGTAAATGTATAACCGTCAAATTTATTCAGACCGTCCTGCGTTCCGAACCATAGAAATCCTTGGTTGTCCTGTAGTATGCAATAGATGGTACTTTGTGAAAGCCCCTGCTCAATCGTTAAATGATCGAATAGCAGTTTCTGTCCTGCCGGGAGCAGAGAACAGAGCAAAAATATAAAAACAATACTAGATTTCATGTTTTGTCCTGCAACATATGCCGAAGAAATTGGACGAATTGTTTGCTGATCGTAATCAGGTATCTTCGGATAACTTGCATTTATTCTTTACCGGCTATCAAAAAAACAGCTGTTACCGACTTGATTCGGATGTGCAATACGGGCAAATTGGTGTTGTCGATAGAGTTTTATTAATTCACGATTTACAGCGGATTTTTACGGGTAAATGATGATTTGGTTTTACTGCAAAAAAAGAACGGAATGGTGGCATTTTTGCAATCCACAGGCGATAATTGCCGTCGATGATTTGCGGAATGTAATACCTGCTTTAAAGGAAATAGAAAGCAGGGTTCGTGAAACGGGTTGTTACGCTGCAGGATTTCTGGGCTATGAAGCAGCAGCAGCCATGGATCCTGCTTACAGGGTTCAAATTAACGGAAAACTGCCGCTGCTCTGGTTTGCCCTGTTTGAAACTCCGGAAAAAATGAAATCGCTTCCACCCGAAATGAATTATAATTATAAAATCGGTGCATGGACAGCCGAAATCTCAGAAGAAAAATATAAATATGCAATAAAAAAAATACACGACTATATTGCCGCCGGCGATACATATCAGGTCAATTTCACTTATCGCAACCGGGCGGCCTTTTCCGGTAAGGGATTCGATTTGTTCCGCTTAGTCTGCGCCATGTATCCCCCGGATCACGCCGCTTTTATCGATTACAGAAACTGGCAGATTCTTTCTTTCTCTCCTGAACTGTTCTTCCAGAAGCAGGAAAAGGTGCTGATCTCCCGGCCGATGAAGGGTACGGCGCGCCGGGGAAGAACCAATAGCGAAGATATGCAGCTGGCTGCCATGCTGTCGGTGTCGAACAAAGACCGCGCTGAAAATCTGATGATTGTGGATATGGTGCGTAACGATCTTGGTCGTATTGCCCGAACCGGCAGTGTAAAAGTCTCGGATATGTTTTGTCTGCACAGGTTGCCGGCGGTATGGCAGATGACCGGAACGGTCGCCTGTCGTTCCGACGCGCAATGGCATGAAATATGGCAGGCCTTGTTCCCCGCTGCCTCCATTACCGGGGCACCGAAAGCAAGAACGACACAGATCATCGCCGAACTGGAAAATTCACCACGGCAGATTTACACGGGAAGCATCGGGGTACTGGAACCGGACGGTAATTCGGTCTTCAGCGTTGCTATTCGTACCGCATGGATCGATAAAGCCGGGGGTTTGATTGAATACGGTACCGGCGGGGGAATTGTCTGGGACAGCAGTGCCGATTCTGAATTTGAGGAATCACGACTGAAAACACGGGTTCTATTGAAACCTGTGCCGGTCTTCAGCCTGCTGGAAACCATACTCTGGGAAAAGGAAAGCGGTTGGTTCTTGTTGCCGTATCACTTACATCGAAT
>JAJRVZ010000347.1 GCA_024277055.1 Calditrichota bacterium
CCCCTCTGAATAACGGGGAGTATTCTCACAAATAGCGGGGTGTACTTATGCGATTGATAGCAAGTGGAAAGTCTCAATCCCCTCTGAATAACGGGGAGTATTCTCACTGACATGGTATATGCCGATTATGAGCGGCCCTGGCATAAGGTCTCAATCCCCTCTGAATAACGGGGAGTATTCTCACTGCCGGCCTTTTCAGCCCCTGCAGCGTAAGGCCTCGCGACCCCTGTTGGACAAACCTAAGAAATGTCAACTTCAATTTCAAGCAATATTTCATAAAATCGGGCCTAAGTTGTTGTTTTTTAGTCCGGACAAACCAATTTCGATTTATAGTGCTGTTTTTATTGTACATAGCCTCTTTTTTCCGTTTCGGGCAAAGTAATGCGTCCAACGCCCGCCAGGCATTCCTGGCGGAATATAAAAAACCGATCGGGCCTAAGCAATTATTAAATAAGGATTAACTGATTGTTTTCCGCCACTTCGCCCACGCCGACGATCTCCACCCGGGCCACCGCGCGTCGGTCCATTTTATAGATACGCACCCCGTCGCAACGCTCGTCTATTTCGGAAATCAGTTTCAGTTTCAGCCGTTCAAGCTGATCGTCATCCAGAAAACATTCGAAAACGCTTTTCTGAACATGAAAACCGAGCCCCTTCAACAATTTCATCACCCGCGTCCGTCGTTTGGTTTTAACGATGTCGTAGGTGACCAGTACAAAATACTTATCGGTATTCGAAGATATGATAGCGTTCATCTTTACCCTCCATAAAGCGTACAAAGCGCCGTACCTGCTCCTGCATCAGTTGCAGGTAATTCAGTTTCAGTTCTCCGACAAGGAATTTTTCGGATATTCTTTTACGCCAGGCATCCATAAACAGGCCGAGCCCCTGCCGACTGAAGATGCACCGCTCGTCGATTTCAAAATCGTCTGCGCTCACCTGCCTGCGGTTGACCAGGGCGATCACCAGCCGGTCGACCAGCGGCGCGCGGAACGGTTCGATCAGGTCGGATACCAGTGCGGCATGCCCGTATTTCATCTGGTGAAAATAGCCCACATAAGGATCCAGCCCTGCTGCTTCCACCAGACCGTGCATGGAATTGTACAGCAGGGTATAGCCCAGCGACAGCATACTGTTCAGGGGATCGGGCGGCGGGTGTTTGATTCGTTTTTTGAAGCCCATGGTTTCGCGCAGCATCGAGGGGAAATAGCGAAAATACAGGGCGGAGAAGCTGCCTTCCAGTCCGCGCAGGGTATCCAGCGATGGGGCTGCGTCCACCCCGCGCACCATGTTTTCCAGCCGTTTTTTGAATATTTCGAAGGAAATGCGACGACTTTTCTGTATCATGCGTCCGTAATTGCGCACTTTGGCGCGAACCGTCTCACGGGCGGCCTGCAGCACAAATTCCCGCTCCTTCATCCGCTCGTACTGGGTCTGGCGGATGAACACGTTTTTGGATTGCGGCCCGCTCAGACGCGCGCGGAAGCGTCCATCCTGCGTTGTAAAAACAACATCCACCTCCAGGCGCATCAACACGCCCACCAGTGCGGAGGCCAGCTCGACCCGGCCCATCAGGATCAGGCGCCGCAGGTTGGCCAGCGGATATACAAATATCTTTTCCCGTTGTTTGAACAGTACGAGCGAATGTCCTTTTTTCGAAAGCCGCGTGCCCTGTTCGCTGATGATAATGGTGTTTTCAATCACCCCCCTTTTCTACGCGCCGCAACGGGCAGCAACAATTGGAACTGTTCGTTTCCGGCAAGCAGTTCCCGGCTGAAATCGATATTTTCCTGCTGTGCGGTCGCCAGCCAAACTTCGTCGTACAGCAGAAAATAAATCTGTACCGCCAGCCGTTCCGTTTGAATGCGCCGGTCGATCTGTTCCAGCCCGAAGTGAAAAAAATCCGCCGCCGAGCCCTGAACCAGCCGGTTGACCGCCTTACCGCTGAAATTGTCCGTTTCGGCTTCCAGCGGAATGGCATTACCGGCGATGGTTTCCACATACCCCTCGCGCCGCACGCGTTCGGCCAGTTCGCTGCGAAAATCGGAAAGGGCGTCCAGCAGGCGCAGGGCGAACGGGGTCGGTGGAAAATTACATGCCGGGCTGCCGCCGTTAATCACCCGGTTGAGCCAGCGTTTGCCCTCGCCGCGATCCTGCGGTGAAACGGCCAGATAGAGATCGCCCTGCGGAATTTCATCCAGTGCAAGGTAAAATTCTTTCAAAAGAAAATTAACCAGCAGCAGCGGTTCAATACTTACCAGATCGTATTTATCCAGCCGGCATCCCGGCGGCGGCTGAATGCCGGCTTCCCTTTTTTCTTTGGCCCAGGTTTGCAGACCGGGATTTTTATAGGTAATGCGATTGGTAACCGTGCCTGTGCGCACGGCGGGAAAGGCGAGCGTTCCGTCGATATAGATTCCCCGGCGTTCCACTTGTTGTATAATTTCCTGCAGGACGGTTTCCGGCGGGGGTTGAACAGCCGGTTGAGGGTCTGCCGGCCGGGAACGGTTCCCGGATTTCGGAAGGCGCAACAGGGCCTTAACGGCCTCGCCGGTATCTTCAAGCGCTTCGAGATTGTGCAGGGTATCCCGGCATTGGCGGCAATGGTAGGGTGTATTGAAGCGTTCATCGCTGCCTTTTTGCAGCAGCCGGATAATAAAAGGCCTGACAGCCGAATTGGATGCGGCGAGGTAAATCAGTTCCTGATAATCGGCCTGCCCGTAAAAATACAGCGCCCGCTGACGATCATCCCGGCAATCGCTTTCATGGATCAGATTCAGGATGCGCGCCCGAACGCGCAGGTTGCGGTCGCACAGCCCGGTAAAAAGCAGTTCGCGTCCTTCCCGGTCTTCGTACAGAGCGTCGAATTGCTGCAGCGCAAACAACAGTTGTCGCCGCTCCTCCTCTTTCAGGCGAATGCCCAGTTCTTCCACCAGGAAAGCGCACTCACGGCGCAAAACGGCGTCGCGGTCGTAAAGCAGTGCGACCAGTTTCCGCTTCTGTTTCCGGGAATTTTCCGCCAGTGCTTTTTCACGCAGGCGCCAGAACATCTGCTGCCTGCGGGCCGCCTGCTGTTCGGCGTCTATCTGCTGAATGAGCTGATCGAAACCAGTCACCTCCCTTTATAAATAACATCAATCAATCGTCATTTCCATTTCTTCCATACCTTCCGTAAGCATGTTCTCCCATTCCAGATACGGACTGATCGAATAAGCCGTTTGCGTTTCCTTTTTCGCCTGCTCGGTATCGCCTTTGCGGCGGTACAGTTCCGCCAGCGCCAGGTGAGCTTCGGCGTAATCGGCGTCATAAATTTTCTTTTTGAAGTCGATGGCACGACGGATATAGTTTTCCGCGTCCTGCAACCGATCCCGGTCCATTTCGATGCGGGCCAGTTGCAGCAGAATTTTGTGTTTCCCTTTGCGATCGCGGCGCAACGCGTCGTGCAGGTCGCTTACGGCTCTGTTCACCGCTCCTTTCAACAACCAGGCCTGCGCCCTGCCCTGGTAAATATAACTGAAGCGGGAAATGTGCAACGCCCGGCCGAAAACCTTCAGGGCCTCATCGGCCGATTTCACGGCGACAAATATTCTGCCCTGCAGATCAAAAACCCAGGCTTTGGCGTCCGCCGCCTGCATCAGCGGTTGCAGCAAATCTCCGGCCCGGTCATACTCGCCCGCAGCGAAATAAGCCTTGGCCAGATTGTATTTCTTGAAAACTTCGTCAATATATGCGTATTCGTCTTCATCCAGTACCTTTCGAAAGCACCGCACCGCATTTTTATAGCTGTGGATGCCGAAGTATGCTTTACCGAGATAAAATACGCTGCGATAAAAATATTTACGGTTGCGTTTCTGCCAGTCGGCGTCGGCATGGTGCAACCACACCTGTACGGCTTCTTTCAGTACATCCTTCGCCTGTTTATACTTGAATTGTTGCAGCAAAGCCACCCCTTTGCGGTACAAACAGACCAGGTATCGGGGATCGATTTCAAGCGCCTGATCGAACCATTCGAGAGCGGCGGTCCATCTTTTATCCCAGTATTCCAGGTAGCCGATGCAGTACAGCGGTCGGGCGCTGTTCGGCTCCAGTTCCAGCCATCGTTTGTAGCAGTAACGCGCTTTGTCGTTTTGATTCAGCTGGGAATAGGCAAAGCCGAGCGTACTGATATACCAGCCGCTGTTCCAGACCATACCGTCGTTTTCCGTCAGCGGCTGCAGCAATTCAATAATCCCGCGCCAGCGATTGGCTGCGCGCAGTTCGGCGATTTTTTTATCCAGATTGTCGGCGATACACCTCCCTTCCAGTTAGAAAAATGAAGACGCCGGTTACCCGGCGAATTAAGAACCGACCCACCCGGTCTCCGAACGCCTTCATATAAATCAGATATAATCCTCGCTTTCCCCGGCATTACGAATGATATGCCTGGGCAGATAGTCTGCGCCACTGCGAACATATACCCATATCTGTTCGTTTTCGAGCCACACCAGGTGAACATGTGAGTGTTTATTGAAGAAACCGCATCCTGCGATTTCAACGAATTCGTCACGCCCGGAAAGCACGATCATGGGTATATCTCTGCATATATCACGTTTATTATCTTTGAAAGCACACCTCACTCATTATTTTTTATGACGGATTTTTTTCAACCAGTTTCTGTTTTTAAAACAGGTTACAAACATTTCTTTCCTGGTATCGAAAACCACCACGATGCCCTGCCATTTGTCCGGGTTGTGGGGTCTGAAAACTTTCAGCAGTTTATTCATAGCCCGATTGCCCAGGAAAAAGTATTTGGAATTTTTCGCATACACCACCTGGCCGAAATTAATGGCAGCCTGAATGGCCAGGTAGTCGATACCGCGCTGGCCGGCGCGTTCGAAAAAATGTTGAGTAAAAGTGTCGGTCATTTTGTACCTCCATTTCTTTAAATGAACGATACAAAACTACCAAGTTGATTTTGCAAAGGGTGGAAAATGAATTCGGTACGGAATTCATTTTTTATTTTACTGAATTCAGCGAATTGATGTGGGGACGAAAGTAATTATCCGCGAAATTTATAGCCGAGTTTTAGAAAGTATTTTTTGTGCTGTTGATTAATCATCAGGAAATATCGGCAGGTTTCGGGCATTCCGGAAAGATTCTCTATATTTATTTTGGAAATAACTTTCTGCATGGTATTCGGTGAAAAATCACCTCTGGTTTTTTCCTCCTCAAGCGAAAGGCGTATTTCCGCAGCCGGAAATTTTATTTTTAAGTACTCTTTTTTTAATTCCATTTCGATATCGTCGAGAACCACCGCTTCTCTGCTCTCATAAATTTTGCGATAAATCAACAGTTCCTTTAGGGAAAATTCCGCTTCCCAGTGCTCCGTACCATATTGCACGAAAATTTTTCCACTTTGCGAATCCAACTTTGCGCGAATACCTTTCTGCAACTCTTAATCGGAAAGCGAAGTGAGACGCACCAGGTCGGTAAAATCCAGATGTTCGATGCCGAACAGTTCATCCAGTTTATCCCTCAAACGAATAAACGGAATTTCCGCCACTTCGATCTTCACCGTTTTATCATCCGGTTCCGGATAAAAAAACGTTATATCACGCTCATAGTATTCCGGTGAAATCAGAACATGGGAAAGTTTATCCTGTCTCCTTCCAAAAAAATTAAGCGCCAGCGCCATATAGGCGCTCATGGTTTTTCTGCCCCCGGCCAGAGAACAGAACAAGGTCGTATTTTCATCGGCGGTTTTTTCTTTAATAATCGCCATGATTTTTTTGGCCGCCAAATCATTATCGTTCAAATTCCTCACATCAGGCAACGGAGATCCGTTTTCGGATTCAATCAAATGAACTTTCGGCTGCGGTAAATTTTCATAGGCCAGTTTGTATGATTTACATAATTCGATTAATCTGGACTTTGCGATAATTTCTTCATCAATTTTTTCTTTACCTTCGGTAGTAGTAATAACGTGAATCTCGTCAAATGCTACGTTTTGATTTACGGCATAAAAATACAGCGTTTCCGTTACAATCTGCGGTGTTTTGCCGGTAACTGCAATAAAAATGTTTTTCATAAAAGCCTTTCCGTTTTTTCATTGCCCTTTACGAAAGGCGGCGCGGTTTATTTTCGGCTTGCGAATGCCGTTGAACTCCGCTTTAAAATAAACGGCTATTCCGCATCTTTTTCCGTCAGGTTGATTTTTATGAAATGCACCGCCAAATTATCAAGGGTTCGGTTATCAAAATAGATACGGCAAAAGCGGTTTAAAATTTCCCGGAACACCAAATCCATTTTCTCGAACTGTTTTTTAGTGTTCGATTTGGTACCGTGAGCGAGAACCCCCTGATTGCGCTGGTCGGAGAGGCGTTTCAGGTCTTCCAGATTTATGCCTTGCACCAATTCATCCTGCAGAGCCGCCAGCAAAACCGCCCCGCCCATGAAACCGATTTTCATCGGCAGGTTAATCTGTCGGACGTCGGGAACCCGGAAAAGATCGATCGCAAGCTCTCTGTATTTTTCCAACAGGTTTTCGTGTGCGCTGTAATCCGGGGATGAATCATCCAATTGGTACCTGTTTTTCAAATGCAGAGCGAAGGCCATTTCCAGTGTACGGTACAACAGCAGTACGGCAAAATCGTAGTTGGTCCTCGCCGCCCAGTTGCGGGCGTTGAAATAATGATTGACCACCAGCCAGCGCTGTTCCTGCGCATCGGTCAGTTTTCTGATAAGGTCTATTTTCCGTTGCACCGATTCCCGCAAACGGTTCAACATCCGGTATTGTTTAATTTTCGCCAGCGCCTGTTCCCCGTTGCGAATGGCCTTTTCGAATTGATAGTTTTCCCATTGATGCTGCATCTGAATTACATTCAAAAGAATCTCGAATTTGTGCGCATCCGGCGTTTTGCTGCGCAGGCGACCGACGATTTCTTCACCGGCGGCGTAATTACCCTTTGCGTAATGCACCAGCGCTTCGCGCAACTCTATATCCCCGAATATTTCGTAGGGATTGTCGAGAAAGTTCAGATACTCGGTGCCGGGCATCGGCTTGCGCAGTTCGGGAAGGTATTCGGCAAAATCCACGTACAGCACGGCACAGCCCAACAGCGCACCGGCCTGCGCTGCCCCGCCGACCATTGCCTTTTTACCGCCGGTAATATCGATGGCAAATTCACCGGGATCGTGCCCGTCCACAAATTCATTTATCTGCCGGTATACTTCGGCGGTATCCGAGCTGCTGACTTCCCGTCGCAAATACTCGGAAGGTTTTAATTCGCAGTAATCGACAATCTTGTCGAGGATATGATTTGTATCCGGGGTGTTCAGAAAAAACACCTTTTCCGGACGTAAACTCAGAATTGAGAGGATCAACGGCTCCGGTGAAAAGCCGGCGAGGGAAATAAGGTATTTGTATTTATCCGCATAATGAATTGAATTGTGTACAACCTTTTGCACGATATGATCAAACATTGATTTCGAATATAATTGATAAGCTTCTTTCCCTTTTTGCTCCAGATGCAAAATCTTCCACTGATTTAACGCAGTCTCCAATTCTACATAATCAGATCGTCCGGTAATTCGTTTCATGGCTTTCCGTTTGTTTTTATTGCTGTTTGGGGCTGAGCCCCGCCAAAAATCCCGGCAGGTCTTTCATTTTTCGCCAGCCGGCAAAATAGTCGATTTGATTTTCTTCCAGTTTCTCAAGCATATTTTTCCGGATTGGAAAATAGGAAATCAAAACCGGAATGGCAAAATGCCCCCCGAAAAGTTCTTTGTAATTTTTCAATTTATTAATATCATCCGCCCGGACCATGCCGGATTTACATTCGATCAAATAGAGATAATCGTTGCGGACAAGCGCAATATCAATTTCATTTTTCGGCCCCCGGGCCGGCGCGATTTGCCAGTCGAGCGTTAAGCGCAGCGCATGTTGCCTGAAAAAACCGGATTTTTTCAACAACAGGTAAACATATTCCTCGAACCACTGTCCGGTAATTGGAAAGGTTGCCGCCGAATCTCCCGGTATCTCCGCACCGGGAAAATTATAGTTACCGTCCCTGTATTGATAATATACTTTATGATCGGTTATCTCATATCTGCCCCGGGCGTTCCGGACGGTACAGCCGATTGGTTTTCCCTTCAAGGCATCGGCCGGAATTTGATTTATAAATTCTTCGAATCTTCTGGCAATTCCACCGCGTTTATAGCGATGTATTTCAAACAGATGGTTGGCGTGCGCCTGCCGTTGAACCAGGCTGCTTTCGTCCTCAAAATAATTGTTAACGGTTTGTCCGTTTATTTGTATTATCTCTTCAATTGAGAACTCCGACCTGAACGGTACGGTTCTCACCTTTGTTTTATCGAAGAACAGTAACCGCCGGTTTACGCTGTCCACATAGAACGCCGGCAGTTTTTTTTCCCGAAAGACCTGGTAACAGGCCAGGGCGGCCAGCTTGGTGCCACCGGTCATGTTAAGTATCCAGTCGGAATTTATGGTTGAATTCAGCAACCGGCAGCACCGTTCCTTTAATTCATCATAATCATAATAATTCGTTTCAAAGCATTCCGCAGGAATTGTAAGTGTTTGTGTTAAAACATGCAGTTGATTTTTTGTTTGCGGCGTGTACAGGAATACAACTTTATCCGGTTGAATTTCTTTCACGCCGCGGTAATTCGGCAGATTCTGTCCCGAAACAAGACAAAGCATGGTTTGCATGAATAATTTCCGAAAAAAAAACTATGACCAAAGCAATTTACCCTGCGCGCATGCAATTTTCAACAAAGATTCACTTTCAGCGGCCGAAGTTTTAATAAACTATATCATCATTTCTGAATCCCCTGCGCCGTCCCAAATCAGCCATCCTGCCGGTTTGTTCACTGTATGCCGCGGTAAAAAAGGCGGCATGCACGGTTTCTTTTCGGTAAGTCAAAACGGAGCCGATCTGTTTATCGCCTGCAAATCTGTAATCCCAGCCATGTCCGACCGATTTGTATTTTTTCTCCCGGCTGTCCTTAATCCGATCGACAAAATCGCGTGCGTCTTTTTCCTTCGCCTTTTTTGATTTTTCTTTATTTTTTAACAAGGCCTCCATACCGTAACTCCTGATCAATTTCGGATGCAGTATTTTATAGGCTTCCGGCCGCGAAACGTAATCAAAACCGGCAACGAAGCCGTTGATGAATACCAGCAATCCTTTTTGTTCCGCCAGGCATTCGAAGGCTTCAAGGTATTTATGGATATCCTTCTCATACGAGGTATAAACATCACGCAGGGCTTCCGAGTCGGAATGAACGCCCGCCGATCTGGAAAATTCGTCAATAGCTTCCCAGACTTTTCCCTGATCCGATCTGTATTCGCCCGAAAGGTCTAGCGATTCACTGACGGAGACCGACTTTTGTCTTCTGATCATTGGCGAAACGACCAGATCGGAATCGACGAACTGCGCCGATGTATACGACCAGCGCCCCTGCTCGGTGCAACTGACCGGTATTACGGTTTCACTGTTTTTCTTCAACAAAATCGATGAATTCAGCACACGATTTTGCTTGGCCCCCACCAGTTCTTCCCCATCCACCAGCAGTACCGGTTTATCTGCCTTGTTTTTCACTTTTAATTCCGGCACCGATCCGCCTTCGCTGACTTCCGATACGATGAGCCGGTTGCTTTCCAACGCTTCTTTCATCGTTAAATAGTCCAGAACCGGCTGTTCACCGCTAAACATGGGCAATACGACCATCTTCCGGTAGGATTGCTCCTCACCGAAGGAAAGCGATAATAACGAATCATAAATAAACTTTTCCATGACGATTCCCTGAATTTATGTTTGTAATTTTAATGTAAAGCAGGACCAAATTCATCCAAAATAAATATTTCATTTTCAAAATGCCCGTAGATTCGCGGAGCATCCTGATCTGCCCAAGCGTCGATCTCATGTGTCGAGGGCGGTTTCGGATTACCGCTCAATTTTTTAAAATCCAGTCGATTCAGATTTTTCTTTCTATTGCTTAATAAATATGAGGTCAGGTCATCAATTCGCTCATTCAATATCCGCAGGCGATTCCCGGAAAGATTCGCCGTACTATCCAGAAATTCAGGACCAAATTTTATGTTCTTTATAACCGGTTCATAAATTTTTCTTTGATAAAGATTCCTTTTAGTTTGTTGAAAAATTACCTGACCGTAATCAGAAAAAACGATTTCATCATCCATTTTTAGAAGCATCAATTCGGGAATTTCTATGGGGATTTCAAATTTTAATCCGAAATAAATTTTTCTGAACGCAGAAATGTTGTTTTCAACTATTGAATTTGGATCCAATTTTACGGGAAGCCTGGGTAAACGGAGTAATTCTTTACCAGATTCAAAAACATAAATTGATTCATCGGCATAAAACATGGCAAGGGTCTGTAAAAATCCCTGAATGCTTTTAAATCCTCCGGTTAAATTAAAAACAATATGATATTTTTTTTCTTTAAAATGTAACAGTGAATCCTCGCACCATTTGACAATTTCCGAGAGGGCCAGTTGGAACTCACGAATATTCTGAGTACGCAATCCTTCAGGAATGTAAATATCCAACGACAGTTTCCGCTTTCTCAACCACTCTGCTACAATTTCGGTAGTAACTCTTCCAAAATACGTGTCGGTACCAATTAATTGATAGAAATCATTTTTCGCCTGTATCGAACCATCATAGTATTTAATAATACCATTTAATTCCGCTGATAAAATCGTAGCCTGCTGAATATCCGCATTTAAAATTTCCTGTTTTCTTTTGGTTATGTGTTCGGTAATTAAACATAAATCTTCTTCCGGTATTTCTTCTTCTTTTCTATAATTGCTATACTTATTTAAAATCTTTCGCAATTCCACAGAAACTTGGTTTGTTAAAATACTGGTACCGCATGGAGATAAAATAAAATGATTCATATTCACCAGCCCTTTTAGTATTATAGTTATTTTACCCTGAATTTTTTATTCTATTCAAAATTATAATAAGATTCACGTATTGATAGACACTCACATACGATCCTGAAAAAATTAAAAATGATAAATGAATAATGAAGCTACTGTGATATGGTCTAAATCCTCTCCGAACAATCCCGTACCGAAGGGGCAGATGCTGTGTCCGCCGGGGAGCGATAAACCTGAAAGTCTCACCAAACCGCAGGAAAGCGGTTTGGCACGGGCTGCGACAGCAGACCGCCCGCAGGGCGAGGCACAAGGATGTGCCGAGTGAATCCCCTCTGAATAATCCCATAGGGACCTCCGCTACGCTCCGGCGGGGAGCATTCTCACATTATTCCGTATTTAATTTGTTTTCGTCCGAAGGTTTAAAGTCTCAATCCCCTCTGAATAACGGGGAGCATTCTCACAGGGCTTGAAGGAACTGGCTTTGCAGCATGTATCCTCGATAGTCTCAATCCCCTCTGAATAACGGGGAGCATTCTCACCGAATATACCGGCCGCCTGATTCCGGGAGACGAAAATTTTGTCTCAATCCCCTCTGAATAACGGGGAGCATTCTCACTCGACAAGAAACTTAGGAGCCCGGAAGGGCTCACAGCAAAGTCTCAATCCCCTCTGAATAACGGGGAGCATTCTCACCCGGAACCAGATGGAGCCGGGCAATCAACCGGATATTTCAAGTCTCAATCCCCTCTGAATAACGGGGAGCATTCTCACGACCGTAAGCGAAGAACTCGATATCCCGGTCAGGGGTAAGTCTCAATCCCCTCTGAATAACGGGGAGCATTCTCACTATTAATATTGTATATATTGTATATTAGTTATTTGAAATAGGTCTCAATCCCCTCTGAATAACGGGGAGCATTCTCACCACAATGGAAACTGAATTGATTGTGTCTGAATTGTATTTGTCTCAATCCCCTCTGAATAACGGGGAGCATTCTCACGAAAACCCTAATCCGCTGTGATTTGAGGGTCATGGAAGACCTTGTCTCAATCCCCTCTGAATAACGGGGAGCATTCTCACAACACCGGAGGGAAAAATGCTTTCAATAAATTGTATATATGTCTCAATCCCCTCTGAATAACGGGGAGCATTCTCACCATGTAAAAAATTTGTATATTATATCAACTTAATTAATTAGTCTCAATCCCCTCTGAATAACGGGGAGCATTCTCACTGGCGTATTGAAACATATTAAACAATTCATTGCAAAATTTAGTCTCAATCCCCTCTGAATAACTGGGAGCATTCTCACTGTGAATCGATCTGGGCAG
>JAJRVZ010000348.1 GCA_024277055.1 Calditrichota bacterium
AGGTTTTTCTTCTGTTTGATGCCACCGGACTAGCCTCCGGCCGGTACACAACCGATCTTCTGGTTTCCGGAAACGATCCGGCCAATCCGCTCACCACAGTTACCGTTAATCTGGACGTCACCGCGCCCTTTATCAACACCTTTCCCGATTCATTTGTTTTCAGTCTCAGTCCCAATCAGAGTGATTCTGTCCTGCTGAATATCAGCAATTCGGGCGATGGAATGCTCAATTTCGATATTTACGAAGAATCGCTGTCAACCCCGCCGAAATCGGCAAAAGTGATTCAGCAACAACAACCCTACGTTGTCGAAACAAAGGATAGTCCGCTGACTGCGAAATCTCAAAAACTGCAGAAATCCCGCGGCGGACCCGATCCTTTCGGCTATAGCTGGATTGACAGCGACGAACCGGGCGGACCCGTTTATTCGTTCACGGATATTTCACAGACGGGTACCGCCGTAACTTTGCGGGCAACGGGTAATTATGATGCCAGGGATGAAGGGCTGGCACGGTTGGCATTGCCTTTTCCCGTAAATTTTTACGGCGCCGGCTATGATTCGTTGCAGGTATCCAGCAACGGTTTCATTACCTTCGACATGAGTTATGACGCGGCTTCTTTCGCAAACCAGCCGATTCCCAACACGCTCATTCCCAACAACTGGATTGCTCCTTTCTGGGATGATCTCGACGGTCGCGGTCTGAATGGAGACATCTATTTCCGGCAGATCGGGCAGCAGTTTATTATTCAATGGACGCACTGGGGGCACTACAACCGCGGAACGGAAGACCTCATTTTTCAGATAGTATTTTATAACGACCGGGATCGCATAGATTTTGTTTATTCACAGATGAACAGCGCACAGGCTGACGCGACCGTGGGGATGGAAAACGCCGCAGGTGACCAGGGACTTTCCATCAGCTACAATCTCAGTTATGTTCATACCAATTTGCTGACCCGTATAAACGGCGGTCTGCCCTGGCTGGAACCTTTTCCGTCTTCCGCCTCCGTTGCCCCCGGCGCCAACCGGGATGTAAAGGTAAAACTAAACACCGGTTCGCTGCCGGCAGGGGTACATCGCGCGCAGTTGAACCTGGTATCCAACGACCCGCTTAATCCTTCTGTTCCCGTTGTGGTTAATCTTTCCGTTCAGTCCGCTGCCGATATTTCGGTTTTACCTGCTTCACTGAACTTCGGAACGGTGTTTGTCGGCACTACCGGGAATGATTCCATAATTGTTGAAAACAGGGGAAATGCAACATTGTCGGTATCATTGGTTCAGAGCAGTGACCCGCAGGTAACAGCCGATGTGTCTGCCTTTGATTTGCAACCCGGCCGGCAGCGCTCCATACGTGTAAGTTATTCACCGACCGCCGCGAACACCCTGCAGGCGGTACTTTCCCTGAACAGCAACGATCCGGACACCCCCCTGTTAAACATTCCCCTTTCCGGAAACGCAATGTTTCCGCCGGTGCTTGCAGTTACCCCCGACAGTGTATCGGCAGCCCT
The DNA here is from genome assembly GCA_024277055.1 of Calditrichota bacterium. GTDB lineage: Bacteria > Calditrichota > Calditrichia > JAJRVZ01 > JAJRVZ01 > JAJRVZ01. Next base: position 1,508 of record JAJRVZ010000348.1, read on the forward strand.
GAATGCCGGTGACAGTGCTACGGTAATTCTGACGCTTGAGAACAACGGCCAATCGGATTTGAACTGGCAGATACCCTCCGGCATGTTGAAAGCTTCGCCGTTGCTGAAACAAAAACATGGGGGTAAAATTATGGCGAATTGGCTCGAAATTTCCCCCGTATCGGGCACCCTTCCACCGGCAGCCCGGGCTGATGTGACCATCGGTTTCAACGCCCTGAACCTGATTGAGGGTGTTTACGACTCATTGCTTATTATTGAATCCAACGACCCCTTTGATCCATCGCACCCCCTGCCCGTCCGTCTGCAGGTAGCCGGAACAGCGGAGATGTTTCTATCTCCCGATTCAATTATTTTTGGCGATGTTTTTATTGGAACCGTTCTTTCAGATTCATTCATGATCGGTAACACCGGCACGGCGCTATTGAATATCTCGGGAATTTTTGCCTCTCATTCCGATTTAAGCATCGATACATCAGGATTCAGTTTATCTCCCGGTTTGTTCCGCACGATGATCGTGCAATACCGGCCGTCGATTGCAGGGGCCCTGGATGCACTGGTGACGGTAACCAGCGATGATCCGCTTACTCCGGTTCAGACCGTGCCGGTATCCGCGACAGCCTTCGAACCTCCGGTGGCGGATGTTTCTCCGGATACACTGCAATCGTTACTGACGTCACAGGACAGCATTCAATTCGAATTAACCATTCAAAACAGCGGAAATTCCGACCTTATCTGGCAATTGTCCACAGCCCCGTTTCCCGGCAAACAAAAGCCCTATCCCGACACCTATTATGAACCGAAGCGAAAAGGAACAGTCGATATTCGTACAGGAAACAGTGCTCAGAAAAATTCCGGCGGCCCGGATGCCTTCGGGTACACCTGGACCGACAGTGACGGACCTGACGGCCCGCCGTTTACCTGGACCGATATTTCAACGACGGGAACTCAAATCACCGGATTAAGCGATGATAATTTCGGCGGACCTTACCCGATAGGATTCCCCTTTAATTTTTACGGCATATATTATGACGGATTTTATATTTCTTCAAACGGCTTCATCGGCTTCGGCCCGCCGGTGAGCTATTCAGTTTCGGGAAACTCCCCGTTGCCGTCGCCGGCTGTTCCGAACAATATCATCGCCTGGTGCTGGGATGATCTGGTTGCCCGGAACGGTAGTATTTATTACCGGCAATTCAGCGATCGTCTGGTGATTCAATTCAATAATATGCGCCGCTTCGGAACAACGGAAGCCGTTACCGCCGAAATAGTTTTGTTCTCCGGCGGTAATATCGAAATTCGTTACCACAGTTTTGTGAATAATTTCAACACTACACTCAGCACGGTAGGTCTCGAAAACAGTACCGGCAGTGACGGTCTGGAAATAGTCTTCAACAACATCTATCTGCACGATCAGCTCGCAGTTCGTTTCGAAAGGGATGCGTGGCTGCGATTCAATCCTGCCGCCGGAAGTACTCCACCGGCATCTCTTTCGGCCATCTCTGTTCGTTTCAACGCACTGAACCGCTCCGCCAAAACCTACCTGGCTGCTCTGCAGATTTCAACAAACGATCCCTTTAATCCGCTGATCGCAACACCGGCTATTATGACGGTCAACAACCCGCTGCAACAAACCATCCCTTTGGCTGATATTCAAATGCACGAAGACGATCCATGGCAAACCGTGGCGGACCTGAACATGGTATTTATCGATCCAGATGGTGACAGTTTACACTTTTCCGTGCAGCCATTATCAGTGGAATTGCTGACACAAATAGCTACGGGCCTTTTACAGGTTAAAGCTCTTCCCGACTCATCAGGAGACTATTCGCTGATGGTAACCGCAACCGATTCCTGGTACACGGTAAGTGATACACTTTCCGTTTCCGTTCTGCCTTTAAACGATGCCCCCCAATTAAACGGACTGCCGGATGTGAATTTTCCGGAGGACAGCGTGGCACAATTGAACCTGGCCCCATTCGCCAGTGATGTGGAAACCAGCGTGTTCCGGTTGCATTTCAGTGCCGTCGTACTTAATCAAAAGAGAACACATCGCGGCAGAAAAACAGAGCGTTTTAATGATTTGCGAAAAACAGCCCCCCTGCAGGTGCAAATCGATCAACAATCACAAACAGCGCAGTTTGTCCCGGCGCCGGATTCTTCCGGCATTTTTACCGTTATTTTTTCCGTTCAGGATGATTCCCTTGCTACGGACAGCGATACTGTTATCGTCACTGTCCGGCCGGTAAACGATCCGCCGGTGTTGGCTCCTTTACCGGACGTAGTTTTCAGGGAAGACAGTTCGGCATCTTTTGACGCTGATCGTTATGTTTCTGACATCGAAGACGACAGCACTCTCACCCGGTTTGAAGCCCATGTTATTTCGGTCCTTTCGGGAAAAACCCGTTCTCTCTCCCAACGTGTCGCTGCTGTTTCACCTCCCAAATCACAACCAACGGACCTGATGGTAACGATTGACTCATTGAGTCATCTGATTTCCTTTCAGACCAGTCCGGACAGCAGCGGCATTTTTTCGGTTGCCGTATCGGTATTTGACAGCGGTAACCTGTCCGATTCAGATACCATAACGGTAACCGTCAGTGCAGTAAACGACACTCCGCGCATAATTTCCAATCCGCCGACCGGGGCCACACAGGGAATATTATACCGATACGCGGTGCAGGCCCTTGATGCTGATCCCCGTGACCGCTTAAATTTCAGTTTGTTACAGGCGCCGGCATTTCTGGACATTGATTCGTTGAGCGGGCTCGTTTCCGGCATTCCGGCAAATGCCGATACGGGCAGCCATGCAATTTCTGTTCAGGTAAAAGATATTGCCGATGCCGCGGCCCTGCAGAATTATACGCTGAAAGTGCTTAATGCCAATGATCCGCCCCGGGTAAGCGGCATCGCGGATCAGACAGTTTCCGAAGGCCAACCTCTGTCTCCTGTAACCCTGGATGAATTCGTAGCCGATCCCGACCACAGCGATGCATAGATGCAATGGACCATTTACGGTAATTCGGCACTGCAGGTGAATTTGTCCGATCAGCGCATCGCCACCATCAGTACACCGGACAGTAACTGGTTCGGCGGTGAAATGTTGGTTTTCAGGGCCACCGATCCCGGCGGTTTGTTTGACGAAGACAGTGCATTCTTTTCGATTCTTCCGGTGAATGATCCGCCGGCCATCAGCGGACTGCCGGATATTTCCTTCGCTGAAGACTCCGGCGCAATACTCCAACTCACTTCTTACATCAGTGACGTGGATGATGAACCTGAATCGCTGATAATCACCTCACAGACCCTCGGCTTGCAGAACAAAACTGATCGGGACAACAAAATCGATACAAGTGATTTGAACGTTACTATCGATTCCCTGACATTGACAGCAACTTTCTTCGCTTCCCCGGATTCTTCCGGATGGTTTTCGGTTGCGTTTTTCGTAGAAGACACTTCCGGGGCAACCGACAGTGACACCATTTCCGTAACGGTTAACCCTGTAAATGACCCACCGGTCCTGACACAAAGCTTCAGTGATACCGGTTTTATAAAAAGCAGCGGAAGCCATGTGCTTGCCGCAGATTTGTATACTCACTTTTACGATGTGGACAATAGTTTTTTAAATTTTGCTGTTTCCGTAAGCGGAACATCGGTAAACGCCGCAATAATTTCCGGTGCGCTGACCATCAGTACCATCGGTAACAACACAGGGGTCAACCAACTCATTGTAATCGCCGATGACGGGTTACTGAGCGTCAGCGATACTTTCCGGGTGTTTATAAGAGATCAGAATTTTCCGCCCGTCGTTTCGATGCCGTTACCCGATTTTCAATTTAATGAAGACAGCGGTCCGCAACTATTGTTCAACAGTCTGGATGATTATTTTTCAGACCCGGATGGCGACAGCCTTTATTATTCATTTTCATTTACAGGTTCTTCCATCCGGCTGATGCTGGACGCCGGTCAATTGACCCTGAATACGGTCCACGATTCCAGCGGTTTGAACCGGGTAATTCTTACCGCCGGCGATTTACAGTACACAGCCGCTGATTCGTTTGATATTACTATTCTTCCGGTTAATGATCCGCCTCAATTCCAGGACTCGATTCCGGATTTTAACTTTAATGAAGATGATACATTGCATTTCAATGCAGTCGATTTTCATAATTATATTTTCGATCCTGACAACGCTTCATCAGAATGGTTGTTTTCATTTTTCGGTGCTTCGTATGTGCAGGCAGTGCTAACTGGAACGGACCTTTCGGTTTTCGCCCCATCCGACTGGTTCGGCCGTGATACCCTTTTCTTTTCGGTCAGCGATGGTTCGGCGGCCGATACAACACAGATTTTTTCCAGCGTAAAATCCGTTAACGACATGCCGGTGCTTGATCTGCCCGATTCGGTTCTGTTCAGATCGGACAGCAGTGTTTTCCTGAATTTATGGATTTTTGTCGATGATATCGAAAGCGCAGACAGTCTGTTGTCATTTCAATTCAATACAACCAATGATTCCATAATCTATCACTTCATCGCCGACAGCGGGATTTTGCATTTATCGGCTGAACCTGATTTTTCGGGATCGGCACGGTTTTATGTGACCGTGCAGGATGACAGTCTGGCCGGCGCCACCGACAGCATGCTTGTTATCATAAATTCAGTCACCACAATCGCCGGTCAACAATTACCGTTCATTCCCGTGCGATGGCGGCTGTATCCGAATTATCCGAATCCGTTCAATCCATTTACAACGATTCGCTATGATGTACCGGTTGGCGGCCGGGTAATTATTTCCGTTCATGATATTCTTGGACGACGCATTGTCGTTCTGACGGACAGGGAATACCCGCCTGGCAGGTATCAGACGCGCTGGGATGGTAAAAACCAGTCGGGAAGGTCCGCCGCTTCCGGTGTGTATTTCTATCTTTTACGGGCAGAATCAGAATCCCTGATCCGCAAAATGCTGTTATTACGCTAAGCGGTCATTGATGCAATAGTAGAAAAATTATATATCGATCCGGTTGATGGACTTTCCAATCAGGCCAATAGTTTCTCACGCTTCTGCAGACGGTACAAGCCGCCCAGCAGAGAAAGTACGGCGCCGTTCAACAGATATATCCGGTTGTATAAAATATTCTCCCTCCAGACAATTTCATTGATCTCCCGCGGAATGCGGTATGGATTGAGGAAGAGGTTCCATTCACTCTCGACCAGCACGCCGGAAAGCATCCAGAAAACGAGACCGAGAATCACCATAACCGCCGCCGTACCATTGCCGCTGCGCAGAAGCGTTGACAGTAAAAAGGCCAGCGAACCGAGAAAAAAAACGGGAAACATCAGCTGGAAGGCCATTTCGAATATCGGCACCGGGGCAAGAGTAATATAACTGAGCGCCCCGAAAAGGCTGAGTATGATATATACCAGCAGGTAGATAATGGCAATGCGTACCAACCAGACTTTATAGCGGTAATCCGGAATTCCGAACAGAATTTCCAGTATATTGGCATCGTTATCATTTTGTATTCCGAATGCAGTCGGGTAGAAAACCAGCAGCAGACCGGGCACCAGCAGCAGGTAATAGACGGATGCCTGCGTCGGATAGGCGCCTTCATCAGCCAGACTGATGATGGTTACCAGTAAGAATATCAGCAGTGCCGCCAGTAGAAAATAGATGAAGCGGTTCATGAAAATAATCTTCAGGTTAAGTCTCACCAGTTCGGTTATCAATTCAGTTTTAAGCCGAAGTTGATCAAACAGTTTTCCGCCGCTCATCCCGCTCCTCCGTTATCGTTTCTCAGTAACCACAGATAAGCATCTTCCAGAGTCGGTTTTACCGTGCGGGCATCCGCTACCGGTTGTTTTTCCGAAAGCAACCGCAGGCGGATATGGTTATCGACCTGGATATGATGTACTATCGTACCCGGTACTTTGCCGGACTCAAACTCCTGTTCACTTAACAGGCACTGCCAGACTTTGCCGTCAGCCAGGCTGACCATTTTTTTCGGATCACCAATATATTTTATTTCACCACTGTTAAGAACGGCGACCATATTGCATGAGCTGGCAATATCTTCAATTATATGGGTCGAAAAAAGCACAATGCGTTCCCGGCTCAATTCGACCAGCAGGTTGCGAAACCGGATACGCTCCCGCGGGTCCAGCCCGGCCGTAGGTTCATCAACCACCAGGATTCGCGGCAGGTGTAACAGGGTTTGCGCGATTCCGATACGCTGCTTCATACCACCCGAAAAACTGCCGATTTTCTGATGGCGATGTTCTTCCAGATGAACCGCGCCCAGCACGTAGTCAATCCGCTCACGGCGTTGTTCTTTCTCCGTCAGTCCCTTTAAAATTGCCTGGTAATTCAGAAATTCCGAGGCGGTCATGTTTTCGTAGGTGCCGAATTCCTGCGGCAGGTAACCAATAAGTCCCTGTACTTCTTCACGCTGTTCGCGGGTATTAATCCCGCTGATATAAACCGATCCGTAGGAAGGTTCCAGCACACCGCAAATGATGCGCATTAAGGTAGTTTTACCCGCTCCGTTCGGGCCCAACAGTCCGAACATTCCCTTTTCGATATCGAGACTGACACCTTTAAGCGCCGCAAAGGGCGATCGTCTTTTACCGATCAGCGGTATGGCCTGTACCAGTCGGTACCAGCCGCGACGCAGACCGGACAGTTTACCGCCGATACGGTTTACATCTATTTTCCGTTCCCGTACGTTTTTCGCCGAAACGTAAATCCAGATGCCAAGATACCAGAGCGAACCGAATAGAACCGCTGAAGTTACACTGTCGGTTCGCAGAGAAAGCAATGCGGAGGTCAGAGCCGGAAAAAACCAGAAAACCGGTATACGCAAAATACGAGAAAAACGACGCGGAATATTCATACCGGACAAACCGACCAATTCCCGGTTATCCACTGATTTTTCGGACAGAAGAAACAGCAGATAAAAACTGAACCCAAAACTGAGGATGTAAAACCAGAAATTGCTTTCCAGGTAAAAATAGATAAAATAAACGAGATAGGCGAAGATTATATACTGCCAGACCAACCTGCTGACGGCCGCTTCTCTTCCGGCGTCGGTTCCGGCGGCAATACGTTCTCCTTTTCGCCATTCCCGTACAAATCGGGATGGCAGATCATACAGTTTGTACAGATTGCGGATGCGAATCGTAAGGTTTTCGTTTTCCGCGAACAAATCCGTTCGTGCCCGACGCAGGCTGTTCAGAACAAAAGCTGTGGTCAACGGAACGATTGCAAGAACAAGAAAAAAGTCCGCAAATTGCCAGATCAGGCTCTCAATCTGAAAATAAATAAGAATCGTTGCGGCGGAAATTAAAGCCAGTTGCAGGTAGCGCAGCCACGGATTCAGATCACGGAACCATTCCAGGAAACCGTACAGACCTGCAAACACGGTCGGAATCAACACCAGTGTAAAAACGGTACTCAGGGCCAGGCCGCCTATAACGGTTACGGCAAAGGGTGCGGCAATCTGCGTAACATATTCTTCCCTGCCCATCGCCAGCGGCAACATGGCGATAATTGTCGTAATGGCCGTGATAAAAATAGGCCGCAGGCGTGCCTGACCGGCCATGATTAAGGCACGTACACGGCGATTGCCCTTTTTCTGTAACTGCCGAACATAGTCAATGAGAATAATTCCGTTATTTACGACAATACCCAGTAAAATCAGGAAACCGATCAGGGTATTCGCATTCAGCAGAGGTTTTCCGGTCAGAATGATCGCCCACAGGGAACCGATTGCGGCCAGGGGAATCGTGAACATTATGACCAACGGGTGTAAAATGGATTCGAAAACCGAAGCCAGAATCATAAAAATAAGTATCAGGGTAACCGCTGTTAAAAAATAAAAATCGGACAGGTCCAGATCATTGTGTTCCACTTCGACGGCAATTCCGGCGGGAATTTCCAAACCGGCAACCATATCGTCTATTTCACTGCGGGCGGACTCCAGCAACGCCCTGGAGTCTGTTACATCATCGGTGAAACGAAAACTGACCCGTACCTGCCGTTCCTGGTTTACACGATTGATTGCCGAACGCCCCTCGGAATAGAGAAACGGCGCAATTTCCGCAAGTGGAAATTCGCTTCCGCTCTGGGAGCGAATTCGCAGACGCCGCAAATCCCCGACATTTTTATCTTCACCCTGCCCGTCGCCGATGATGATGTCATACTCTTCAGTTCCATCTTTGAAACGGCTTCCGGTTGTGTTTTCTTTTTGAAAAGTGTTCAGTTCGGAAACAATAGCATTCAGGGTTATATTGTTCCTGAACAGGTTTTCATTGTCAAAAAGTAAATGAATTTCCGGTCGGTTGGGGGCAAGATTTACGCGCGCACGTTCAATAAATGAAAGATCGCGCAGGTAGGTTTCCATATCCGTTGCCAGACGGCGCATCACTTCAATGTCCTGTCCCTTTATATATATGTATTCCTGGCTGCCTCCGAGTCCCAGAAACCGCCGGAAGCCCTCCCCGGTGGATTCCTGTCCGCCTCCCCGGAATCGGGTGCTGCTCTCCGGCTGCTCAAAACCGACATCCGCGGCACGAAAATGCTCTATACGTTGATTGATTTCTCCTTTGACTTCTGCGATGCTGCGTCCGGCAATATCATGATATTCCTTTTTCAGCTTTAATGTCAGAACCGCTTCCTCTTCATAAACCTGACTGATCACTTCATCAAGCTCGGCGATTTCTTCCAGACCCTTTTCAAATTCTGCTACGGCCAGATCCGTTGTTTCCAGCGTACTGCCTCTCGGCATGGTCACATACAGGTTAAACTCCTCCAGGTCCGGCTCATTGCTCACATCCATACTAAGCCCCAGGGCGATAATGAGACTTACAAAAAACAGCACAACCGACAGCACAATGGTGCGTATCGGGTAACGTACCGTTGACTTCAAAAACAAAACGTAAATCTGCATCAAACGGGTTCGAACAGACAGTTTTTCAATTTGTGCGGATTGTCCGCTTCGCAGTCCCAGCATCCAGTGCATGATCATCGGGATCAGCAAAACAGCTACCAGTAAGGACACTCCCAGACTGGATATAATGGAAACACCGACATGGTATCCTAGAATTTTTATAAAAAAATTGTCGGCGAAAATAAACGGCAGGAAGACCGTTATGGTCGTCAGAGTCGCCGCGATTATCGAACGTGATACCTCCCTGGTTCCCTGCAGAACGGCCTCTGTGTTTTGTGCTCCACCCTGAATTTTCCGGTAAATACTTTCCAGTACTACGATACTGTTATCGAGCAGCATACCGATAGCCAGTGCCATCCCCACCAGCGTAAGGCTGTTGATTGTAATTCCGAAAGCATAAAAGAAATTGAATGCGGTAAAAACCGACGCCGGCAGGCTGACGGCAATCACCAGCACCATGCGCAGGTTTTTAAGAAAAAACCATAGAATCAGAATGGCCAGCATAGCACCGGTAACGGCAAGATTGATGATCAGATCCATGTTGGTACGCAGATATTCAGCGCTGTCGAACTGGATGACGATTTCCACATCAAGATTTTGAAGTTCCCGGTTCAGACGATCGATTACGATTGCGGTACGATCGGATAATTCAATCAAATTGACCCGTGAATCGCGTATCAGCTGAATGGTAACCGCCTCTTTACCGTTTACCCGGCTGATTGAGGTTTCTTCCTTCATACCATACTCGATATCAGCCACATCCTTTAATCGCAGCGGAATCGTCGGCTCAACGATCAGATCACCGATATCGTCGACGTTACGGTAATCAGACAGCAGATTGACGGATATTCGCTTATCATTACTGCGAATATAACCCAGATACTGTTTGTCACTTCCATACCGGCGGAGTAAACTGCTGATATCGTTTGCGGTTATACCAAAGGCCTCGCTTTTCTGCCGGTCGAGCACTATTCGCACCGATTTTTCCTTTCCTCCGAATACCTCTGCGTTGGCAATTCCATCGATCGCCTGCAGTTCCTCCAGGATATCGTTTTCCGTCAAATTGCGCAGACGGTCAACTCCCCCGCCGCCGCGAACCTGCAGATTCATAAACATATTGGATATCATATCGGTGTCAATGCGTACTACCTGCACAAAATAACCTTCCGGAAGATCACCCCTCGCGGCGTCTATTTTTTCCTGAAGACGAAGATATGCGTATTTCAGGTCCACATTGTTGCGGTAGAAAACCATGATCCTGCCCTGCCGGCGTTCGGCGGATGACTCGATTTTTTCAATTCCGTTTTGGGTTGCCACGATACTTTCCAGCGGAATCAATGCCTCTTTTTCCAGTTGAGCAGGGTCCATTTCCCGCACTGCCCCGATCTGCACAATGAGAAACGGTAATTCAACTTCAGGTAACAGTTCGACCGGCAGGTTGCGGTATGAAATATACCCCAGCATGCTTAAGGCAATGAACAGCATGCTGATCAGTGTTTTGCGGCGAATGATGAATTCAATCATTGACCGTGCCTGCCTTTTCGCCTCTCCAACTTTCAAACAGCATATATACACAGGGAATGACTACGAGAGTAAGAATTGTGGACGTAACCAGGCCTCCGATTACCGCCAGGGCCATTGGCGACCGCAGGGCTGCGCTTTCGCCGAAACCGATCGTGAGCGGCAAAAGTGCCAGAATCGTTGTCAGGCTGGTCATGATAATCGGCCGGATGCGTTTGCCGGCTGCCTGCAGTATGGCCCCGGTAATTGCCATACCCGACCGCCGGTGCTGATTAATGGTATCCACCAGAATGATCGAATCGTTTACGGCAATGCCCATCAGCATGATGATGCCGATATAAGCCATGATGTTAAGGGGACGTCCCAGAATCAGAAATATGAGTACCGCACCCACACCTGCCAACGGCAGGGTTAGCAGAATAGTGAACGGGTGCAGAAGCGATTCAAACTGTGAAGCCAGCACCATGTAGATCAGGATCACTGAGAGCAACAGGGCAAACTGCAGACTGGAAAAAGATTCGACCCGTTTTTGCTCTTCTCCGCCAATGGTCATACGGTAACCTTCGGGAAGGCGAACATTTTCCGTTTTATCGCGAATTTCAGCGATAACCCGATCGAAGGTTTTATCACCTTTCAGCCAGGCGTTGATTCTGCCGATTCTTGACTGATTCTCGTGCAAGATTTGTTTTTGAGAAAAACCGGTCTCAATATGAACCACTTCCGACAGCGGTATTTCCCTTCCCTCGGTCTGAATGGGAAATGCCGGCAAATCGCCGGATCTTATTTCCGGCGGCTTTACTCGAATCTCCCGCATTTCCCCCTGGTACTCCCAGTCGCCGGCGACATTCCCCTGCAAGGCATCCCGCAATTGATCGGTCAGGGATTGCACCGTTACGTTATTGATGCCGGCACGCACCCGGTCGACCAGTAAATTGATCTCCGGAGGCCCTTCGTCGAAACTGGTTTCAACAGCGGTTAACTCGGAAACCGTTTTCAGTGAATCGGCAATCTGTTGTGTCACGGCCCGGATCCGATCCAGATCTTTGCCCGCAATTTCCAGAACGATCGGTGCCTGATCGGTCCCGAGCGATGATTGCAGCGAAGAAAGGTCTTTGACGATTTCCGCTTCTATTTCGGGAAATTCATCCAGAACCCGGTTCAGTGCGAAAATGATGGCATCGCTGCTGCGCCTGTGATTTTCCTTCAGAAAAACACGAATACCGGCTGTATTTTCATCCTCAAAAAAAGACTGTTGATCGCCGGCAATACCGCCCGTCGGACCGGTAATACTGTAAACGGTTCGCAGGTCTTCACCCGCCACCTGACGAATAATCCCTTCGATTCCCTTAACCATACGGTCACTGTATTTCAGCGCTGTACCCGCAGGAAATTTTAAATTCAATTTAAAGGAATTGCTCTCAACCTTCGGGATGAACTCGCTGCCAATCAACGGCAACAGAAGCACGGTAATCAGTATCAGCAGCAGCGCGGTTACAATCACAGTGTTGCGTTTTCGCAGAATTTTCTTCAACAGACGTTCATAACCGGCGAAACGAATCGATTCGGTTTTCATCTTCGAAGTTTTCAGGAATTGCATACTGAGCACGGGAATGAGGAGAATGGCCACCGCCAGTGATGACAACAGCGAAAAAGCCACCGTCCATGCCTGTTCCCTGAACAGTTCGCCGGCGGCATCGTGCAGGTAAACGATGGGCAGAAACACTACGATGGTAGTAATTGTAGACGCGGTAATCGCCCCCCCAACCTGTGCGGTACCGGTAACAGCCGCTTCCCGAAGCGACATCCCCTCTTCCAGGTTACGGAATATGTTTTCCATTACCACGATGGCATTGTCCACCAGCATGCCGGCGCCGAGCGCCAACCCGCCCAGCGTCATGATATTCAGTGTTAACCCGTTAAAATACATCAGGTTGAAGGTTGCAATTACCGAGATAGGAATGGCCACGCTCATGATCAGCGTTGTGCCGATCCTGCGCAGAAAAACGAACAGAACGATAACGGCCAGCACGATTCCGATCAAAGCCGACTGTTCTACCTCGTCAATGGCACCCTGGATAAATGCCGCCTGGTTTTCGATCACTTCAAAATTGTATCCGGGCAGTGCTTTGCGTATATCATCGAGCGCCGTAGATAAATTTTCAACGGCCTTCACGGTATTGAATCGCGTTTCCTTGTAAATAGCCAGACCGATACAACGTTCACCATTCAGGTGTACAATATTCTCAGGGTCGCGGTTTACATACAGGATTTTCGCTATATCTTTTAAATAAACCGGATTTGGTTTCCCGGAATTTTGCACATCGGATGAT
>JAJRVZ010000349.1 GCA_024277055.1 Calditrichota bacterium
GTGACCGGTAATATAATCCGAAGCGTCTGACGCCAGAAAGACCACCGCACCTTTCAGATCTTCCGGGCGTCCCCAGCGTCCGGCCGGGATACGTTCCAGTATCTGCCTGTTACGCTCTTTGTCATCCTGCAGGGATTTAGTGATGTCTGTTTGAAAATACCCGGGTGCGATGGCATTGACCTGAATATTATGTACCGCCCATTCGTTTGCCAGCGCTTTCGTCAATTGGGCCACGGCTCCCTTGCCGGATGCGTAGGCCGCTACGTTAATACCCCCGGAAAAACTGAGCAGTGAAGCAATGTTTATAATTTTACCACGGTTTTTCCCGATCATAACCTTGCCTGTTTCACGACAGAAATAAAACAAGCCGTTCAGATTGGTTTGTAGCACTGTGTTCCAGTCTTCGATGCTGTATTCCCGTGCCGGTGCACGACGAATTACGCCGGCATTGTTAACCAGGATATCCACGGTTCCATAAAATTCCAGGGTTTTTGACAACACAGTGTCGATCTGTTCATACTCCTGCACATTGCAGGCGACAGCCAGAGATTTTACGCCTGTCGCTTCGATTCGGTCAACCGTATCAGCGAGATTTTTTTCGGCCGTACTGACGAGAACCAGATCGGCGCCCGCTTCGGCAAGAGCAACAGCCATGGCTTTCCCCAGCCCGCGGCTCGCGCCGGTAACGATCGCCGTTTTTCCATCGAGCCGAAATCTATCTAAAATTGGCATACTGCTTTCCTCGTCAGGTTAAAAAGTAAATCTTCCCTTTGCTTACAACGGACCGCTATCACTCATCCGGGATCAATTGCAACCTAGTACCCGGGCTAAGCCGCTCATTGTTCTGCAGCGGTACATCACCGATTCTTTTTACTTTAACCGTCTGTTTCACCCTGCATGCCGCCGGTCCCAGAAACTGTATGTTGCGCTTCCCGTTTCCCTGTGCCAAACAGAAGGTACCGGCCTGGTCCAGCAGCAGGCGGCCCTCGATACGTTTTGTGCCGATCAGTAAAATCCGGCCCTTTTCATTCTGGAATTCAAAGGATCCGTCATTTTGTTGTAAAAAACTCCAGCCACCCGGCAGTTCCCGTGCTTGCGCTGTGTCTATGAAGGGCAAAATTACTGTTACGAATGTAAAATTCCCCGGCTTTCGCATCGTGATCACCGTGTATTTTTTTCCCCCGATCCGGCCGTAGGAAATTTGCCGGGAAAAAGCTCCGGGTAGAATCAGGTCACAGCCACTGCCGTCTTCGTATCTTTTGCGCAATCGGTCGGATTTATCCTGTGGCGTAAAAACCCCCTGCCAGATCAGCTGGTAGTCGTGCGTTGTCTGCGATTCAAAATGATCCAGCACGATCCAGAACCCATCTTTCACGAAGATCACTTCCCGGGTATAGTTCACACCGAGGGAATCGAAACCGTTGTGGCTGCCTGAAAAATAATCAAAATCCGTTTCGTTTATCCACGCATGAACCTGCGGCGTGGGTAGAAAATGAAATTTTCCAAAACCACTGCCGCCCCGGTTCGGGGTCCACCGCCGACCCTGTAGTATACTGTCCACCAACGCCACATTTTTTGATAATGAATTTTTGAAGTCTTTGAAATTGGTTTCTTTGTATTTTACCTGGTAATTGGGCAGAATTTCGTGACCATTGGCCCAGGCGGTTATTCCCAGCATATCACCGTGCTGGTGATCCGGTTTATACTCGGATAATCCGGCACTGACGCATAAATACAAATCATTTTTCCGCCAGCCGCTGCGCATCACGTAATAGCCGCTTTGCTTCAACGCGACCGATTCAACCGACGGGACTCGTGTTGGTCGTTTCAGGTTTTGCCTGATCTGCTCGCGGCGCAGCAGCCAGTACACATCCGGCGGAATTGCAGCGCTGGTGAACCATCCATACACGGGGTTTTTGTATAACAATTCACCCAGTTTCATTACCGTAGCGATGTCGTTGTAGGTCGCATAGGGGATATCGGTATTGTCCTGCAACGGCGGAATTTTACCGTTTGGATGCGCCAATTTCACCAGCGCATCGAACATTCCGCGCAGGCGTTGGTCAAATATTTCCGGTAGTAAAATGTCATTAATTTTTGCCAATTGAACGACGCGGAAATAATTGTAAATATCTCCCATGTGATAATGGGTGGAACGTTCAAACTGCATGCCGTCGGACAGGATTTCTTTCTCCAGATGCCATTTCAATCCGTCAAGCGAATGTTTCAACCAGGCATCGGCCCACTTGAAATCACGGAAAAGCACTGCCAGCTGAAACAGCGCCACCAGTCCCCTGGTATTATGATTGCCGTATTTTATTTTGCGCGTCTGCTGCATTTCCATCATGGCATGATGCAGCATGGTGCGCAACCACAGCCACTGGGCCGCCCTGCTGTACTTTTCACTGGACAGATAGGCGTTATGCGCGAACAACCAATTATTGATGCGCTTGCCGGCACGGAAAGCCTCATACACAGCGTTGCCTCCCCGGTCTATTTCCCCCGCCAGGTAGGCGTGGTTCAGGTCGGCCATCTGTCGCGTCCAGTAGTCCAGGTATGTCATATCCTCATTGTTAAACCAGAACATTAAGGCCATATCATAAGCTTTTTGCTGACGGCTCAGGTGTCGTAATTCGTAAGCAGTGACCGCTTTGCCGCACAAATTGGTGAAGGGCAATTTCCAATGCGTCTCCGGGGCATAACGTGACATGTGCGACCGCGCCTCTTTTTCATGGCGATCAAACATTTCAGAATAGGTCGACTTATACTCAAAGAAACGCGGTTTAAAATTCCGCCAATCAAAAAAATAGCGCCCGGACATTTTATCACGAAAGTATTTGAGTAATGCGGTAACTGCAGCGGATGAATCGCTCTGTGTCCACAGATTCTTGATTTCCCGCAACGCAGGTGAATCCGCTTTCAAATTTTTAAACACCATCGCTGCATTCGGAATTGAAATCGGTTGTTTTTGTCCGGCACAAAATCCGGATGTGAAAATCAATAAAATTGAAAGCACAAAAATCAAATATGTGTTTCTCACACAACCTCTTTTACTTTCTTTTTCCGCGTATTAATTAATTTTATGAATTCCATAGGGCATCAAAATACTATTAGAAAAAAGGACCATGAACCGTTGAAACAGACACATGGTCCCTGAGCAGGAATCAATTAGAGATTTAGCTGTCTGAATTATCGTTGTACGCGCCCCGACAGATCGCCTTCGACCAGTTTCATCACTTCTTCTTCAGAAACGAGGTTCATATCTCCGGGAATTGTTTGTTTAAGGGCCGAAGCGGCCACGGCAAATTCCAGTGCCTGCTGCGCATCCCAGTTACTGCTTAAGCCGTGGATCAATCCTGCACTGAACGAATCACCGCCCCCCACCCGGTCGACCAGGTGAATGGGATATTTACGGCTTACAAAAAAACCTTTTCCGTCGAACAGCATGGCCGACCAGCCGTTATCGGATGCGGATATACTTTCACGCAGGGTAATCGCAACTTTTTTCGCCGACGAAACATTGATCAATTGCCGGGCAACCGATTTGTAGCTGTCCACCGACAGTTTACCGCCGGTAATATCACTGTTTTCGGCATGTATGCCAAAAACATCGGCGGCATCTTCTTCATTGGCAATAATCACATCCACATGCTGCACCAGGTGTTGCATCGTTTCTCTTGCCTGATCTTGAGTCCACAGTTTTTTTCGGTAATTAAGATCACAACTGACGGTTAATCCGGCTTTTTTCGCAGCCTGTACCGCTTCCAGGCTGGTGCGGGCACAGCCTTCGGAAACGGCCGGTGTGATTCCGGTTATGTGAAACCAGTCTTTGCCACCGAACACTTCCTCCCAGTTTACCATACTTTCGTCCATTTCCGAGGCGGCGGAATAGGCGCGGTCGTACACGACCCGTGAAGGGCGAATCGATGCGCCGTGCTCCAGGAAATAGATGCCGATTCGGGAACCGCCGCGAATTACATAATCCGTATTCACACCGTAACTCTTCAGCACCTGAACGGCGGAATCGCCCAGCGGATTTTTCGGAAGACGTGAAACAAACCATACGTCATGCCCAAAATGCGTCAGCGAAACGGCAACATTCGCTTCGCCGCCACCATAGGTTACCTGCATCGTACGGGCCTGCGCCAGCCGTTCGAAATGATACGGCGCAATACGCATCATAATTTCGCCGAATGTAACCACTTTCGCCATCATACCGTTTCTCCCAAGGGTTCACATCGACCGGATTTCACCGCCTGAATAAATAGTTCGGCTCGTTTTGCCAGGCCATTCCAATCATGATCTCTGATCATTCTTTTGTTCAACAGATCCGTTCCCACTCCGAGCGCATAGGCACCTGCACGGATAAACTCTGCAGCATTGTTTAATGAAACACCCCCGGTCGGAACCAGCAGTACATCCTTCATGGGCCCGTGAATATCTTTTATGAATTGCGGTCCGAGTTTGGTTGCGGGAAATATTTTTATAACTTCGGCCCCGCGTTCCCAGGCAGAATATATTTCCGTCGGAGTAAAACATCCGGGCATAACAAGGGTGTTCATCCGATTACAGGTGTCGATGATCTCGTTTTTATATATGGGGCTCACAACAAATTGTGCACCGGCTTCAATCACACACACGGCGTCCTCGACATTCATTACGGTACCGGCGCCGATCAATGCCTGACCGTTAAAAATTGCAGTGAGTTCTTTAATTGCCGAAATTGCCCCCGGAACAGTCATCGTAATCTCAAGCACCTTCACCCCACCGTCAATCAGCACCCGGCAAACATCCTGCAATATTTCTCTGTCCTGCAGCCTTATAACCGCGGTTACTCCGCAGGAACCGATTCTTTGCAAAACTTCATCCGTTTCCATTTTGACTTCCATTCCTGTTCAAATTAAAAGAAAGGTTGGCAGAGCCCGCCCCGCCAACCTCAGGGGTCGTTTATTTAACCAATATCATCTTTTTATTTGCCTGAAATTTGCCCGACTTGATCCGATAGAAATAAACACCGCTGGCCATATTCGGGTTGTACAGCACGACTTTATAATAGCCGGCCTTCATCTTCTTGTTTATCAACGTCGTTACCACCCTTCCGGTAATATCATATACTTTTAAAGTTGTGAATCCTTCTTTTTTCAGAGCAAATTTGATCGTTGTTGACGGATTGAACGGATTCGGGTAATTCTGGCTTAATTCATATTCAACCGGTATCTCCGGAAGTTCACCGATTCCGCTGATGATCTGGAAAGTTGCCGATACCGATTTGTCGGCGTTCATTGTGATTGTATCCGGATTGGTATTACCGGACATGTCACCACCCCATCCAACAAATTCCCAGCCGGTGTCCGGCACGGCGGTCAATGTCACAATGGTACCCGGATCGTAAGTATATCCGACGGGTTCAGGATCCTGAATTACCGAACCTGAATCAACGACGGTAATGGTCAGGTATTTGTGCACCGGTGTGCCGGTTGCCCAGCGCAGATCACCCAGCGCCTCGCCGTCATGGGCCATGCCGTAAAGATGCGAGGTCTCAAGAAGCGTATAATTTAAATTGGCGGCATCTTCGAATTGCGGATCGATACCCCAGACCGTGTTTTCATCGACCTGACCGTCTGTGGATTTGATCGGTACGGCTTTGACGTTGAAGGTATCAATATCGCTGACGAAACTCGGAATATTCGTATTACCCTGGGCATCAAGAAGATCGCCGTCGCGCCCATGACCCGACTGACGACTGTTTGCAATTATGATGTCCCGAACAATTGCCCCGCCGCTGTTTTTCAGATACATGGTTCTTGTTGCGGAATTGTTAAAAGTGATATGTTCAATCAATACCGGTGCATCAACGGTTGCAGTATCCACATCCGAATAATAACGGATTCCCTCGGCGTCGATATTGGTGAAGGTACAGTTTCGCACGGTCAGCGATGCCACCGCGGCGTCGGTCGGCCATTTTTCCGTATCCGAAATGCGAATAGCCTCATATCCGAAATTAGTGAACGTACAATTTTCGAATAAAATATTACCAGCCTTTATCCAGGTATCAATCTTGAAGGCATGACCATCGCCCAACGGATTGCCGCCCTGAAAGAAATCCTTGAAGTCCACATTGGTTACGGTAATGTTCACACCTTGTTTTACCGAATCGGAACCACTGTAGTGACGCAAGCGGATTCCGTATTTCATGCCGTGACTGGCCGCGTTGCCACCATCCATGACCACATTGTTCAAAGTAAAATCATCAAAAACACGGAAAACGTCCAAATTGGATTGATCGGGATCACTGTTGGTAATAACCGGTTTTTCCGCCAGCCCCTCTTTGGCCGTAATGGTCAGGGGCGCCAGCACAGCCACATCGCTGGTGTTGTGCGAAGTGTACAAACCGCCGCTGGTTATCAGTACCAGGGAATCCACCTGACTGTTGTTATTCGCGAACATTACCGCATCGTACAAATCCCATGTTGTATCGATTTCCATTGCCCCGCCCGGAAAAGAAATTTCCGTGAAGTTTGCAGATACATTTTTATCCGCGTCGAGCAGGATTGAATCCGGGTTGCTGTTACTGACCAGATCTCCAGACCAGCCGCTGAATTCCCAGCCCAGCGCCGCTGTTGCGGTCAGGTGTACCATTGTGTTCACATCATAGGTACCCAGAATGGAATCCGGGTCTACCGCAACATGGCCCAAACCGTTTACGGAAACATTCAGATGGACCTGTGGCGCAAGGCTGTTAAACAACCCGGTGATAACCATGTTTGAATCGATGGTCACAGTCACCGGATTTGCCGTATCACTGATGGCACCCTGCCATTCGACAAACTTCCAGCCGGCGTCAGGGGTGGCGGTCAAGGTCACCTGCGCCCCCTGATCGTACGTGCCGTCTTCTCCCGGTAATGGATCTACAGTGATTGTACCCAACCCAAGCGTATCAAGCGTCAGGGTATACTGCGGAGTCAGATTAACAAATCTGGCTGTTACCGTTTCATCCTGGGTCATGGTTATCGTCACCGGGTTGGCGTTTGGCGGGAATACATTACCGACCCAAAGGTCGAATGCCCAGCCCGGATCGGGGTCGGCTGTCAGAGTGACGGTGGTATTCGGTGCATACATACCTCCCGGAGGATCAAGCGTAACCAGCCCGCTGCCTTCGGTTACGATCGTTAGAATGAAACTGCCCGGATCGGCCTCCCAGCGCAAGTCGCCCATGGCAAATCCATCACTGGCTGCACCACGTACGGGAGATGCCGTCGCCAGACGGTAATCCATATTTGCCGGATTGTTGTACAACGGATCAACATCGAGCATACCGGCTCCGACAGTTGAACTTCCGTTGGTCTTCACGGTAGCGATATTGAATGTGTCACAGTAGGATATTGATGAATTTCCATATAATGTAATAGACTCGGTTTTAGTGCCGCCCTGATTTGTAAAAATAGAATTGGTGATCTGAACATCGGTCACGTTTTTCGGATATATCATCCGTTTATTCTGACCGGACCTGACACTGATTGAATCGAAAGTACAGTGATTGATACGAATAATCGGATCGGAAAACTCAAGGTAGAGCGCCTGCCTTCCAATGTTGGTGAAGGTGCAGTTTTCCACCTCGATATATTTCATGTTCGGTCCGCCTCCGGAAGTGCTTTCCCGAAAAAGCAGGGCTTCATTATTGGTATTGTATATCCACGTATTTCTGATTTTAACCGTATCACCGATGGTATAGGTATGGGCTTTAATCGCCGCTTCTTTCGAATCGTGAATCAGGCAGTCTTCTATTCGCAATTCGAAATGAAACGAATCGGCTTCGGCCACAACATCCTGCGATCGCACGGCATTTTTTGCATGCGGCGCTCCACCGTCTTCGGCACGGCAATCGAGGTCCAGCCCCTGTAAGGTCAGGTTTCCACCGGCACGTATCTCGAAGATGCGGGCGGAACCGGCAGCGAGGTTTGTATTTCGTATAACTGGTTTCTGTGCCAGCCCTGCTCGTGCGCGAATAGTCAGAGTTTTATCAATGATCATCTTATCGCCGGAAGAATGGCTGTATAAACCGCCGCTGGTTTGCAATTCTATTATATCCCCATCAGCCGCTGCCGAAATAGCGTCATTCAAGGTGTTGTCGCCCGCATCGACTTTATGAATCGTAACCGGAATATACGTCGGATCCCAGCGCAGATCACCCATAGCCCAGCCGTCATCCGCAGCGCCGAGAAGTGGCGATGTTATTGAAAGTGTGTAATCGTCATTAGTCGGATCGGTATATTGCGGATCATCGCCCAGCATGCCGAAACCAATAGTAGAACTTCCGTTGGTCTTCACCGTAGCGATATTGAATGTGTCACAGTAGGATATTGATGAATTTCCATATAATGTAATAGACTCGGTTTTAGTGCCGCCCTGATTTGTAAAAATTGAATTGGTAATCTGTACATCGGTCACGTTTTTCGGATATATCATCCGTTTATTCTGACCGGACCTGACACTGATTGAATCGAAAGTACAGTGGTTGATACGAATCACCGGATCGGAAAACTCCAGGTAGAGCGCCTGCCTCCCAATGTTGGTGAAGGTGCAGTTCTCCACTTCGATATATTTCATGGTTGGTCCGCCGCCCGATGTGCTTTCACGGAAAAGCAACGCTTCGTTGTTTGTATGGTGGATCCAGGTATTGGTAATCTTTACCGTATCACCGATCGTGTAGGTATGCGCCTTGATCGCAGATTCTTTTGCATGGTGGATGATACAATCATCAATGCGCAATTCAAAGTGGAAAGAGTCAGCCTCGGCAGGCACATCGCGTGATCGAATTGCATTTTTCGCATGTGGCGCTCCGCCATCTTCGGCACGGCAATCAAGATCGAGTCCCTGTAAGTTTAAATTACCGCCGGCCCTGATCTCGAAAATACGTGCCGAACCGGCAAGGGTGTTGGTATTGCGAACAACCGGCTTAACCGTGAGCCCATCCGCCGCGCGAATGGTCAGCGTTTTATCGATGATCATGTAATCACCGGCCGAATGACTGTAAAGGCCGCCGTCGCTGGTTAATTCAATGATATCACCGTCGGCGGCCGCCTGGATCGCTGCCTCCAGCGTGTTGTCTCCGGCAGATACATAATGGATCTGCTGAGCATATGCCGGCAGATAACCAAGCGTTGTCATAACCAGCATGGTCATGAACAAATGTAACAATTTCCTCATAGCATCCTCCAAACTTTTTGGGAACTGTAAACCATTGATGTCATTCTAAAAAATCTTCCCGCATGGGTGAAAAGGTATCAATCAAAGTACCCGCCTCCAGACACACAGCACCATGCAACGCATCCGGTGGAACGACGAAACAATCTCCGGAAATCAGGATTTCCTTTATGCCGTTAATTTCGACCTCAAATGCACCACTGACGACATACGAAATCTGTTGATGCGGATGACGATGCACTTCACCGATTCCACCTTTATCGAAATCAACCCTTACCAGCATGATCCCTTTCTGGTAGCCCATGATCTGCCGTTTCATACCCGGCGCGACGTTTTCAACCGGAATTTCATTGGATCTAATATGTGTTTTCATGGTTTCTCCTCAATTTCGCTTTATCTCTACCCGCCTGATATTTCCCCCCAGAACAAATACTGAAACAACGCCCAGCGGTACCAGCAAAGCCCCCAGCAGGAAGAAAGGGATGTAACTGGTGCCGGTTATCATCGGTACGATCCAGGTTGTCAGAATCACACCAATAGCTGCCGTCGTACCACCCATACCGGCAATCGATCCGACATTTTTACCGGAGAAGAAATCCGACGGTAAGGTTTGAATGTTTCCGATGGAGATTTGAAAACCAAACAGGATAAAAGAGATCAGAATTACCGCCATTAATGGAGTGCCGGCGACTGAAGTCATAATCAAAGCAGGCAACATGAATACGCCGCCGATAGTTATGGTCCATTTGCGCGCCTTGTTGGTGGTCCATCCTGCATGGATCATCCGCCCCGCAAGCCAGCCTCCGGCTACTGCACCACCGGCGGCGCCGACATAGGGCACCCAGGCAAACAGTCCGATTTGTTTGATATTGAAGCCGAATTGATCCGCCAGGTATATCGGCAGCCAGAAAACGAACAGCCACCAGATCGGATCGAGAAAGAAACGTGAAATCAGTACCGACCAGGTTTGTTTGTATTTCAGTAGCTCCAGCCATCCCAAAACCCGGTCATCGCTATTTTTTACATTGTCATCCGGTCGGCTGCCGCTAAGAATGTATTCCCGTTCTTCTTCTTCGATCCAGGGGTGCTTATCGGGCGTGGTTTTATTAAAATACAGCCAGGGAATAATCCACAGCAATCCTGCAGCGCCCAGAATTACAAATGTTATTTTCCAACCCGACCACAGGTATAAAAAAGCAATCAACGGGGGAGAAATGATCGAGCCGATGGAAGCGCCTGAATTAAAAATCCCCTGCGCCAGCGCCCGCTCCTTTACCGGAAACCACTCGGCATTGGATTTTGTTGCTCCGGGCCAGTTGCCTGCTTCTCCAAGGCCAAGGGTAAAGCGGAAGATGCTGAAACTGGCAATACCGCGGGCAAGCCCGTGCAATGCGGCGGAAACCGACCAGACGACGATCGATATTACAAAGCCGGTGCGCGTGCCGACCCAATCGTACAATCTTCCGGAAAGGGTTTGACTGATTGCATATGCAATAGTGAACATAATGGCGATGGCTGAATAATCCGACTTGCTCATCCCTAAATCTTTACTGATCTGAGGCCACATGATCGAAAGTGCACCACGATCAATATAGTTGATTACCGTAGCCAGTGCCACCAGAACAATAATGTACCAGCGTAACCCTTTAATCCGTTTCATTTTTTGCTCCCGCAAATCTACCGACCCTCCCGGGCAGGTTATTCCGAATTCAATTCTATTTTGTAATTTCCCTGCCAGATTGATTTTTCACCGCCGATTTCTATGCTGTGCATTGCCGATGGAGATGCGTTTCCGTTGTTTATGAAAAGGCGCCAATGAATTCCGTTCCCGCCTTTTACTTCCACAACGGTTGCCTCATCATTTTGTGCAAGCACCCTGACAGACCGGATTAACGGCCGTGCCCTATCCGACTTTTCCTGTGCTTCACTGAAAAAACCGTGCGGTTCTATCACCGACGCGAATACATGGGTTTTGGCTTTTTTCCGCCAGAGAAACATCGGTTCACTGCGTAAATTGAAATCGGGATCATTGGCGCCTGTTCTGGCGAATAATAATTTCATATCCGGCGTGGTGTTTGTGATAATCGTATAGTATCGGTTTCCGCTTAAAAATGTAACGGAACCGTTGTTTACCGCCCCGCCGTATGCCTCGCGCCAGAGGTGCTGGTAACCATAGTTTTCACCCAGGATTCTCTGCTCAGCCGTATCGGCGATAAACTTCGTATTACTAAAAATAAAATGGCCTTCAAAATGGAAAGGATAGTCGTATAGATGTTCTTCTTCGCTTTTCAGACGGAAAACATCAACAACAACGGGGAATTGCAGTTTCTCATCTTTTAACAGAAACATGGTTCTCTGCATTCGCACGCCGGGATAATGATCATCCGCCCGTGCGCTGATCACCTGACGCTCCGGATTATGTGCATCAAAGAAATGGCGTTTACCGGAAACTTTGTCCGCCTCTTTCCGCTGGAAAAAGTTTTGTGTCGCCTGATCCACGACAACCGTGTTGTGGGCTATCGTCTGCATTGCGTAGGATTTGTTTTCCGGCAGGTACCGACCTCCGAATTTCGGCTCGATGTTGATCCAGCGCGAGAAACCATAATCGGGGATCACTTCATGGCGCTGGTCGTAGAGTACAAAATGTAATTTATCAAAATGCCCGTGCCCCGCACCGTGCACGCCGTATTTCATTATCAGCATCATCTGCTCCTGACCGCTGCCGTAGCGCAGAATACCCAGCCCCCCCTGTTTTCCATCCCAGCCATCGCTGAATTCAATACTCCGCCAGTTACAGACAGGTTTTGCACCGGCATCTGCCATGGACCTGGCAACTTCCAGTCCTGCACCGTTAAGAATCACCTCATTCTGAATGGCGGCAATTCCCAACAGATTGTCATTTCTGCCGTAATGCTGGAATGCAAGATCGGTTGCTATAAGCACACCCGGCGCCCGCACATTCATACTTTTGGATGCATCATTTATCGGGGCAAATACACCATTGGGGTAAGTGGTCTGAAGAGCGGAAAAAACGGCTTTTTTAAGAATACTGTCACGGTATTTGTAAATTTTCAATTCCGGTTGAAAACGTTCAACAGCTTCGGCAAACAGGAAAAAGGGCCGCAACGCATAGCGGATGTAATAGGGGCCTTCCATATAATAACCGTCAGGCGAAAACAATCTGTCCAGCTGTTTCAGAAATCCGCCGCTGCCATCTTTTTTTGTACCGTAAAGGGCCATGTCAACCAAATCCTGCCGACCCAGAACGTATCCGATCATCCCGACCGCAGCGACCGACCAGGTACCATGATTGTGAATACGATCGAACTCGCGGGCATTTTTCCCTGTGAACCAGTCTATGATCACATTGAATATATTCTCTTCGAAATAAGCACGATCTTCGGGCGATAGCCAGTTATAAATACAATCATAGGCCTGTGCGGTATACAAAAGCCAGACTGTTTCATTAAGCATCTGGAAAAACAATTTGCCGGGAGCCTGGTTATGTGCTTTGGGATGCGGTCCCAGTTTCGGATACATTGCTGCATATTTCATCAACATGCTGCGAATGAACCGGGCGTATTTTTCGTCTCCGGTAATTTGAAACAAAATTCCCGCTTTCTGCATATCACGGTAGTTCTGTTTATGCTTTTAATGCTCATAACTACCGCCCTCACCGGGAGGAGGAACTTTAATACCGGCGGCAATAGATGCATCCGTTTCGGATTTCATTTTGTTGAAAGAAAGGTCAAGCAGCGGAAACTTACCCAAAGCGGATTTTATCCGCACTGCTTCCTGTGCGGTAATGAATAAAC
>JAJRVZ010000350.1 GCA_024277055.1 Calditrichota bacterium
CGTCCATCGCTTATGAAGTCGGAACCGAAGAAGTGCATGGCGGTTTGGCCGATATGTCGATCTTTCGCCGGTTTCTGAAGCTGTTGAAGCAGGCACTGGCCGAACAAAACCTGGAGCATATCTGGCCCTGTTTTGTTGTCGGTAAGGTCGGCACCGATTTGCATACAACCCTGTTCGACCCGCAGGTTGCACGTCAACTTACGCGGGAAGCCGCGAAATACGGCAGCGTAATCAAAGGGCATTACACGGATAATGTGGAAAATCCGGCGGATTACCCGGCATCCGGAATGGGCGCAGCCAATGTCGGGCCGGAATTTACGGAGGCCGAATACGATGGGTTAATGGAATGTCAATCAGCCGAACAAAAACTTTTAAGTGACGGGAAAATAAAAGAATCATCATCGATAAAAAAGACGATATGGCAGGCGGTCATTCAATCGAATCGCTGGAAAAAATGGCTGCAAAAGGACGAAAAAGGCAAGTCCTTCGAATCGTTGACATTGCAACGGCAGGAATGGCTGGTTAAAACCGGTTGCCGTTATATCTGGACGAATTCCGAGGTCATGGCGGCAAGGCGGCAATTATTTGATAATCTGCAACGTAACGGAATTCGGGCTGAGGAAATTGTGCTGGCGCTGATCGAACGGCGCATGGATAAATATTTTAATAGTTTTAACCTTGCGGGACTGATAAGTTTGTTGTAAATGAAAAATTATCAGGCATTGAAAGAAAAAATTGAGAACTTGCAGGCGCTGATTCTGGATATGGATGGTGTCCTGGTGGATACCGAGCCGCTGCACAAAAAGTCATTTGCCTTGCTGATGCAGGAAAGCAATATCGGGTATGATGAAGCTTTTCTGAATACGCTGGTCGGCAATTCGGTGGATGAAAACGTTGAAACCATACTAAAAAAGAGCGGTCGTTTAACGAATGAGAATAAAATTATGAGTATTCGCCGCCGGGAAGCCATTTACCTGGAATTGCTGAAGCGGGCGGACCTGCATCCGCCTGCCGGAATTGAATCGGTTCTGGACACCTGTGTACAAAACCATATTAAACTGGGCCTGGCATCTTCATCGGTTCATGAGCAGATAAATGCCATATTGGAACCTCTTCATATTTACGATCGGTTTGCAGTTATTGTCAGCGGTGAAGATGTGGCTGAGAAAAAACCGGCGCCGGATATTTATCTGAAAACGGTGCATGAAATGAAAGTCGAAAAAAAATATTGCCTGGCTGTTGAAGATTCGCCAGCCGGGGCGGCGAGTGCGCGGCAGGCCGGTATCGATTGTGTCGGGGTTACCAACCAGTTTGCGGATGCCGCAGCGCTTGAACAGGCAACGTGGCTGGTGGATTCAGTGGCGGATATTGCGGAGGTTTTGCAGCAAACACTGAATGAAAAAAGTAAACGGAGAAGCGATGACAAAACGGGAATTTGATGTGCTTGTCGTCGGCGAGCTGAATGTCGACCTGATATTGAACGATATTGACTCGTTCCCGGAAATGGGCAAGGAAAAACTGGCCCGACGAATGACTCTGACGCTGGGCAGTTCCTCGGCGATTTTCGCCGGCAACCTGAGCAGCCTTGGAGCAAAGGTAGCGTTCATTGGAAAAATCGGACAGGATAGTTTCGGCGATTTGGTTATCGATAGTCTCCGTGAAAAAGGCGTCGATACCGGAATGATCATTCGCAGTGGAGACCTTAAAACCGGCGCTACCGTCGTGCTGAATTACGGTGAAGACCGTGCCATGGTAACTCATGCCGGAGCGATGGAGCAGTTATCCGTGGATGATATTTCCGAAACAGATCTGAACCGTGCCGGGCATCTGCATTTTTCATCCTATTTTCTGCAGCCGGCATTGCACGGTCGCATTCATGAATTATTTGAAAAAGCACACCGCCTGGGAATGACAACATCGATGGATCCGCAGTGGGATCCGGCAGAGACATGGCAGCTGGACCTTGGAAAGGTTCTGCCGAACGTGGATGTATTTTTACCGAATCAGCAGGAGTTTCGTTTGTTAACCGGAAAAAACGATTTGGATGCCGCGCTGAAAGTGACTGAGAATTTCGCAAATACGATTGTAGTTAAACAGGGCAACAAAGGTTCGCTTTCATGGAAAAAAGGGCGGTTGTTACAGGTGCCCGCATTTCTGAATAATCAGGTGGTCGACGCTATCGGTGCCGGTGACAGTTTTAACGCCGGGTTTATATACAAATTTGTTCAAAGCAGGCCTTTGGAGGATTGCCAGCGGTTCGGCAATTTAATGGGCGCGGTGAACACGACGGCCGCGGGGGGCACAACGGCATTCACGGATTATGAAAATGTGATGAAAATAGCCCGGAATAAATTCGGATACAATGAGTAAAATATCATTGATAAATACGCTGTCTGAAATGCGGGACAGCGGAAAGGCGATGCTGGCTTGCAATTTTTACAACGCGGAAACATTGTGCGGAATTTTGACCGCCGCGAGGGAAAAACAGGCGCCACTTATTCTGCAGCTGTCAAAAAGTTCGATTGACTATCTGGGCATGGCGGTTGCCGTTGCGATGGCACGTTCGGCATTGCAGCAATTCGAAGTAACCGGCTGGCTGCACCTCGATCATGCCGCGACGCCTGAACTGGTGGCACAGGCCCTGAAGGCCGGGTTCGATTCGGTCATGATTGACGCAAGTGAAAAGTCTTTTGCTGAAAATGTGGAAACAACCCGGCAAGTTGTAGACATGGCCGCGAAATACGGCGCCGGTGTGGAGGCCGAACTGGGTTATGTGGCGAAACTCGGACAAAATCAGGGGCAAGCAGGATTTACCGAACCGCAGCAGGCGCAGGATTTTGTAGCTGCCACCGGTGTGGATTTACTGGCTGTCGCTGTCGGCAGTGCGCATGGTTTTTACAAAGACGAGCCGCGCTTGGACCTGGAGCGGCTTTCGGCGATTCGTGCCTCAACCGGCATTCCGCTGGTGTTGCATGGGGGGTCGGGAATTCCTGATGAAATGTTACGGGAAGCAGTACGGCGGGGCATTTGTAAAATTAATCTTGCCACCGAAGTAAAAAATATTTTTATGAAATCTTTGCGACAGGCATTGAGAAATAACAACGAAATCGACCTGCGCAAAGTATTTCCACCGGCTATTCGCAGGGTGGCGGATCTGGTCGGGAAAAAACTGGAGACGCTGAATTATGGTCAGGGATGACCATTATTCTGAACATTAAAGCGGATATTCCAATGAAAAGTTTTTTTCAAACAGGAATTCTTTTATTGCTGCTGGTAATGGGTTGCAGACAACAACCCGCCGTAAAACAGGAGCCGGGAAGTATTCTGCTGAAAAACTACCGTCCGGTTTCCATCTATAATATTCCCGAATCACACATCGAAAAAGCCCGCTTTGGGGTAATTGATATGCATTCACATCCCTATGCCGGCGGTCCTGATGAAATCGCGCAATGGGTGAAAAATATGGACCGGGCAGGTATCGAAAAAACCATTATTCTTTCCGGGGCATACGGAACGCAATTTGATTCCGTATATGCGTTATATGCAAAATATCCCGGTCGTTTTGAGGTCTGGTGCGGTTTGGACCTGTCGGCCTTTGGCGGGGATGAATTTGCCGACAAGGCGATTGCCGGGCTGGAGCGCTGTGTAAAAGCCGGTGCAAAGGGCGTCGGGGAGATCAGCGATAAGGGCAACGGACTCAATAAACAGGACGATCCGGCGAAGCGGTTGTACCTGGACGACCCGCGCCTGGCGCCGCTGTTTGAGAAATGTGCCGAGTTGAATCTGCCGGTTAATGTACATATCGCCGATCCCGTCTGGATGTATCAGCCGATGGATTCGACCAACGACGGGCTGATGAATGCGCTGGACTGGCGACTGGACGACAAGCCGGATTATCGCAGCCACGGAGAAATGATTTCGGCCCTTGAAAATATAGTGAAAGCACATCCGAAAACGATATTTATTGCCTGCCATTTCGCCAACCTGTCCTATGATCTGAACCGGCTCGATACGTTGCTGCACCGGTATCCGAATCTGTATGCCGATATTGCCGCCCGTTATGCGGAGACGGCACCGATCCCGCGCTTTGCAAAAGAGTTTTATATGAACAATCAGGACAAACTGCTTTACGGTACTGATATGGGTTTTAAGCCGGAAATGTATGCGGTGACATTCCGTATTCTGGAAAGCACCGATGAGCATTTCTATGAAACCGAACAGTTCGGCTATCACTGGAGTTTGAATGGCCTGGATTTGCCTGCGGCGGTATTAAAAAAAGTATATCATGAAAATGCCGTGCGCATTATTAAGGGAAGAAAGCCGGGGGGGATGTATCAGTGATCGTGCTTCTACTCTCAGCTCTTTTTGTTTTGCCGCTTACCGCCGGGCAGATTGTTGTTGGGCCCGGTGGCGACTACACGACGATACAGGCGGCGCTGAATGGGGCGCAGGCAGGGGACAGTATTCTGGTTCGCGACGATGGCGGCGTTTACAATGAAAAACTGGTATTCAAATCCAGCGGTGATTCGTTGCAGGGATATATCAGCCTGCTTGCTTTTCCCGGCCATCATCCCGTTCTGGACGGCAGCGGCGTCAGCGGCGGCAATATGATAAAAATCAGTTTCAGAAGTTATATCCGGGTGAAGGGATTTGAGATTCGCAATAATCTGAATGTCAGCGACGGTTCGGGTATTCGAATAACAGGAGCGGGAAGTCATTTCGAACTGTGCGACAATATTATCCATGAAATACGCGGCAGCGACGCCATGGGTATCACGATTTACGGCACCTCAACCACCCCGTTGTCCGACTTGCTGATTGACGGAAACCAGATTTATGATTGCGATGCGGCTTACAGCGAGGCGCTGACCTTAAACGGCAACGTGAGGAATTTCACGGTATCGAATAATATTGTTCATGACGTAAATAATATCGGCATCGATTTTATCGGCGGCGAAAGCTGGGTCATCTCCGATCCGGCGCTGGTTACACGGGATGGAGTTTGCAGGGGAAATACTGTTTATCGCGCACGATCCGTCTACGGCGGCGGCTATGCAGCGGGTATTTACGTGGATGGCGGTAAAAATATTATCATTGAAAACAATACGGTTTATGAATGCGATCTGGGTATGGAAATAGGTGCGGAAAACAGTGGTATTGTAACAAGCGGAATTATTGTTCGAAATAACCTGCTTTACAACAATGATAAGGTAGGTCTGATTTTCGGTGGGTATGCCGCAAACACCGGGCGTGTCAAAAACTGTTCAATTCTGAACAATACCTGTTACCGGAATGACACACTGAATGAAGGCTGGGGTGAAATTGCCGTTCAATATGCCGAAGATAACACGATCCGCGATAATATTTTTTATGCGACCGAACAGAATATCCTGCTGTATTCGGAAACCGGCAGCATAAACAATCAATTTGATTATAATCTCTGGTTTATCGACGGCAATGCTTCAGCGGCCAAATTTATCTGGCGAAGCAGTACTTATTTCGGACTGCCTGCATTCCGGTCCGGCAGCGGTCAGGAAGCGAACGGGCAGTTCGTAAATCCATCCTTTGTTGATGCGGTAAATCATGATTTTCACATCGACAGTGATTCCCCGGCGTGGGATGCCGGCGACCCCAATCGTATAACCGATCCTGCGGAACGGGATATGGACGGCGAGCCGCGTCTCAGCGGTGCACGGGTTGATATCGGTGCGGATGAAATACAGGTGACTTCCGTTCAAATGGAGAGCCGTTCAGCCAAAATGCCGCGGAGCTTTAAATTAAGCGCTTTTCCAAACCCTTTTAATTCACTGGTGCGACTACAGTTCGAAATCGCTGAGCCTGTTCAAAATTCGCAATTAACCATTTACGATGTGAGGGGGATGCCGGTTCGGGTATTTAAATTTTCCGCTTCGCATTCCGGGATAAACCAAGTGGACTGGAACGGTAAAGATATCGACGGCAGACCTGTCGCCTCCGGAATTTACTTCGCTGTATTCAGTGCAGCCGGACATCGGCGGGCAATAATTAAAATAAATTTTCTGAAATAAAACGGGAGCTGCAGTGCTGAAAAAATATTTACAAAAAATTATTCCGGTTCTGGTATTACCGATGCTGACCGGCTGCGGTCCTTCCCCCGATCCGGGCAATTTTGAATGGATGAAAACGGTGCGCATATCCGGCAACCCGTTAACGGCGGATAATATTGAGGAGATCATTCACAAAGCCGGTGAAACTCATGTGTTCGGAATCGAAGTGGATAATGATATAACCGGTCGCTACGATAGTTTTCTGCAGCCGGATGAAAAACTGGCGGCCATCCGCAAAATGACCGAAGCGGCGCATCGGGCCGGGAATCGCACCTTTGTGTATATTGCCGGGCTGGAATGCATTACCGCAAATGCCGATAAAAAGGAACACACCTTTCTTAAGGACCATCCGGATTGGGTGCAGAGAAATCGTGAGGGGAAAGCGGCTGTTTTTGGTGGAAAAGACGCTTTCTGGATTAAAGAAGGCGACGAGGATGTCTGGATCAGTCCTTTTGCCGAGGAATGGCGTGCCATATTTATGGAACATGTCCGTAAAATAGCTGCAACCGGCATCGACGGGATTTATGTGGATATTCCGTACTGGATGACCCATTTCGAGGGATGGGAAAATACCTGGGCCAGTTTTGATGAATACACCGTGGCCGCTTTCCGCGAGCAAACCGGGAATGACGCCGTAAGCGGGATGAGGTTGGGAGATTTCAGCGATGCCGCATTCCGCCGCTGGGTGGATTTCCGCATAGGGGCGTTGACGGATTTTATGGCTGAAATTAACCGGGAGGCCAAATCGGTCAATCCCGATTGCGCGGTCATTGCTGAAATTTATCCCGGAATCGATTTTGAAGCGGTACGGGTCGGTGCGGACGTATATCGGATGTACGAAGTGGTTGATGCCATCGCTCATGAATACAGCGCCGGGGCTTACATGGCCTCGGACCGTGACCCCTTTGACTGGTTTGATTATATGATCGGGATGTACACGTTTCGCGCTTTCGCCGGGGAAAAGCCGACCTGGATGCTCAGCTATTCATGGGACGGCGAAAAGAATATCGATCCGGCCGACGCCATGGAAAATCTTTTTCTGGCGCAGACAATGGCCGGCGCCAATCCCTGGGATGCACGCGGCCATGTCATGTCCGGTTCAAATAATAATGATAAAAGAAAACAGATTTACCAATGGATCGGGGAAAATGAAAAGAAACTCTATGCGCCGCGGAAGTCGCTGAATCCGGTGGGCGTCTATTTTTCACCGCAAAGCCGCGATTATTTTGCCGATCAGACAATCCCCTCGTTTCGGGGAGTTCTGCATTATTTGCTGCAGACCCATTTACCTTTCGAGATTGTCACGCCGCGTACAATTTCCCGATTCAGCGGCTCTTTGCTGGTTTTGCCGGAAACCCGTTGTATCGGTAAGAAAGAGTTGACCGTTCTGGATTCATTACTCGGAAAAGGAACGCAAGTTGTCGCTACCGGTGAGGCCGGGTGGTATGACTTGAGCGGAAACCGTCAACGTGCAAACCGGCTGCAAACAATGTTGATGAAACAGCTGCTGCCCGGTGAAAAGATGAGAGGAGGGTTTGTATGGCCCGAGTGTCCGGCACGGAAATTTTACCGGTTCGGTAAAAAAACATTCGATCAGCGTGCATATGCCGCTCAGAATGAACTGCAATTTCCCGACAGCATTACGAAAAAATTCTTTGATATAATAGCCGTGCTATTCAATGAACAAATCGCAGTCAAGGCATCTCCGTATTTAACGGTGCAATTCACTGAGGTCAACGGGACCGTCTGCTTGTATTTTGCAAACTTCAAAGGATTAAAGGGAAAAAAGCAGGCGAAGCAATTGCCGGAAGAAAATGTAGAAATTATATTCCGAAACAATCAAAAAATGACGGCACGTTTCATCCCGTACCTGGGTAAAAGTATCGAGCTGAAGGGGCAGCGGTTTCAGAACGGCGTCCGGTATGAAATCCCGGTTATTGAAAAGGGGGGGATCTTCCGCCTGGAGTAAAGCGGTTGAAATTATTTGGAAAAATAAATTCTGGAGAGGAAATGTTTACTAAATATATCGTATTGATTTTATTTTTTTCATTGGCGGCGGCGCAACCGGCGACTACGATCTATTATGACAGCAGCGGGGCCATATTTCCCAATCCCGAGCGCGGATTTTCGGCCTACCGCAGCTCAGCAATTTCAGTAAGCTTTGTTAACAGTTTAAGGTCACAAAACG
>JAJRVZ010000351.1 GCA_024277055.1 Calditrichota bacterium
GCATGGTTTTGCTGTGTCAAAACAACGAAGGTTATCTGAACGTGACTCGCTTAATTTCCCGTGGCTATCTTGAAGGTCAACACGGTGGAATTCCAATGATTGAGGTGGATTGGCTACGTGAGGCCAACGCGGGAATTATTGCGCTTTCCGGTATAATTGTAAATGACAGCATCGTGCTGATCGACCAGATTAACCGCAACCTGCGCAGTGGCGAGAAGGTGTATGACGCGGTTTTTAACGCCGGAATTTCCCGGTTGCGCCCGATTATCCTGACGTCGCTGACCACCGCGCTGGGGCTGGGGCCGATCATCATGGAAACCAGTCGGCAGGCTCAATTCCTGATACCGATGGCCATTTCCGTGGCATACGGTCTGGTTTTCGGCACGTTGATCCTGCTGCTGATTCTGCCGGCGTTATACCTGGTTGTAAACCGCATCCGTGTGGCATTCGGCCGGTTGCTTAGCGGGAAAACGCCTGCAGCCGAGGAGGTTGAACCGGCGGTGATTGAATTGCGGGCCGCCAATGTCGAACTACAGACCGCAAACTGACAGGACTATGTATGAATAAATCAAAAAAAGCAATTCTGTTTTTGCTGCCGGTTTTATTGTTCGGACTTGCCGCCGCGCAGGAAAAACTGGATGTGGAAACCGTTATCCGTATCGGGCTGGAAAACAATTTTAACATCAGGATCGCAAAAAACACTGCGGAAATAGCGGAAAACAATCGCACGCGCGGAACGGCCGGGTTTATGCCGACGCTGGACGCCACAGGCAATTTTTCAAAAACCGTAAGCGATCAGACTACCAATTCACCGTTCAGTTTCGGAACTTCGAAAATTGATCAGATCAACGGATCACTTACGCTGAACTGGACGCTGTTTGACGGTTTCCGCATGTTTGCCGACAATGCCCGGTATAGCGATCTTGCCGAACTGAATAAGCAACGATCGCGGCAGACCATCGAGAACAGTGTGGTGGCCCTTTTGCGCGCGTATTTCAACCTGGTGCAACAGCAACAGCTGCTGGCAGTAGCGGAAGAACGCCGGGATATTTCCGCCGAAAGATTTGAAAAGGAAAAACTGCGCCGTGAGCTGGGCGGGACTTCGGCCGTTGATATGCTGAACGCGGAAGTTTCCCTCAATAATGATGAAGCCGCACTGCTACAGCAGCGACTGGCGCTGATAGCGGCACGCAAACAGCTGAATCTGCTGATGGCCCGGGATCCGCAGACCCCGCTGGAAGTAAAGACCGACATCATTATTCCGCCGCTGGACGGAGATTTTGAATTGCTGTGGCAAACGGCCGAACAGAAAAACAGCGGGCTGCTGGCAGCCATGGCCGACCGGTCCGTGGCGGGAGAAAATGTTACCGTATTACGCTCATCCTGGTACCCGCGGCTGGGGCTGAACGCCAGTTATTCCTGGTCCGACCGTACGACCGACAGCGACAGTCCGAGATTTGAAGATATAATAAAGACAAGGAGTACCGATAAATCCGTCGCATTGAATTTGTCTTTTAATCTGTTCAACGGCTGGCGCAACCGGGTGGATGTGCAGAACGCCCGACTGGAAGAACGCAATAAACTGCTGGCAATGGAGGATGCACGCAACCGGGTAAGGGGAGACCTGTACGAAAAAACGGAAACTTTTCGTCAGCAATTGCGCCTGCTGGAGCTGCAACAGAAGAATGAACTGGCGGCGAGCAAAAATCTTGAAGTGATTTCCGAGCGTCATCGGCTGGGCGCGGTAACTTCGCTGGAATTCCGTGACGCGCAGATTAATCTGGCCAATGCACAAACAGCCGTGATTACGGCGCGTTTTCAGGCACGCATTACCCGGCTGGATATCGAACAATTAACGGGAGATTTGAAGATAACCGTTTCAAAATGAAAGTTCGATTGGTTCAGGATCGTTGTGGGCATCCGGCGTGGGGTTGGGGAACGAAGGGAGCCAGGGGCGACCGGAGTTCCCAAACCCCTGGATTCCTGTTTACACAAAAATCTTTTCACTACCATTAATTTCAGCCCTCAGGTATTGTTTAATTCTTACGGGACTTAGCGTGTAGCACAGCCGCAGACGCTCCGCAGACAGTTTTTTAGAATAATAATCGGACATTCTGCAGTGAATTTACTGCAAATCCGGATGCGGAACTGTGCCGGATGCCAGTTTTAAAATCCGGGTTGTAATACAGGAATTTTGTAAAACCTGATTTCAGAAGCCCTTTTCCTTATTCGGATTTTTATTATAGTTACCGCTTTCACCGGGCGGAATACTCAGATAGTTCCAGTTTTCACCTGCAAAATATTTTGCAAGGAAAACGATTTGTCCGACGTGATAACTGAAATGAGCAAGGGAGCGGGCCAATGCCTCTTCAACCGTGAAGGGTACGCCTCTTATCGTTACCGTTCTGCTCATATCTTTCCGGTTAAGAGAAAAGACTGCACGCTCCAGAATAGTCCATGATCTGTTCCATGTCGCCATCAGGTCTGCCTTTGTTACTTTATCCACCTGAAATTCGGAATCCCGGTTTCTCCATTCCTTTTCTCCGTCTGTGGTCAGAAATTCCGTAAATCTGGATGCAAAGTTACCGGATAAATGTTTGATTATTACGGCAATGGAATTACCGGGTTCACCAACCGTTTTGAAAATATCCGCTTCCTTAACCTGCTCTACGGCAGATTCGAGTAGCGTTTTATACCGTGAATATTCGGCGGAAAACAGGTTCATCGGCGTCCTCCTTATCTGTTGTGTTTTCGAGATCTGACATGACAGCACTGTTTAATAAATTATTGTCTTTCATGTATTGAAACGGTTCCGGTTGCCTGCATTATTTCCGCGCATCTAGGTCTTCAATAAATTGGATTGAAGTCCTTTTCGGGCAGACTATTATGCACCGGTTTTCATCTGCTGATTTTGAAAGATTTCCGGGCACTGTGTCTGTACGGAAAATCACAAAAACAATCAACAATGTCCCGTACCCGCTTTCCCGGTTATATCCGGTCTTTTTCGGATCCTGAAAACAACGCCGGTGTTCGGAATCGACAACAGTAAACCTGAAAACTCCTGAATTTTTTAACCGATAATTCTGCAAACCGGCAAAGATTCTCACAAAATGTCAGTCACCGACGGTAACTTTTTATAGCGCCCGCTGAATTCCGCCCGACCCGGTATCCTCTTTCAGGGAACCGTTGGATAATATTGATGATTTTTGTTATACTATGTGAACTTTCGCGGAAGGCCCATGCCAAATGCGTAAAAAAATAATTAATACTTTATTGATATTTACCGGTACGGCAGCATTGATGGTCGTTATTCTGATTGCGGTTATCAAAATCTATGATATGATACTACGGGAAACCCAGAAAAGTCATCAGCTGCAACAGATGGAAATGGCCAAGGCTGCAGCCCTCGGCATCAGCACCCACCTCGACCATCTTGTGGAAGATATGCACCTGTTGACTTTTCTGCCTGAAATGCAATCGTTGCAGCGCAAGGTAATTCAAACCAATGTGGATTTTATTTTCAAGCATTATGATGAGGAAGCGATCAGTGCCATTTTTGTTACGGATTCCGATATCAATCTTATTTATCTGAAAGGGGAACCGTTGCCGGCCTGGGCGTTGCCGCTGATGAAGCGCGGTAAAGAACAGATAAACATTCCGACTTCGCTGCATCGCTGCTGGTATTCACCCGTGCACCCGCTTTTTGAAGAAGAGCCTGAAAGCGGTATGCTGTTTCTGATGGTTATTCCATTAAAACGGAAAAACAGCACCGCGCAAACAAATGGCTATGTGGGTTATCTGTTGAATTTCAATATGCTGATCAGGTATTTTATTGAACCGTTGAAACTTAGTAAAAACGATTTCGCATGGATACTGGACGGTAGCGGACGTCTGATCTTTCACCCCCGTCACACCGAAATGCTGATGCGTACGCCGACGGATTCCACCGCCGACTGTATGGAGTGTCATTCGTCCTTTGAAGTGCAGAAACGGATGATAGCCGGAGAGGCGTCCATGGATGAATATACCATTGGCGAAGAGCCGCCGAAAATAATGGCTTATGTGCCGATTGACCTGCAAAATGAAAAATGGATTCTGGCCATTTCCACGCTCCTGCCGGAGGTAACGGAAAATCTGCGCAGTAAATTCAGGCTGTTTTTCATTCTTGGCGTGCTGATTCTGGCTGCCATATTTTCTCTGGGATACGCCTTGTATTATATTAATTCGAAACGTATCCGTGCAGAGGAAGCCAAGCGGCAGTCCGAGCAACTGCAACAATTGCAGCAACAGCTGAACCATACTTCCAAACTGGCATCCATCGGCGAACTGGTCGATACGGTTGCACATGAAATAAATACCCCCGCAGGTATTATTTCCGCCCAGGCGGATGCGCTTTTATTGCAGGAAACTCTGCAGGACAAAAACCTGGATGAGATAAATATTATTAAACAACAGACCCGGCGCATCAGTAAATATACCAGAACGCTTCTGGGCTATTCCAAACGGGTGCCTTTCGATCCGCGGCCGATAAATGTGGTCGAGTTGATTGAGGAATGTATTTACCTGCTCGGACATCGTTTTCGTGCGCAAAAAGTTACCGTGATAAAGAATTATACCCGCAACCTGCCGCGGGTATTACTGGACCGCGGACAAATGGAGCAGGTATTTATCAATTTGCTGAACAATGCCCTGGATGCGATAAATGATTATGGAAAAATAACCATCAGTGCCGGGACGGCGTACCGGAAAGTAGCGCTGGACGAACCGGGAACCATCGCGGGCATTGTCGTTGAGATAGCTGATAACGGCAGGGGAATACAGGAGGCGGACATTAAACAGATCTTTGAGCCGTTTTTCAGCACCAAGCTGCCGTCCGAAGGAACCGGTCTCGGGTTGTATATTTCCAGATCCATCATTCAGCGGCACCACGGCACGATTGAAGTAAGCAGCGTTGTTAATCAGGGGACGGCCTTTTCAATATTCCTGCCCCTGAATCTTAAAGGAATGGATGAATCATGAAGACCATGCCACGGGTATTGATCGTAGACGATGAACCGGAAATGCTCAGCGGATGCAGCAAAATACTGCGTGCTCTGAACTACAGGCCGGTACCGATACAGGATGGAAAACTGGCGGTGCGCTTGCTGCAGGAGGAGGAATTCGACCTGGTGATATGTGACCTTTTCATGCCCGATGTGGACGGCATGGAAATACTGCATACCGCCCAGAAATACGCACCGCAGACGCCGTTCATCATTTTTACGGCATACGGTACCATTGACCGTGCTGTTGAAGCGATGAAGAAGGGCGCCTTTGATTTTCTTGAAAAACCTTTTGAAGCCGAACACCTGAAGGTCGTACTGGAAAAAGGAATGAAACAGCGAAACCTGTTCCACGAACGTGAAAATCTGCTGAAGCAACTGGAAAACAAATACAGTTTCGATAATATTATCGGGAAAAGCGCGGCCATGAATGCCGTTTTTGAACTGATCAACAGCGTTGCCAAATCCGATGCCAACGTGCTGATCACCGGAGAAAGCGGTACCGGAAAAGAACTGATCGCCCGCAGCATTCATGCCCGCAGCGACCGTAAAACAAAATCCTTTGTACCGGTGAACTGTGGCGCTTTCCCGGAAAGTCTCTTCGAATCTGAGATTTTCGGCTACGAAAAAGGGGCATTTACCGGTGCGAATAAAAGAAAAATCGGATTGCTGGAGTTTGCCAATGGAGGCACCTTTTTTCTGGATGAGGTTTGTGAATTGCCGCTGGCGTTGCAAACCAAATTACTGCGCGTGTTGCAAAACGGACAGCTGCGCCATATCGGCGGCAATGAACTGATTGAAGTGGACGTGCGCCTGATTTCCGCGACAAACAGGGATTTGCAAAATGCGCTGGAAGAAGGGCAAATACGCAATGATTTTTATTACCGGCTGAATGTAATTAATATTCACCTGCCGCCGCTGCGGGAACGCAGGGAAGATATCGGGTTGCTTGCCGAGCATTTTTTACAGAAAGCTTTGAAATCTTCTTCGAAAGAGGTGCGGGGTTTTGATGAGCATGTAATTCCGCAGCTGGAAAAATACAACTGGCCCGGTAATGTACGCGAGCTGGAAAACGTGATCGAGCGGGCCGTGGCCCTGGCCGGTGGAAATATCATCACGATCAGCGATCTGCCGCGCGAGATTCAGTCGAATGAAAACCGACCCTATTCTTTTGAACAGCTATCCCTGACGGAAGTGAAGCAGAAGGCAATCGACGATGTGGAAAAAAAATACCTGCTGTATCTCCTGCAGAAGTATCACGGCCATGTTACAAAAATATCCGAAGAGGCGGGCATGACCCGCCGAAACATTCATCGTCTTTTGAACAGACACAACCTCAATCCGCAGGCCTGGCGCGAATGATTTTAACCACGGCTTTATCCCTGTAAACCGATGCTTTCCGTTCTGGAATGGGCGATTTCCGGCTGGACAGGAAAGTGAGACATCGAATTCA
Source organism: Calditrichota bacterium (assembly GCA_024277055.1). Lineage (GTDB taxonomy): Bacteria > Calditrichota > Calditrichia > JAJRVZ01 > JAJRVZ01 > JAJRVZ01. The sequence goes on from JAJRVZ010000351.1 coordinate 6,496, forward strand.
CAAATCCGATTCTTCGTCACAAAAAATATAAACCCATAAAAAACAGCAGACTATCATGTTCTAAAAATGGATAGTGGGAAATTGAGTTCTCACTCGGCATTCCGGAACATTTTTTGCTCTCGATTAAATTCGTTTTTGTAACAAACTGATATTAATGGAAATATCCCTCCTGTATTTTTATTTCCGGTTTTCCGCCGGAGGTGGTACGGAATCTGCAACAGTACATTCGAACAAGGAATAATAAAATGAGAAATTCTCAGGTCATTATTTTAAGCCAGGATCTGGATTTTATCGAGGTGTGTGAAAAACTTGCTGCTGAATTGAAAATAGAGAATAATATTAAGTATAAACTGGCAAATTTTCTGCTGAGCCTTCAGGAGAATGATTATCAGGTGGCTTTACTGGATTGCAAGCATTTGGATATGGAAAGCCTGAAATGGGTACAGGTAGTGCACAGGATCCGTCCCAAAATTCCGCTGATCATTATCAGTGATGAAGTCGATCAAAACACCGGCGGTAAGGTTTACGAGGAAGGTACCTTTTATCTGTATATCCGACCGGTGGTTAAAAGTACTTTAAAAAAAGTGTTGACGGCAGCGCTATCGCCGTCAAAGGTGGGGGAAAGTAACAAAGATTCTTCATGAACTAAAAAACGAGGCCGGTAAGTATGGTATCAAGAAGAAAGTTTTATTTATTCCTGTTCGTTTTTCTGCTGTTCCTGGGTATTGTTGTTTGGGCCCAGAAAAATTTCCAGCCTGTTCAGTATAATCACAAATTACATGTAGAAGATGCGGGTCTCAGCTGTACGGATTGTCACGTCAACGTAGAAACGCATGAACGGGCCTCAATACCCAATATTGCGGTTTGCGGGGATTGCCATGATGATCCTGAGACAGACAATGCAGAAATAAAAAAGGTCGTGTCCTATGTACAGGAAGAAAGCCGGATACCCTGGCAGACCGTTCACCGGGTGCGGGATTATGCCTATTTTTCTCATCGCAGGCATGTAACTCTTGGCCAGCTGGAATGCGAAACCTGCCACGGCAACGTATCCGCACGGGAATTGCCTTTTGAAAAACCCTATGTGGAAATAAACATGAGCTGGTGTATTGATTGTCATGAGCAACGTGCAGTGACAACCGATTGTTATGCCTGCCACCGGTAGAGAGTATTCATTTAAGATTCATGACGAGGGAGTTTTAAAGTGGAAATAAGCAGACGGGATTTTCTACGATTGTTGGGTGTAACGGCAACGGGAGCAACCGTCGGGGCCCTCGGAGCCGGTACCGTGTTCAGCATTCCGGAGCATCTGTTCCAACGAATTTCCGACGGGCCGAAAATCGAATCCTGGAAAACAAGCGTTTGCTCGCTGTGTCCCGGCGGCTGCGGAATAAGAGTGCGGCTGATTGACGGCATCCCGGTACGCATAACCGGAAATCCTTTGCACCCGATAAACCGCGGTGCCATCTGTCCCCTGGCTGAAGCAGGTATTGAAATGCTGTACCATCCGAAGCGGCTGAAAAACCCGCTGAAAAGAAGCGGCGCCCGTGGAGAAAACAAATGGCAGGAAATTTCCTGGGAAGAAGCCCTGCAAACCGTTTCTGAACGGTTAAACAACCTGTTCCGAAACAATCGCAACAATGCCTTCCATGTTTTTTCGCAGAATTACAATAATTATCAAAACTATTTCCTGGAAGAATTTATGTTTTCGTTCGGCTCAGAAAATCATCATGTGGAGAACAGAATCGCGCAGTGGGCTTTGCCGGTGCTGGCTTCACAGGGTTGGAACCGTGTTCCGGCATACGATCTGCTGAACAGCGACTGCATTCTGAATTTCGGCGCCGACGTTTTGGATACCGAACCCTCACCGGTGCGGTACAATCAGATATACGGCGCATTGAGAAATCCGGGTAATAACCGGCGTACCGATATTATTCACTTTGGTGCGCAACTTTCCCGCACGGCGGCAATGTCTTCACAGTGGATCCCGACACGGCCCGGAACCATGGCCTGTCTGGCCCTGTCGATAGCCTATATCATGATCCGTGATCGCAGTTATGACAAAGGTTTTGTGCGTAATTCTACCTTCGGATTCAAAGACTGGACGGACTCCGAAGGAATCACCCATAAAGGATTCGAATCGCTGGTGACGGGTAACTATTACCCGGAACGGGTCAGTAAGATTTGCGGAGTACCTGCGGAAAAAATCGTGAAAACAGCCCGCCGCTTTGCCGCAGCGGAAAAAGCGCTCGCCTTCGGCGGAGAACAGGCCGTTAACAGTCCCAATGGGTTTTACACCTCCTGGGCGATCTATTGCCTAAATGCTTTAAAAGGGAATCTCGATAAGCCGGGGGGCGTATTGTTTCCCAGCCCTGTATTCGAACCGCCCGTAAGTGAAAAATCCCCGGCTTACGATTTCCTTAAAAGGAATAATTTCGAAGAAATCATTGGAAATGTTCTGGCCAAAAAACCGGAAGTTGCCGATACGATTTTATTCAACCGTTTTAATCCTGTTTTTAATATGCCGGCCAGGAAAAACTGGCACCAGGTTCTGCAGAATATTCCGTTTATTATCAGTTACACGAGTTTTATAGACGATACAAGCCGCTTTGCCGATCTCGTATTACCCGCACCGTTTTTCCTGGAGGATCTGGATTTATATAAAACGGTACCTTCGATTGAATTCAACCATCTGACGGTTCAGCAACCGGTAGTCGATCCGTTGTACAATACGCGCGGCCTGGGTGATATTCTTATTCTTTTGGCAAAGCAAACGGATTTGAATGATTTTAAATGGAAAAGTTATGAACAGTTCGTAAAAAGTAATGCGGAATCGATCTATCTCTCCGGCGAAGGTTCAATTATTTCCGAAAGCACCGATCGTTCCTGGATCGAGTTTTTGAAGCGACGGGGCTGGCAGCCCTTCGCCTATTCCACCTTTGACGAATTCTGGGATGTTCTGCTTGAAAAGGGCGGATGGTGGAACCCGATTTATCCGGATGGAAATACAAAACGTATTTTCAGAAATAAAAGCGGGAAATTCGAATTTTTCTCACAGACGCTTTACGACTATTTTTCAAATGACAAAGGTCGGGCGGAGGAAGAGTTCAACCTGGCATTCGTACCGCATTATGATCCTCCGGCATTTCTGCAGGAAAATAAAGTCTTCCCATACAGCCTGATCGTATTCCCGCAGCTATCTAATTACAACGGAACCGGCAGCCGCAGCGGGCTTGTTCAGGAATTATCCGCAATATACTCGAGGGAATTCTGGAATTCATGGGTGGAAATCGATCCGTATACCGCCGGGGAATTCGGGTTGAATGATGGAGACGGCATTGCCCTGATTTCCGCCACGGGGCGAATTCCCGTCAGGGTAAAAATTGTACCGACACTGATGCCCGGCGTGCTGGCAATGCCGTTGGGACAGGGGCATGAAATACCCGGGGAAGAGAAAATCGGTCAAAATCCCATGGAAATTGTGGATAAAGAAATTGATTCTGTCAGCGGGGCTTATTCACTGATCTCGACCAGAGTGAGAATAGAAAAAATATCATCAGAATTAAGTTAGTTCCGGAGATAAAATATGGCAAAATGGGGAATGGTTATCGACCTGAACAAATGCACGGGCTGTGCGGAATGCGTTGCGGCTTGCAAAACGGAAAACAACATCGCCATTGTCGGAAAAGAACAATCGGAAATGGGGCGTACAATGCTGTGGATGGATATTCTGACCTTGTATGAAGGAAAATATCCGGATGTCAAAGTGCGCTATTTACCGCGTCCCTGTTTGCATTGCGACAACCCGCCCTGCATAAAAGTATGCCCGGTTCGGGCGACCTATAAGAATGAAGAAGGCATTATCGCACAGGTTTTCCCGCAGTGCATCGGTTGTCGCTACTGTATGGCCGCCTGTCCGTATACGGTCAAATGTTTCAACTGGACAGCACCGGACTGGCCTGATGAAATGGCGGCTGCGCTGAATCCGGATGTATCTGCACGACCGGCGGGGATCGTTGAGAAATGCACTTTTTGCATTCATCGTCTGCAAAAGGCAAAAGAGCAGGCTGCAGTTGAAAAGCGCGATATTCGTCCCGGTGAGTATCTGCCGGCCTGTGCGGAAAGTTGTCCTACCCGTGCCATATCATTCGGTGATCTTGACGACCCGAAAAGCGAAGTGAGCGGGCTGATCCGCAGTCCGCGTATGTTTCGCCTGCTTGAAGAAATCGGTACCGAGCCGAAGGTTTACTATTTGTCAGAAAGTGAATGAGGGAAAAATGCTTGCAAAACAAAACAACGATCTTGACGACGGCCTGTTTTATTCAATCGAGTATACCAGCCCGAAATTCTACTGGGTTATGTTCGCCCTGTTCGTGGTCATCGGATTCGCGGCCTACAGTTATTTAATGCAGATTATTATTGGGCTTGGGGTGACGGGATTGGCTCAACCGGTATCCTGGGGTTTTTATATCATCAATTTCGTTTTTTTTATCGGTATCAGCCATGCCGGCACCCTGATATCCGCAATATTACGTTTATCCAAGGCTGAGTGGCGCAGGCCGATCACGCGAATGGCTGAGGTGATCACGGCAATCGTACTGGCCATTGGCGGTCTGCACCCGATTATTGACCTGGGGCAACCGGGACGTATGTGGAATCTTGTTACCAGCGGCCGCCTGCAGTCTCCGCTGTTATGGGATGTAACCAGCATTTCAGCCTATTTCGCCGCCAGTACGGTGTACCTGTATCTACCGTTGATACCGGATATTGCCATTTTGCGCGACCGGGGAACGAAACCGCAATGGTTGTACGAATTCTTATCCTGGGGATGGCACGGTACACCGAAACAGCATCATATTCTTGAACGCGCCATAAATATTCTGATGGTTATGGTTATCCCGATAGCCGTGTCGGTGCACACGGTAATATCCTATATTTTCGCCATGACCATTCAGCCCGGCTGGCACAGTACGATATTCGGTCCCTATTTCGTTGTCGGAGCGATTTTTTCCGGTATCGCCGCCCTGCTGATCATGATGATAGTTTTGCGAAAAGTTTACCATCTGGAAAACTACCTGAAGGAAATCCATTTCAATTATCTGTCCATCCTGCTGCTGATCATGTCTCTGCTGTGGTTCTATTTTACCTTCTCGGAATACCTGACGACCTATTACGGAAACGAACCGGATGAAATGCGCGTATTCCTGTACAAATTCACCGGCGGTTTCGCACCGTATTTCTGGGCCATGTTCGCCTGCAATTTTCTGGTTCCGGTAACCATTCTGGCGAACAAGAAAACCCGCAGGATCAAAGGTATTTTGATTGCTTCGATCAGCGTAGTTATCGGTATGTGGCTGGAACGCTTGATCATTGTGGTTCCTTCGCTGGCGAATCCACGCCTGGAATACCCGACCGGGATTTACATACCCTCTTTAACGGAATGGAGTGTGTTTATCGGGGCGATAGCAGTTTTCATTCTCGGTTTCGTACTCTTTGCCAAGTTTTTTCCGTTGATTTCCGTGTGGGAAATTAAAGAGGGACGGGAGAAGAGTATTTCGGAAGTTGCGCACCGCCTGCAGTCCTACCTGCCGGATAATCATGATGAACTGGAAATAGAGCAGGCTTTGAAATAACAGGAGAAAAACATGCAATCAAAACTGGTCAGAACCCTGCAATTCGTTTCGATAGCCCTGATCTGGATATTCGTCATCTCACTGGATGTCTGGATCGTCAGCCTGCTGTTCGTTGCGAAAAAACTGAATGATTCGATCAATGCATCGGTGGGGATCGGAATTATCGCCATCCCGTTGTTTTTAACGATTGCCGCCATCCTGACTTATGTTTTTCTGGGTCTGCGCAAGTATTCCGGAGAAACTGAAAGCAGTGACTCCGCGGGTGGACGGGGAACAAAGTAAAAAAGATAAAATTCATACACGTTTCCATTAATTATGTGGGAGTGAGAATGTGTTCAGTAAAAATGCAAATGAAAGGTAAATCATCCATTTACCGCTTGTCGGCTATCCTTGCCTCTTCGATTGTTCTGCTGTGGACACCATTGCAGGCACAAAATATATTCATGCCTGAAAATCCGCTGGAGGGGAGAATCGTTTTTGAGCAAAAAGGATGCATTACCTGTCATGCCATAAAAGGGGAAGGCGGAGACGTCGGTCCGGATCTGGGCGACCGTAAATTCTATGGCAGTTTTCTGGAACTGGCCAGCATAATGTGGAACCATTTACCTTCCATGCTCGGTCAAATGCGCGAACTGGAATTGCCGTTTCCCGAATTCAGCAAAACCGAAATGGTCGAACTTACGGCTTATCTGTACTATCTGCGCTACCTCGGTGATCCGGGGAATCTGTACCGCGGTAAAGTTCTGGCAAAGGAAAAGAAGTGCCTGAATTGTCATGCCATTGCGGGCAAGGGGGGGAAGATTGGTCCGCCGTTCGATAAACTGGCCAAATACATATCTCCGCTTTATCTGGCCCAGGCACTCTGGAATCATGGTCCCAGCATGGAAAAAAAACTGAAAGAAATGGGGCTCGAGAGGCCGGTATTCAAACGGGGGGAAATTGTCGATCTCAGCGCTTATATCCGCGCCGCCGGCAAAGGGGGCAAACGGCAACGGGTGTATATGTCTCCCGGAAATCCGCAAAACGGTGCAAAAGTATTCAGGGAGAAAGGCTGTTTCGATTGCCACTCGGTAAACGGGGAGGGCGCCGACATCGGACCTGATTTAAGTGAGGCGGAATGGGGATACAGCATTACGGAGATAGCGGGGTTGATGTGGAACCATGGGGCTGCCATGGCCAGTACGATGAATGAAAAGTCCATTAAATGGCCGAAATTCACCGGGGGAGAAATGGCGGATGTGATTGCTTATATATACTTCCTTCAATTTAAGGATCCTCCCGGGTCGGCTGAAGCAGGGCGGAACCTGTTCACGGAAAAGGGGTGTGCTCAGTGTCACGGTACCGATGCCCGCGGCGGAGAAATCGGGCCGGATCTGTCCGAATCTACGGCGTTATTATCCGCCTTCAATATGGTGCAGATCATGTGGAACCATGCACCGGTAATGGAGGAGCGAATATCGGAAAAAACGCTGGAGTGGCCGGAATTCACCGGACAGCAGATGCGCGATCTTTACGCATTTTTGTATTCGCTGCAGGAACATAAAAGTGATAATTAAAACCGGTTTTTTCAGATAAACATAAATGGAGGAGAAAATGAAAACGAAGACCTTGAAATTTTTAGCGCTGGTCATTGTTCTTTCGCTATTCGGTTCGATTCAGGCACAAAATGATTATGCATACATAGGGAATAAAAAATGCAAAAAGTGCCACATAAAGCAATTCAAGGCCTGGCAGAAAACAAAAATGGCCAATGTATTCGAATTGTTGAAAGCGGGTCAGCGGGCGGAGGCCAAAAAGAAAGCCGGGCTGGATCCGGAGAAAGACTACACAAAAGATAAGGAATGTCTGGGCTGCCATACCACGGGCTACGGTAAAAAAGGGGGTTTTGTGGATGAAAAAACAACGCCGAACCTGTTGGGCGTTGGGTGTGAAATGTGTCATGGCGCCGGCAGCGAATATACAAAAAAAGAGTATATGTCCCTGAAAAACAAAAAATTCAAAAGAGCGGATGTTGTGAAGGTCGGCCTGGTCAGTCCTGTGGGAGAAAAGAACTGTACGGAAGTTTGTCACAACAAGAAAAGTCCGTTCTACAAACCCTTCAGTTTTGACGAGAGGAAGGATCAGGGGACGCATAAACATTTCAAACTTAAATATGAACATTAACGGCGGTGTGACAGGTGAATAAACAGTACATTCTGGAAAAATTGCAACCCGACTGAATCCACTAATAATTTTAATTATTAATATATTTAGGGGAGGAAAGTTATGCTCAGGAAAAAATATTTTAACCGCAAATATCAAATAATGTGTTGGTTTTTACTCATTTTTTTCACGATAACTATGCAGGCATGGTCGCAGGATGTTACGATTGAAATCTTGCCGGAGAGTCCGTGGGAAGGCCAGAAACTGTTTCAATCCCGTGGCTGTACAAATTGTCATGCTGTGTACGGTAAGGGTGGTGACGAGGCTCCGGACCTCGGAGAAAATAAATTTTACGGCACCTATTTTCAATTGGCGGCACTTCTCTGGAATCACTTTCCGAATATGTTCGAAAAAATGCAGAATACCGATTACAACTATGTGAAATTTACGGAAGATGAAATGCGATCTCTGGTCGGTTATCTCGCTTTCATCCGTTATATGGGCGAGGAAGGCAGCACGTTCAAGGGAAGAAAACTGCTGGAGAGTATGAACTGCATTGACTGCCACAAATTCGGTGGAAAGGGCGGGGATATCGGGCCCGATATTACTTCAAAAA
>JAJRVZ010000352.1 GCA_024277055.1 Calditrichota bacterium
AGACTGCCTGTATCCTTTGCCAACCCCAGGGCGCGTGCACCTTCGATAGTCGCCATGCGGAATACGGTTTCGGCATCCATTGCCTGCGGTCCGTGTATCGGTTTCTGAATAAGCGCCGCCAGACGCATTTCATTAAAAATATCCAGGTTATTATTACAGGGGGCCCCATCGGCACCCAGCGAAACATTGATGCCTTTTTCGAGATATTCGGGAATCGGGGCGATGCCGGATCCCAGTTTCAGATTACTGCCCGGGCAGTGCAAAACATGCATTTTCTCCGACCGGAGAATATCCTTCTCTTCCTCGTCGAGCCAGATACAGTGTGCCAGACAAATATTTTCACCGGTTACTCCGATCCGGTTCAAATAACTTATATTTCGCCGACCAAAACGTTCTCTTACCAGGGCCAGTTCTCCCTGGTTTTCGGATGCATGGGTGTGAAAAATAACGCCGTGCTCGTCGGCCAGTTTCTTGGTCTGTTTCAACAGTTCTTCTGTACACGACACAGCAAACCGGGGTGCGAATGCATATCGAATTCGTCCGTTTTCCGCATTGTGCCAGCGTTGCAGTAATTCCTGGCTGGAATTGAGTGCGGTATCCATATCTTCAAAGAGTTCAGGCGGCATTTCACCAAAATCCATCATTGTTTTGCCGCAGTAGGCGCGGATACCGCTGCGTACCAGCTCTTCAAAAACGACATCCATGTGTTTAACCGTTCCCATGTCCATGATTGTAGTCGTTCCGCTGAGCAAAAGTTCGCTTAATCCCAGTTGGGCGGCCAGTCGTAAATCATCAGGAGTCAGTGAGGCCTCATAGGGCCAGATGCGTTTACGCAGCCAGTCCAGCAGCAGCAGATCGTCGGCACAGTTGCGGTAGAGCGACTGACACAGATGTACATGGGTTTGAATAAATCCCGGAGTAATTACATATTCAGAAGCATCAAGGATTTCCGTGTCATCTGAAACATCAATTTCGGGCTGAATATCTTTAATTACATCCCCATCGATCAGCATATCGCCCTTAAACACTCTCGATTGTAGATCCGCTGTAACGATTAATCCGTTTCTGATAAGAAGCACGTGCAATTCCATTTATTGATTGAACCGGGGCAATTTAATTCACCCGCCTATTTATATCAAGCATAATCCGCAGACTTAACAATCACAAATTCAAGTACTTATAAACTTTGTCGATGATAGGGGCAGCATCCGAACTATTCTTGACATAAAAATGCGCTTTCACTAAATTGCGCTTTTCTGAACAAAATATTTGCTATCACAAAAGGAGAAACTGATGAGCATAAAAGTTGCCATAAATGGTTTTGGAAGAATAGGACGACTGGTTTTCAAAGCAGCCCAGTATGATAAGGATATCGAATTTGTTGCAATCAATGATCTGACCGATGCGAATACCCTGGCCTATCTGCTGAAATATGACTCGGTCCACGGTCGCTATCCGGAAAATGTCAGTTTTCAGGGCGACAGCCTGATCGCAGGTGATCAGAAGGTAAAAGTTCTTGCCGAGAGAGATCCTTCACAGTTGCCGTGGAAAGAATTGGGGGTTGATGTTGTTGTTGAATCGACGGGCGTTTTTCGCAAACGAAGCCAGCTGGAAAACCATTTGACTCAGGGGGCGGGTAAAGTTGTTTTAACGGTACCGGCAAAGGATGAAATCGACAACACCATTGTGCTGGGAGTCAATGATGATCAGCTGCGCTCGTCGGATCGAATCGTTTCAAACGCATCCTGCACAACAAATTGTCTGGCGCCTGTCGCCAAGGTTTTGCATGATTCCTTCGGCCTGGTAAGAGGCTTCATGACCACCGTTCACGGATATACGAATGATCAGCGATTGCTCGATCTGCCGCATTCCGATTTGCGAAGGGCACGTGCCGCGGCCGTGAGCATGATTCCGACCACAACCGGGGCTGCCCGTGCCGTCGGAAAGGTAATTCCCGAACTTGCCGGCAAACTGGACGGTGTAGCCTTGCGTGTTCCGGTTGCCGACGGTTCCATTGTTGACCTCGTTGCTGAAGTCGGCAAAAACGTAACGGCGGAAGAGATCAACGCCGCCATGAAAGCTGCCGCGGACGGACCGATGAAAGGGGTGCTCCAGTATTGTGAAGACCCGATCGTTTCGGTCGATGTGATCGACAATCCGCATTCAAGTATTTTTGACAGTCTGTCCACTTCGGTTATGGATGGAAATTTCGTCAAGGTATTTTCCTGGTATGATAACGAATGGGGCTATTCAAACCGTACGGTTGACCTGGTTAAAAAGGTAGCAGCCATTTAAATTATCGGAATATAAAAGTAACGGGGCTGCCGGCTGATTGTTGTCTTCACAAGCAAGTATTGACAAGCGGGGCAGCCTTTTTTATTAAGGAAAAGCGCCATGGCCAAAAAAACACTAAAAGATGTTGTACTTCAGGGTAAAACCGTTCTGATGCGTTGTGATTTCAATGTGCCGCTTGATGAGCATCGGAATATCACGGATGATCGCAGAATTACTTCCGCCCTGCCATCGATAAAGTACATACTCGGGCAGGGGGCCGCGTTGGTTTTGTGCTCGCATCTCGGTCGCCCGAAAGGTGAAATGAAATCCGAATTGAGCCTGAAACCGGTTGCACGGCGACTTGAAGACCTGCTTGGTTTGAAAGTGATTATGGCGCCCGATTGTGTTGGGGCCGATGTCGATAAACTGAAAAGCGAACTGGCGCCGGGACAGGTTATGCTGCTGGAGAATCTTCGGTTTCACAAAGAAGAAGAAAAAAACGATGACGAATTTGCCCGTCGCCTGGCTGCCGGTTGCACCGTATTTGTAAATGATGCCTTCGGTACGGCACACCGGGCCCACGCCAGCACGGAAGGCGTTACCCATGTTATTCAACCGGCGGTTGCCGGATTCCTGATTGAGAAAGAACTTAAATACCTGGGGGAGGCCATCAGCAATCCGAAAAGACCGTTGCTCGCTATTCTGGGCGGAGCAAAGATTTCCGGTAAAATAGACGTCGTTAAAAATCTGTTCGATAAAGTGGACCGGCTGATCGTCGGCGGCGGAATGATTTTTACTTTTTTCAAAGCCATGGGAAAGGAGATCGGTGATTCTCTGCTCGAGGAAGACCGGATTGCCATGGCAAAGGAATTGCTTGATGAAGCGGAGAAAAGAGGTATAACTCTGATGCTGCCGGCGGATGTGGTAATCGCCGATGCTTTTTCGAATGACGCTGATACTCGGGTTGTACCCGTCGATGAAATTCCGGTCGGTTGGATGGGACTTGATATCGGTCCGCAGTCACAGGATATTTTCAGCAAAGCAATTGCTGAAGCACGGACGGTGATCTGGAACGGTCCGATGGGTGCGTTCGAGATGCCGGCCTTTGCGACCGGAACGGAAAAAATCGCGCGGGCCCTGGCTGCTGCTACGGCCGAAGGAGCTACTACGGTGGTTGGCGGTGGTGACTCGGCAGCAGCGGTAAGCGCTTTCGGGCTGGATGATAAGATCACACATATTTCGACCGGAGGGGGCGCTTCGCTGGAATTTCTCGAAGGAAAAAAATTACCGGGTATTGAGGCACTGACGGATAAATAGAAACTGGAGTAAAAAATGAGAAACAAAGTAATTGCCGGAAACTGGAAAATGCACAAAACCAATTCGGAAGCTTTGCAATTGGTAAAGGCATTAAAAGTAAAAACTGCCGGCATAAAAAAAACCGGAATGATTGTTTGTCCACCGGCTACTGCCATCTCCGTAGTGAGTGATATTCTGTCGGCATCCCCGATTGCAGTCGGCGCACAAAATCTTTACTGGGAAAAACATGGTGCTTTTACCGGAGAATTATCCGCGGAAATGATATTAAGTGCCGGTGCTACCTATGTAATCATCGGACATTCGGAACGGCGCCAGTATTTCGGTGAAACGGACGATACGGTTAACCGCCGTTTGCACCGTGCTTTGGAAAGTGGATTGAAACCGATTGTCTGTGTGGGTGAAAGGCTCGACGAACGGGAAGGCAATATCACGGAAAAAGTAATTGAAACCCAGATTTCGGGTGCCCTGAAAGGTATATCCGGCGCACAGATGAAGGGCATCATCATCGCCTACGAACCGGTATGGGCCATCGGCACCGGAAAAACCGCCAGCCCGGAACAGGCTCAGGAAGTGCATGCGTTTATTCGTAAATGGCTGCGTGAGCAATATGACCTCGGTACAAGCGAAGCGGTGATCATTCAATACGGCGGCAGCGTAAAACCGGGAAATGCCGAAAGCCTTTTAAAACAACCGGACATTGACGGGGCGCTTGTCGGCGGTGCATGCCTGGAGGCCGATTCTTTTGCCGGGATCATTAAAATCGCTGAAGCGATTAATTAAGTTTTCAATTCCGAAATTATTGTTTGAAATCCTTAAATGGAATTGTTAACTTAACCGCTCGAATTTTAAAGGAGAAAATAAATTTATGTATACCTTTTTGATTATCCTTTTTGTGCTGGCCTGCTTTTCAATGGTCGTTGTAATCTTGCTGCAGGCAGGAAAAGGACAGGGGCTGGCAGGCTCAATCGGTGGCTTCGGCGCCGGCAGCGCCGTGTTCGGTGGCCGTGGTGCCGCTACCTTTCTCAGCAAAGCGACAACCATACTGGCCATAGCATACATGGTGCTTTGTATTGCAATCGGCTATATTTACAAAACCGAAGCGGAATCGACACAACAAAGTTTAATCCAGCAAAAAGCTGCCGAGGAATTAACCTTGCCGGCAGCTGACATTCCGGTAGCTCCGATCCCCGGCACACAGCAGGATACGACAAAGTAATAGAAAAGCTGGAGTGGTGGAATTTGGTAGACACACTATCTTGAGGGGGTAGCGCTCATCCGGGCGTGCGGGTTCAAATCCCGCCTCCAGCACACTCAGCAGGGCAGTTTTTTTGACTGCCCTTTTTTTTTGCAGGTAATGACATGAAATTCAAAGCAATTATTTACACCATTAAATTTAT
>JAJRVZ010000353.1 GCA_024277055.1 Calditrichota bacterium
AAGGAACAGGTAAAAGAAAAGGCGCTGGATTTTGCAAAGGATCTGCTGGCCGGAAAAGATGTTCTGGCGCGTTCCAAACGCAGGCAAAAAGGTCCGGTTCCGGTGCTGCTGGAAAAAAATCCGTTGGGGCGCAAAGTTATTTTCGACCAGGCACGGAAACAGGTTCTGAAAAAATCAAAAGGCCATTACCCGGCTCCGCTGGAAGCCCTGGATGTGATTAAAAAAACCTACGGCGGTTCACTCAAACGCGGACTTGAAATTGAAGCACGGGCCCTGGGACGTTTGATTAAAACCCCCATCTCCAAAAACCTGATTAAAATCTTTTTCTGGTCTGAAGCGGTAAAGAAACAGACCGGATCCGATAAAAAGAATGTAAACGCCCTACCGGTCCGTAAAGCAGCCGTGCTCGGCGCCGGCGTTATGGGCGGCGGAATTGCCCAATTATTTGCCGGCAAAAACATTCCGGTGCGGGTAAAGGATATCAATTACGATGCGGTGGCCAAGGCCTACCAGCAGGCGGCATCGGTGCTGACAAGCAAACTGAAACGTCGTCGCATCAGCAAACTGGAATTCAGTCACATCCTGAATAACATCACCGGAACCATAGATTACAGCGGTTTTAAAACCGTCGATTTCGTGGTTGAGGCTATTGTAGAAGACCTGAACATCAAGAAAAAAGTTTTCGCCGAACTGGAAACGCAGGTGCGTGATGACACAATTATCGTAACCAACACTTCATCCCTGCTCGTCAACGATATGGCCCCGGCCTTTAAACACCCGCAGCGGTTCGTGGGTATGCATTTCTTCAACCCGGTACACATGATGCCGCTGGTAGAGGTGATCCGTGGAAAGGATTCGTCTGAGGAGGCCGTGGTTACAACTTTTCAACTGGCCAAAAAACTGGGTAAAACTCCCATCGTCGTTTCCGACGGCCCCGGCTTTCTCGTAAACCGTTTGCTGGTTCCCTATATGGTCGAAGCCGTTTCCCTTCTCGAAGAAGGCCATTCGATTGAAAAGATTGACCGGGCGCTGGAAAAGTTCGGTATGCCGATGGGACCGATCGAGCTGTTCGATGAAGTAGGTATCGATGTTGCCTACAAGGTTGCCAAAATACTCGGGCAATCGATGGGTGACCGCATGGCCGAATCGGATATTCTGGAAAAACTGGTGAAAGCCGATCGGCTGGGCAAGAAAAACGGCAAAGGGTTTTATCGTTATGACGGAAAAAAGAAACTGTCCGATGAGCAGGTCGGCAGATTCATAACGGTGAAGAACCCGACACAATTAAACGACGAAGAACTTGTTCAGCGTACCATTTATCCGATGATAAATGAAGCAGCCCGCTGCCTGGAAGAAAAGATCGCATTTCATCCGCAGGATGTGGATCTGGGAATGATCTTCGGCACCGGTTTCGCCCCGTTTCGCGGTGGTCTGCTTTCCTATGCCGATGCCGAAGGTGTCGGCAAGGTAGTTGATACACTGGCCGCTTTTGCGGATAAATACGGAGACCGATTCAAACCTTCAGCGATTTTGCAGAAGGTCGCAAAGAGTAAAAACGGTTTCTATGAATATTTTAAATAGAAAATTCTGACAGGAGGAATGCATGGGTATCAAAGAACAACCCAGTTTTGCCAAATCGCTCTTCAGCGGTGTTATACTGGATGAGCTGGTCCTTCCCTATCCGAAACAGGACCCGGATGACCGCGAGAACCTGGAAATGGTTTTGGATGCTTTCCGAAAATTCGCCGAGCAGAAAATTGATGCGGTAAAGATCGACAGCGAGGAGAACATCCCGGATGAGGTCGTCGAGGGTTTTAAGGAACTGGGGTTTTTCGGCCTGGTCATTCCGGAAGAATACGGCGGGTTCGGATTAAGCAACACTTCATACGTCCGGATTCTGGAGGAAATCACCCGCTACGACGGCAGTTGCGCTTTGCTGGTCGGCGCTCACTCCTCGATCGGTTTGAAGGCGCTTTTGCTGTACGGTAACGAAGAACAGAAGAAAAAATATCTGCCGAAACTGGCCAGCGGTGAAATGATCGCAGCCTTCGGACTGACGGAACCCGGAGCCGGTTCGGATGCAGGCGGGATCAAAACCCGGCTGGTGCGTGACGAGAAAAAAGGGTGTTACATCTTGAACGGTTCAAAGATGTGGATCACCAACGGCGGTATCGCCGATTTTGTGACCGTATTTGCCAAGGAAGAAATCACCCAGCCGGACGGATCAAAAATGGACAAGATCACCGCGGTGATCGTTACCCGTGATATGGGCATCCAATCCGGGAAGGAAGAACACAAACTGGGTATCCGCGGTTCTTCCACAACGGAACTGATCTTTGACAATATTGAAGTGCCCTTCGAAAATGTGATTCACGAACCGGGTAAGGGTTTCAAAGTTGCCATGGAGGTTTTGAATACCGGTCGTGTCGGTCTGGCCGGCGGTAATCTGGGCGCATCGAAAATGCTTCTGAAAGAAATTATCGCCCATGTGAAATCGCGTCAGCAATTCGGGCAACCTCTGATCGAATTCGATATCATCAAAGAGAAAATCAGCCAGATTACCATTAATATCTTTGTAGCGGAATCAATGGTATATTTAACGACTGCCTTAATCGACAGCGGAACCGTTGATTTTTCACTGGAATCCGCGATCAGCAAGGTATTTTCAACCGAAGCCGTCTGGAACAATATCAATGAATGTTTGCAGATGGCCGGCGGCATCGGGTACAGCAAGGAGTATCCCTACGAACGCTACCTGCGGGATGCACGTATTAATCCCATTTTCGAGGGAACCAATGAAATTCTGCGGATTTTTATTGCCCTGGCCGGGATGCAGGAACGGGGCGAATACCTGAAAAACATAGGAAAAGCACTGAAAGACCCGATCCAGTCCTTCGGCCTGCTGACCGACTACGCTGTACATTACATGAGAGACCGGCTCACCACGGAGCGCATCCGCGAAGTGCATGTTTCACTGGCCGAATCGAAGGCTTTGTTCGAGAACTGGGCCAAAAACCTGCATATTGCCACCGAGCGGGCGTTGATGAAATACGGTAAAAAGATCGTTGAAAAGGAAATGCAGCACGAGCGGCTGGCAAATGCGGTTATCGACCTCTTCGCCATGATTGTAACTATCTCTCGTGTCGACAGCCTGATCGCCGAAAAAGGCGCGGATGCCTGCCGGCATGAAATAACGCTGTGTAATACTTTCTGCCAGCAGGCCTGGCGCCGGACCCGCAGAAATATTTTGATGGTCGATAAAAACGACGACCGTCATCTGCGCGCCATCGCCGATCATGTTGCCGAGGAAGACAAATATCCGTTTTGATAAGTTTAAAATAAAACTGAAGGAGGTTTTACTGTGAATATTGCCGTTTGCATTAAACAGGTACCGGATACCGAAACCCGGATACGCCTGACCGGGGACAAGCAAATCGATGAAAGCGAGATTAATTTCATTTTGAATCCCTATGATGAATTTGCTGTTGAGGAAGCGCTGAAACTGCGTGAAGCCAACGACGGTGATGTTACCGTTATTTCTCTTGGCCCGGACCGCGTCACTTCCGCGATCCGCAGCGCGCTGGCCATGGGCGCCAATAAAGCCGTTCACATAAAAACCGACGGAATTCCGGCTGATCCCATGGTAACGGCGAAAGCACTGGCCGATGTTCTGAAGGTCGGTAATTATGATGTCGTTCTGCTGGGCAAACAGGCCATCGACGATGATAATGTACAAATGCCCTCCCTGCTGGGTGAATTGCTCGACATGCCCGCCATAACCGTAGTAACCAAACTGGAAATCAACGGCGGTACCGCGGTGGCCGAGCGGCAGATAGAAGGGGGATTTGAAAAAGTGGAAGCGGCTTTACCGGTTAT
>JAJRVZ010000020.1 GCA_024277055.1 Calditrichota bacterium
AACTTAAAAACGGATTACGGAACAAATCCGAAAAATTGGGCCTGGAAAAGATTCAACGTCACATCTTCCTGTGCGCCGATCAGAGCAAACCCAAATGCAGCACGGTGGAAGACAGTCTCAATTCCTGGAGGTTTCTGAAAAAACGTCTGGCCGAACTGGGTCTGCAGAAGCCGGAACAGATGATTTACCGCAGTAAAGTTGATTGTCTGCGCGTTTGCATGCACGGCCCGATCGCAGTAGTTTACCCCGAAGGCACCTGGTATCATTCCTGTTCGCCGCAGGTGCTTGAACGGATCATCCAAAAGCACCTGATCAACGGCGAGCCGGTGAGTGAATTTACCTTTGCCCGCAACCGGTTGCTGCAAAAACGGAGTGTCGATGATTAACTTTCCCATCAAAACTATTCTGATCCTTTCCGCGGCACTTCTGCTTTTCGCCTGCTCCAGTTCGGTTTCGACCGTGCGTCCGCTGAGTACCGGTGATCTGGCGGTGGGTATCAGTTTAAATTACAACCTTAACGTTCCACGCTTTTCAGGTAAACCCGAATTTGAGAGCAGTTTCTGGTGGGGCTACGGGCTTGGCGATGATTATGACCTGTTTCTGACTCCCGATATCATCTGGACCGTTGCCTATCTGGCTGTTTCACCTTTTACCGACCAGGCCCAGTTTCGCATTAAGAATCTGGCTTCTCTGGAAATCGTGCCGCCGTTTATCCTGCGCAAATCTTTCCCGCAGGCGGCAGGCGGTACCGCGTTGGGCATCGCCAATTTTTCCGGTTATGCCGGGGACCGGATCGGCCATAAAAATATCGGCCTGTTTGCCGAAGTTTACGGTGCGGAACAACCCTGGTTTTATTCGCTGAGAATTTTCGCCGGATACCAGGCGGCTTTCGATTATGTTTACCGGAACGGATTAAACCTGCGGTTCGACGCACTGGGAAGCCACAGCGGGCGCATCGACCGTGATTTTCAGTATTACAGCCTGGGGTATCGTGCCGTGATCTGGTTGTGGAATCCGGACGGACTGAACAGTTCCCGGTTGAAAATCCAAAGCATTAAATTCCAGATGGAAAACATCGGCGACCAGAACGAAAATTTTTAAGGGAAGGTCAACACCATTTTTGTTGACATGACCCGAACTGAACATAAATACCAAAATACAGAGGCAAACATGTATCGATTCCTTTTTCTTTTCCTGCTGCTGCCGGCAATTATCGTCGCCGCCGGGCGGGAAACCGTTAACTTTCCTTCCGGCGACGGACTGATCGTCACAGCCGACCTGTATATGGCCCATGACGATAAAGCACCGTTTATCGTGCTCTTCCACCAGGCGGGCTGGAGTCGCGGCGAATATCTCGAAATTGCACCCGAACTGAATCGGCTCGGCTTTAATTGCATGGCAATCGACCAGCGCTCCGGCGGCGCGGTCAATGATGTCGAAAACCGGACCTTCACCCGCGCACGAAAAGCCGGAAAAGGGGTAACCTACCTGGATGCCTTTACGGACATGCTGGCGGCGGTGGACTATGCCCGCGGGAAATTCGCACAGGGCAAACTGATTATCTGGGGCAGTTCCTATTCGGCAGCGCTGGTCCTGCGGCTTGCAGGCGAATATCCCGAAAAAACCGATGGCGTGCTGGCCTTCTCCCCCGGCGAATATTTTACCCGCTTCGGCAAAAGTGAAACGTTTATTACCGAAGCAGCAGCTAAAATAAACGTTCCGGTATTTATTACTTCCGCCAAACCGGAACGTAAACAGTGGGCATCCATTTTTAAAGCCATACCTTCCAGAACCAAAACGTCTTTTCTGCCGCAAAGTGAAGGACATCATGGTTCCCGTGCCTTGTGGAATAAATGGAATGACAGCCGGTCCTATTGGACAGCCGTCACATCTTTCTTAAAGAAAAATTTTCTATATTAGGCTGAATGTTTTATTGGTTTGAACAGTATTAACCGGCCTCCATGCTAAAAAAGAAGATAGTATTCTTCAGCTGCGTGTTTTTATTATTCAGCTACCCGGTTCTTAAAGCTGAAAACGGTAGTGTAACCTTTGTGAACATCACTGCATTGCAAAACCGGGAGTATCCCTTTTCATTAGCGGTGCTTGCCGATACCGCTATCTGGTATGCCACCAACCGCGGGCTGTATTTTTTTGACGGCGAACGGGCACAGCTGGAAGTACCGGCCGAAAAATTTACCCGTTCCTTCGTGGAAATGATGAGTGTCAGCGCCGTCGCGAATGATGATGTATGGGTGCTGGGACATGATCCGAAAACCTGGACAAAAACCTGTTTCCGTTTCAACGGCAAGTCCTGGAATAAAATCGATTTCCCCGAAGCCCTGCCCGAACCGAATGACGACCTGGTTATTTTCCGTATGCAAATGTATCGCAACAACGGTGTGACGAACGGATATGCCGTCGGTCAGAACGGAAAAATTTACTTTTTTGACGGTGAGCGGTGGCAGGACCGGTCCATCGATACGGATAACACCTTTCGCGCCCTGCTGGTCGTTTCCGCCGATAATGTTCTGGTCGGCGGTTCCGGCGGCGCTATTTATCAATTCGACGGAAATAGCTGGCGTAAACTGACCTTCAGAAACGTTGATTCTCAAAACTATATTCTGAATTTCAGCTATCTGGCGCCGGATAATATCTGGGCGGTGGGCCTGAAGGAAGTTTGGCATTTCGACGGAATGTTCTGGCAACCGGTAACGGGTCTTCCGCCTACCAGATTCCGCGACGTGCAAATGATCAGCGACAACGAAGGCTGGATCGTTACCCTCAACGGTGAAGTGCTGCGCTTCGACGGGGCCACCTGGAATCAGATAACCGGTTTTCGCAATACCACCAGTTCCACGACCGTCGGAAGCGTGCGAACCGGGGAAACAGACGCTTATACCCTGTATATCATTTCTTCTACAGGTTTGTACAAAAGCCACTGGGCTAAAGTTGCCGCTTTCTAGGATATTTCCGGGTACGTTAATTTGCGCCTGAACCCGGGCAGAATCTACTTCGCTGATTTTGACCATAATAATACCCTGGATGCTTTTCAGGTACCTACCCAGGATTTCCCGGCGCGAATTTATTCGAATCGCGGGGATGGTTTTTTCACCGAAAAGAGCAGTGATCTGCCGGACATCAACAACCTTCCGGTACATGCAGCGACCATTGCCGACATCGACAATAACGGGTTGCCGGATATTTATATAAATGCCTCACCCAAGAAAGATCACTGGTATCAAAACCTGGGCGACTGGAAATTTGAGATGCGCCTTTCACCGGTTCCAGCCGAGATTACCTATGACCGCTCGCTTGTAAATTTTGCCGATATGGATTTGGACGGCGACCTGGACCTCGTGATTTTCTCGACATTAAACAGCAAAAGAACCAGGCCGCTGGTAATTTATTACAATGACGGCGCCGGCAATTTTGCCGATTCGGCCAATTTCGGAATCAGTCTGCCCCCTTCGACGGCGCATAATGAAGTCGTCATCGCCGATTTGAACGGCGATTTCATGCCCGATATTCTGGTATATTATTTCCTGTGCCGTAATTACCTGTATATCAACAAAGGCGACCGGCAATTCAGCGAAGAGGCCCAATCCCGCGGCCTTGACGGTACCTGGTTTGATGAAGCTCCCTACATTTATATTTCAGAGTTTACGGATGTAAACGCGGACGGCGCCCTGGATGTGCTTCAGGTTGCACGCGATGGGAAAGCAGCTATTTTCATGAACGACG